>CANQAE010000056.1 GCA_947589465.1 uncultured Clostridia bacterium | reverse complement strand
TCGGTGGCGTTTTCATCCATACTAAACGGCTCGTCAATACTTTCTTCGGCGGTAATTTCCTGCTCGGTGTTTTCCGCGTTCTCTGTAATGGTTGCGACCGTTTCGGAACTGTGTTCCTTACGCTCGTTCCCCGACTCGAAAATGGCTTCGTCGGCGCTCGACTTTATCAATCTCTTAACGAGTTTCTTGTTGATAAGTTCGACTATTCCCTCGTAAGGCATGTAATAGTCCTGAGAAATTTTCCCCTCTATTCGTTTTGCGCCTATGCGTTCCATTATGATCCCGATGAGTTCGAAAGCATATTTTACGCGGCGATCGTTCTTTATACGATACATACACGGCGTATCTATGAACGACTTGTTTTCGGATACGTCTTCGAGTTTGTATTTGCTGTCAATGAAATCGGCTGGATCGAGAGCGAGGAAAAGGCAGAGCGTCTTGCCGCGATAGCCGAATTTGGCGATCATTTCTTTGCCGAACTTGTAAGTTTCCTTCTTCCAACTCATTCTGTCCTTGATCTTCTTGTAGGACAACAACTCGTTCTTTATCATCGTGTACCAGTGTTTGGTTTCGTCATCAGATTGAATAAGTCTTGCCGTAAAACTGCGGTCGTATCGCAAGATGCCCGCATCGACCGATTCTTCTTCGATGACATACTCGTGTTTAGTAGTCGCAACTTCGTCTGTATTTTCGTTTGTTTCGGGCTTTATCACGGTAATGGTGTAAATTGCGCTTTCATTGAGATATTTTACGGTAACAATATGTTGTCCTTCCGTTTCCATAGCGGGCGCTTCCACCTGGTAATCGTTCACCCTTTCGTTAAACGGCGCAACGTCGTAATTTGCTATGACTATGAGTCCGTCCGCATAGAACTTTTCGCCGAGAACGAACTCTCTGCGAACGATGCCGAGGTCGAGCGTGATCCCCACGAGAGTACGTTTACGCTCTATGAATATGGGGTACGTCTGCGCGAAATCGCCGTAATGCACAACCGCTTCCGTCCTGCCCGTTATCGACATATCCGGTTCGTCTACCGTAAAGTCGTACACCTGTTCGACTTCGGGTGCGGAGTTATAATGAGCAAACACTTTGAGTCCGTACGAATCGTACGGTTCGCCCTCTTTGTACTCGGTCTTTACTTCGTCGAGATTCAATTCTATGTAAATAAGTGCGCGACTCGGTGCTTCGGGTGCCGCCTGTTCGACGTTTACGGTGTAGGTCGCGGTAAATCCGCCGTATCCCACGGTAACGACTTCGGTTCCGGGCGCATAGAGCATGGGCGTATTCATTATCGAGAAATCGTAAACGTTCTCGGTAACGGGCTGTTCCTTGTATTCGGCAAAGACGGTAAGTCCGTCGCAATCGAAAGCGTCGCCCACGTTGAAATTACGTTTTACGCGCGAAATATCGAGCGAAATGCCTATGAGCGTATGTTCTTTCTTTTCTGCTACCGTCTGCGCGACGAGCATTTCGTTGCTTCTCTTTCTAATCAAATATTTGCGAAGCATAAAGATCGCAAACAAAATAAGACAGAGGGCTATCAATGCGATCTGCGCATACATGAGGAGCAACACGGCGTCCGAAACCGTGCTACCCGCTCCCAAGGCAAAAAGTGTTGCGTTGATTAATCTCATTTACATTCTCCTTTTCATACCCCATATAATTATTTCTAATATTTGTATATTAGGTATAAATAAAAATCCTAAAAATATTATAATCCATTTGAATAGAAATTACAAGTATTTATACGGACATTTTTTAAAATATGTCTGATTTTTTTGATAAAATAGCCTCAAATACGGTTATAGATTCAAAAACCTTCCGCACCTTGCTGTTTTGCTCTGCTTTTTCGGTCGTCGTCGAAAAGTTTTATGCACTTATCGACCGTCATATCCTTTTCGCCCGTCAACAATCTCAAAAGGATGCTCTCCATGCTCTCGGCGTTATAGCCTATTATTTTGGTCGAAGCCGTGGAAGCACGTTCATACTCGTCTATCGAATCGCGCGCTTCGGTAACCATAGTCGATTGAATATTTGTCGTTTGGTTCTCGAAGCAATTCACCGTCGAGATCCCATCAAAAGCGGCGTTGTAATTTTGGGGAGTGGCGCAAAATTCGAGAAAATCGAGCGCCGTGTCCAACTTGTTGCCGTTTTTGTTCACCATGAGCATATTTAGATTGCCGCCCTCGTATGTCGGCTTGGTATTCATAAACACGGGCATAAGCGCGAAGTCGTCCTTCGTGTATTTACCGGCCGTAAAATCGGTATAAAACCATGTGTCCCATATGAACACCATCACCACCTCTCCCGAAGCAAGCGGCGCGCTTATGTCGTCCCAGCCCTTGGACGCGAAATCGAATTTCCTGTCGCCCAGCCACCCCGAATTGTATGCCTTGTATATCCATTCGACCATATCATGCACGGCGGGAATGTCGGCGTACGAGGTTTGATTGGAGTTGAGTTTTTTCAGCAATTCGTTGTCGTCCGCGAATACGGGGTCAAGCCCGAATTGCAACATCCAGGAGCAATTGCCCGGCCACAAAATGGGCACGGGACCCTTGGGTATGTTGTAAATATTTTGGCAAAGCAGATCGAAATCTTTTTGAGTAGTTACAGGTCCGTATCCCAATTCTTTAAGCAAGGTCTTGTTGTAGTAGCAACCCGAAAC
>CANQAE010000055.1 GCA_947589465.1 uncultured Clostridia bacterium | reverse complement strand
AAAGTATTTAGCGTAAACCACGGCGAACTTTTAGTGATACGCACGGAAAACGGCGAACAAGCAGTCATCGAAACACTCGAAGCGATCTTGTGCAAAATATTTATCTAATCCCCGACAATTACGAATGGACTGCAAAGCAATTCTGCCTCGCGTTACTCATTCGGCTGTTAGCCATAAATCCGCAAATGCGTACATAGGTGCGGAAAGCAAGATAAAATTAAATATCCACCCGCACATAGAGGGTGGATATTTATTTTCGGGTTCCTAATCTTTATCGGCAGCGCACAAATTCGGTTTGTCTTATGGCAGTTGCGAATTGTTCGGTTCTTCCGTCACTTCGAGGCGACTTGCAGATAAATGCCCTGGGTCTTCCATTTTATTTCGACGGCGCGCGCCTATAATTTCGTGCAACCATTTGAATTTGAACTTACGCGCCGCAACGCCGAGCAATAAGAGAATTATGGCGCTTATGAAAAGAAATATTCTTGGGTCGAAGTCTTTGACAAGCAATTGGAAATTATCCATAATGATTGCGGCGTCATAAACAAACTTTTCTTCACCCTCAACGTCATCACGTGATGAGAGCGCAATCATGAGGTTTTTGCCGTTTGTGAATGTTTCTCTTTCGGTGAGATACTCCTTTGAGTAGGAGAAAGCCCTGTATGTTTTGAGAATGGCGGTACTCGCGTTCTCCGCCGCCTCGACATCTTGCGCAAACGGGTTAAAGGAGCGCGGCACTTTGACAACGGTTACTCTATAAATCCCTTCGGTTTTATTTTCAAAGGTAAACCTGTTGCCGCCGGGCGATAGCGAGGACAAATCGAAACGCGCTATCATGCCGCCCATCGAGCCTTTGGGGTGTTCGACATATGCCACGAGTTTTTTGTCAGGCTCTTTTTCGCTGTCAAAGTTGAAAACGCTCACTTGCGTTCGATAGTTGTCCTCTATCATCCTCGCATCAAGTGTGCTCATGGCGATGTCCACAGTGGATATCAGCCCGAACACGATGTTCTCGACGATCTTTTTACCGTTTTCGTTTTCAAGGAGCGATTTGCCCCACGGTTCGCCGAGGTCGCACATATAACTGCCGACCTTTCCCGCGCCGAATTTCCACTCGGCATAAAGGGGCACATACTCGGCAATCAGCGGGTTTTTGACATTGTTATAGCCTTTAAGAGCGGTGGTGAAGTAGCCTCCGAGCTCTATTTTCTTCAACTCATTTTCGTCCACATCGTTGAACACGTCGGTGTGCTCATTGACTTCTATTTTATATTTTTCTTTTATTGCGCCCGATAGTTCCTCGTCGAAGCCAAGGTCATCCCAGAATAATTCGGGGAGTTCGGACGCTGAGTTTATGTTGTGAACCTTAGCGTACAAGTGCTCCCTATCCCTGTCGTTAATACGCCCATTGCCAAATACCGCAACGGTAGACGTTAAATGCAAACCCGCCATTTCAACGCCTAAATGCCACGGCCAATAGGCGTCGTAGCCGTCGGCGATCGCGCCGTCGGTTAAGATAAGCAAATGCTGACGGCGTACTTTCGGACCGAGCGATTTGAACAAGCGTAATGCTTCTTCAAGCGCAGGTTTCAAACTTGTATTACCGCTGTACCTATTGGATATATCTCTTATCGCCCTCACCACCATAGCCCTTTTGGACATGGGGGTCATATCGAGAGGTGTTTCATAGGTGTCGCCGAATATTGTTGCAGCCACATAATCTTTCGGCGAGAGCATTTCCACACAGGCGAGCGCGGCTTCCACCGACTTGTCTACGAGCGAGCCGTTCTCGTCTTCGCGTTCGACCATTGAACCCGAACAGTCGACGATTACCACCAAAGCGAGCGGAGGCTTGTAGTCGATTACGTTGACCGGAAGCAACTGTTGAAAAATGGTGTTCTCCATATCCTTTTTATTGTAAGCGTGTGCCACACCGTGTTCAAGACCTGTCGAATCCTGGGTGTATGTATATTCTCCGTTTTCGTTTCTTTCAAGCCCGCCTACGGTGAACAGACCTCCGCCGTAATCCTCGACATACTTTCGGAGGCTCTGCCAGAAACTTTCATCAAAATCGTTGCTCGCGATATTGACGAGAATGATCTCGTCGTACTGTTGCATTTGATCCAGCGTATGGGGAATGTTATTGGGAATGTTGTCTTTTCCGTTAAACCTCGTTCTGATGTCGAGTTCCATTTTCCCCGATTCTATTTTTTCTCGAAACATATCTTGAATACCTTTTGATTCGTCCTTGTAATACTCGATAACGAGGATCTTGTAGTCCTCATCGAGGTCGAAATAGGTATAATAGACGTTGTTTTGGTCGAGATTGTCTTCATCACTTGCCAATGTGAACTTTATCTCGTGGTGGCCTGCCGAGGTGAAGGTGTATTCATATGCAATTGTGGTGACGCCTATTGGCAACGTTTTTTGGACCGGAGAATAATTTATTACCTCAGCGCCCTTTGTATCGCTGAGAGAAAGGGTGACGTTGCCATTTAATGCGCTTTTTACTTCTACCTGAAAGGTGACGGTGTCGCCAACGTTAAAACTGCGGTCCGGGTAGGTTACGCCCGATATCCACATATCGGGCACCTGTTCGGTGCCGAAAAAGGTGGAGTCTATTCTCACGCCGTCCATCATTATTCTGCGGACAACCGACTGAGCCTGTTGGTCTGTTTCGATGCCGTCGCTTATGACGACTATCCTCGCCGATTCGGGATGGGTGATGACGGGCACGTCGTCGCCGCTCGTTTCGTTGACGGGGTCCCAGCAGAACGTGAGCGCGGCGCAAATATCGGTGGCGGTGGTATCGTTGGGTACTGACGCTTTAAGATATGTGTTAAACGCCTTATCCGCGTCGTACATACCGGGTTCGAGGGCGACCTTTTGGTCATAGCCGAATGTAACGATAGAGGTCTTGCACCTTCCGTCGTTGGCTTCGAGAAGTTCGTGCACGAATTTGTCGGCGCGGTCCTTTAAAGAGCCTGCGGAGAATGACGAGTCGACCAAAATGACCAACTCGTTGCGCTCGTTGGGAAGTTCACAAGAAAAGTATATGCCTGCGAGGGCAAAGATACTTAGGACAATCGCCAAGCAATGCAAGACGAGCGCGGTTACCCTCCTGTAAAGTTCTATGTCGAGGAGTTGCTTAAACAGCATATCCTCTATGGGCACTCCCGTCGAAACGGTGAGAAAATCAATACCGAGTTTCATCGAAAAGGTTTTGATTTCTTCCAGATATTCGTCCATTGCTTGATTATATGCCGAAATCATCTGCTTGCCTATTCTGAGTCTTAAATGCTTGCCGTCAACAAGATGCTCGGTTTC
>CANQAE010000054.1 GCA_947589465.1 uncultured Clostridia bacterium | reverse complement strand
GACAACTTGTGTTCGGTCCTCACTTCTTTTATTCTTTCCGCTATAATGTTCATATAAATATTTTACGAATAATCCTCGTTAAATACTTGACTTACGAGAAATCCTCGTATATAATATTGTCATAATAAATGCAAAAGGAGAAAATAAATGGAAGAACCTTTGGTTGAACAGATCCCGCAGGGGGGAAGAAAGAGCCTGAATAAAAACAGCGTGCTGTACAAAAAAGCCGCCACGATAATAAAACTCAGGCGCGTCGGCGTTATACTTCTCGTAACCGCCGTTTTCTTTTTGGTTTCGAAGTTAATTTTCGGCGGCGATCTTATTGATTTAGGCTGGTCCGCCGAAACTTGCGAGGACGTAGTATTTTGGCTTTATATTTCGGCTGTAATAATTGCCGCAATCGCGTCGGCGGTAGTTTCGTTTATAAAAGTCGATTTATGCACGACCGCGCAACTCGAAAACAAGACTTTATTTATGCTCATCAATACATTATGGGGAATTACGTTAATACTTCCGTCATTACTTATGATGTTGCGTATTGGGAATTATACGTCGGGTGATTCTCATTCGACATTTTCGATAGGGACGATTTTCGGCAAATCATATATTATGGAGTTCGTAGTTTTCTTCATAGTCATGTTTATTCCCGGAGCGGCGTTAAGTTCAATACGAACGCTTCAAAACAAATTTGTCGTGGGGGACAACGGACAATACAGCGGCGCATACAAGGATCTGCTCGGAGAAATAGCGGACTGTAAGACGGTTCGCGACCAGAACGAACTTATTTTTCACGCGAACCCGAAATTCGCGAATACGAACGCTTCTTATCCCGTAATATGGGCGTATGCCAACAGGGTGAACATAAGTTCGGTGGCGGCGACGATCGTCGCTTTCGCAGTCGCAATGGCGATAATTCTCGTGCCTATTTTCGGCTCGCCTGTCTCCCTCGCGAAAGCCGAAAAGATAGAAATCGGAATGTCGATTTCGGCGGTCGAGGATATTCTCGGCAAGGCGGACGACGGGGAACGCGGAATGTATATGTGGGCAGACAACAATTACAAGCAACTTTATAACCGTCACGTCGCAATAGAAAAAGAGATCGAAAAACTTATGGAAAACGACGGTAGCGCGGACAAGATGGAAGACCTCTTTGAAGATCTTATGGAGATCGAAGAAGAAATGCAGAAAACGGTATATTCGTACATTATGGTTTCGACGCTAAACGACGAAGTCTATCGCGTGGTATTCGATACGCACGGCAACGACAATACAAAGAAAAGCGTCGATCGCATAGTTCTTTCCCGTACCGAAATCTCCCGCGGCGAGGACGGCTCTTGGCAAACCGTATACGCGCAAATTTACTTTACCGACGGGAGTTACACGTTGGGCGCAATACCCGCCGCCTCGTTCTATTCCATAGAGGAAAACGATACGGAAGCCACTCTCGAATGGGGCGACGAATTCGGGGCTTATTCGGCAACCGTCAAAATAAAAAAATAATTTCTTTTGAACATTTCATCCTCAGTAAAAAGAGACTTCCGCATTTTCGCGAAAGCCTCTTTTTTATTGATATTTCTGTATTTTGTTTCACCGCAAGCCAAAATCGGAAAGGCGAGGGGTCAAATCGAATTGCCCATTTTGTAGGCTTCGGCGAGTTTCGGATTTCCGTCGATATCGCCGACGTCGTTTACGCCGCCGCAGAACACGTAACCGGCAAGGCGAGCCTTTTCGAAGCAGACGACCCAGCCGTCGAAGCCCGCGAGCGTTCTTTGCGCGGCTTCTTCGCTGTTTTCCGCCGCTGTAAAGAGCAGATATACCTCGCGGAATTTATAGTCCGCGGAAAACAACGGGTTGCACCTGTCGAGGAGCGTTTTGAGTTGCCCGCTTATGCCGTAATAGTAGACGGGCGTCGCAAATACCACAACGTCGGCATTAAGCATTTTTTCGCGGATCGTATCTGCGTCGTCGCGAATAACGCACCTTTTGGTCTTTTGGCAGGCAAGGCACCCGCGACAAAAGTCTATTTTTTTGTCGTGCAGGGAAATGAATTCGACCTCGTTGCCGGCGTCTGTTGCGCCCTTATTAAATTCTTCGGCGAGTTTTGCCGAATTGCCTTTTGTCCTGAAACTTGACGACACTATCAAAATTTTCTTTTTCATAAAAATTCTCCTAAAAAATTTATTGTAAACTTATTTTTACAGATATGGGGTTTGATTCTGTAAGAATGGCGTATAGTTCAGCCGCGGAAAAACCTTGCATTTTGCCGAGTTTGGTGTAACTCCACGAATTACTGCCGTAGAACAGGACGATTTGATTGCCAAGATAGAGAATGACGTCGCCCGTTTCCGTCGTCATCTGCTTATCGCTATGTGGCAAGGTGTGTCCCAAATCGCCCACCTTTTCAAAGTCGCCGTAGTCGTGCGCGGTGTATGTTATATCTCCCTCTTTCAGAAGTTCGACGAGCGCCTTCGTTGCGGCATTTTCTTCGAGTTTTACGGGGATTTTGTGAGTTCCTATCGTCAAATAAATAGTATCCATAAATTGTTCCTCCTCATTTTCGGTTTCGTTTGGGTTTTCAGACGTTTGTTCATCCTTTTCGTTATTGTTATCTGTATTTTCGGGCGTTGTCTGTTCGATTCCGTTCTTATCGGGCGCGGGCTGTTTTGACAATTCGTCCGTCCGCCCGCCGCAAGCCGAGAGCGGAAAGGCGAGCAGGAATATCGCCAAAAAACCCATAAAAAATCTTTTCATTTCTTGCTCCTTATATCTCGGCGAACTTTTGCACCCGCATTTTGAGGTGGTATTTTTCACGGAGCGCGGCGATCTCCTTCATCATTTGGCTTTTGTGGTGTAAGTCGAGCGCTTCCCGACTTTCCCAACCGTCGATGAGCAAGACCGTTTCGGGATCGTCCATAGGAAGAAAATAGTCATAGCGAAGATTCCCTTTTTCGGCGCGGATCTTTTCGACGAGTCCGCTCGCTTTCATTTCTTCCGCAAACTTTCGCGCGTTTCCGTTACTTCCCGTGTAGTAGATATTGATAGTTAAAGCCATAATTTTCTCGCTACGGGAGTTTGTCGTATTCTTCGTCCTCGACAGGTTCGAGCCATTCGGTCGAACCGTTTTCGCTCGGAACTTCGATCGCGAGGTGGGAGAACCAACTGTCCTTCGCCGCGCCGTGCCAGTGCTTAACGCCCGCGGGAATATTGATGCAGTCGCCCGGTTTCATTTCGACAGGCTCTTTGCCCCATTCGCGGTAGTAGCCGCGACCGGCGAGCGCAATGAGGATCTGTCCGCCGCCCTTCGTCGCGCGGTGTATGTGCCAATTGTTGCGGCAAGACGGCTCGAACGTGACGTTGAAAATGCC
>CANQAE010000053.1 GCA_947589465.1 uncultured Clostridia bacterium | reverse complement strand
GAAGGCGTTCAGCGCGACATATTGCCGATAGTCGAGGGTAGCACGGTCATGACAAAGTACGGCGCACTCAAAACAGACTATATACTTTTTATCGCGTCGGGCGCGTTCCACGTATCGAGCATAAACGACCTTATACCCGAATTGCAGGGCAGGTTCCCGATAAGGGTCGAACTCAACAGCCTTACCTACGACGATTTCGTGAATATATTCACAGTACCCGAAAACGCGATCACCAAGCAGTACGCTCAACTTCTTTCGGTGGATAACGTAAATCTCGTGTTTAAGCAAGATGCGATCGAAGCAATGTCGCGCATAGCAGTCGACGAAAATTCCACGAGCGAAGATATAGGCGCGCGCAGACTTTACACGATAATGGAGAGTTTGCTCGAAGATATAAGTTTCAATGCGAGCGGAGATCATCCCGTAGTCGAGGTAGTGATAGACGAAAAGTACGTGTACGACCACCTCGGCAAACAGGCGGCGAGCCACGATCTCAAACGCTACATTTTGTAAGGAGAATTATGATAAACATACCCAGGGGCACAAAGGACGTTTTGCCTTCGCAAAGTTACAAATGGCAGTATATCGAACAGCAGATACGCGAAGTTTGTTCGCTGTTCAATATAAAGGAGATACGCACTCCCGTTTTTGAGCATACCGAATTGTTTTTGCGTTCGATAGGCGACGACACCGACGTCGTATCAAAGGAAATGTACACTTTTCTCGACAAAGGCGGAAGGTCGATAACCCTTAAACCCGAAGGCACCGCTTCCACGGTGCGAAGTTATATCGAGAACAGTTTGGAGGCAATGTCGTTGCCGCTCAAACTCTATTATCTTACGCCGGTATTTAGGTACGAAGCGCCGCAGGCGGGCAGACTGCGCGAGCACCATCAATTCGGCGTCGAGATTTACGGTTCGGCGTCGCCTTATGCGGATGCCGAGGCAATCGGAGCGGCATACACGCTTCTCAAAAGGTTGGGAGTCAGCGGGCTTAAACTGAATATAAACAGCATAGGCTGTCTTGAATGTAGGAAGGAATACAATGCCGCGCTCAAATCGTATCTCGGCGCTCATCTCGGCGAAATGTGCGACAATTGCAAGCGCAGATTCGAAATCAACCCGCTGAGGATCCTCGATTGCAAAAACCCCGAATGTAAGTCGATAGTCGCGGGTGCGCCGGTCATTCTCGATTATATCTGCGACGATTGCAGAGCGCATTTCGAATCGCTCCAAAGGATCTTGACTTACGAGAAAATTCCGTTTTCGGTGAACCCCTCGATAGTCCGCGGACTCGACTATTATACAAAGACGGTGTTCGAGTTCGTGACCGAATCTCTCGGTGCGCAAGGGACGGTATGCGGCGGAGGCAGATACGACAATCTCGTATCGAGCATGGGCGGAAAACCCACCCCATGTGTGGGATTCGGCATGGGAATAGAGCGACTTCTCATGTTGCTCGAAGCCAACGGAAAGCAATTCGACGAGCCGACAGTCGATTATTATATCGTGTGTAGGTCGCCGATTTGCCGCGACAAGTGCATGGAAACTGCGTCGCGACTGAGGGCAAAAGGAATATCTGCCGAAACAGATTTTATGGATAGGAGCGTAAAAGCGCAATTTAAATTCGCCGACAAGATCAAGGCTAAATACGCCGTCGTCATAGGAGAGAGCGAACTTGCTTGCGGCGAGGTTACCGTCAAACGCATGGCGGACGGAGAAACTGAAACGCGACCTATCGACGATATCGTTTGGACAAAATAATAAACTTATCAAAAGGAGTAAGATTATGATAGATTTAAAGATCATTAAAGAACAAGACCCCGAACTTTACGAAAGTATGGCAAAGGAACTCGAACGCCAACGCAACAATATCGAACTTATTGCCAGCGAGAACTTCGTAAGCCCCGCAGTTATGGCTGCCGTAGGTTCGCACCTTACCAACAAGTACGCCGAAGGTTACAGCGGCAAGCGCTATTACGGCGGCTGTATGTACGTTGACGAGGTGGAAACGCTCGCCATCGAGAGAGCGAAAAAGTTGTTCGGTTGCAATTTCGTAAACGTTCAACCGCACAGCGGCGCGTCGGCAAACCTTGCCACATTCGTTGCGCTTCTCGACATAGGCGATACGGTGCTCAGCATGAGCCTTGCGCACGGCGGACATCTTTCGCACGGCAGCCCCGTGAACTTTTCGGGCAAGAACTACAACATAGTTTCATACGGACTTGACGACAAGACCGAAATGATAAATTACGACGAAGTCGAACGTCTTGCGCTCGAACATCATCCCAAACTCATATTGGCAGGCGCGAGCGCATATTCGCGCACGATCGACTTCAAACGTTTCCGCGAGATAGCCGACAAGGTGGGCGCTTACCTTATGGCGGACATAGCGCACATAGCAGGTTTGGTAATAGCGGGCGAGCATCCGAGTCCGTTCCCGTATGCGCACGTAGTCACCACGACGACGCACAAGACCCTTCGTGGAACGCGCGGCGGCATAATAATGTCCAACGACGAGGAGATCGCAAAGAAGATCAACAAGGCGATATTCCCCGGAGTGCAAGGCGGACCTCTCGAACACGTTATCGCGGGCAAAGCGGTCGCATTCGGCGAGGCGTTGAAGCCGTCATTCAAAGAATATCAGCATCAGGTCATCCTCAATGCGCGCACGCTTGCCGACACGCTTATGAAGAACGGTATAAAACTCGTTTCGGGCGGCACGGACAATCACCTTATGCTCGTCAAACTCACCGATTTCGACGTTACGGGTAAGGAACTCGAAACGCTTTTGGACGAGTGCAATATCACCGTAAACAAGAACGCCATTCCCAACGACCCGCAAAAGCCGTCCGTCACGAGCGGCATAAGAGTAGGTACGCCGAGCGTTACCACGAGAGGAATGAAGGAAGCGGACATGGTCATAATAGGAAATTGCATTGCAAAGGTGATCAAAGAGAAGGAAGCCGCATTGGATTATGTGCGCGGCGAAGTCGCAAAACTTTGCAAAAAGTATCCGCTCTATGCTCACGACGTCAACATTTGATCGTCGGCAGGGTAAATTGACGGTATACATAATATGCCGAAATAAATCAATAGCGAATTAACAACTTGGCAGATTGCCGATAATAGGTTAAATAGCGAGTTGACGACTTTACGGCATGATACCCGATAGCAATTTAATGGCAAAAGATCGTAAACGCCTCGAAAGCATTGGCTTTCGGGGCTGTTTTTTTGGATTTGATCATATTATGCAACGCATATTTCGGCGAGGAGCAAATTTTAATTAAAATAACGAAAAAACAGGGCAAACGATTGGTTGTGGAAAATGTCATTTGCCGAAAGAGATAAAGACTATCAATCAACAAAAAGTTAGCGGAAAATTACGTGAAAATACTTGACAAGTCGGGGGGGGG
>CANQAE010000052.1 GCA_947589465.1 uncultured Clostridia bacterium | reverse complement strand
CCCGCTCCGCCTATCGCCGCAAAGTAAACGCATTTGTTGCGAATTATCGCGTCAACGACCTCTTTGTTCCTTCCGCCCTTGCCTATCATCGCCTTCAAACCGTTGTCGAGAAGGGTCGGCGCGTACGGATCCATTCTGTACGAGGTCGTAGGTCCGCAACTCCCGATCGGCGTCCCCTCTTTCGCGGGGCAAGGTCCCACGTAAAATATCGTCTGCCCGCAGATATCGAACGGAAGATTTCCGTTTCTGAGCCCTTCGACCATGCGTTTATGCGCAGCATCCCTGCCCGTTATGAGTTTGCCGTCGAGCAAAACGGCGTCGCCCGCTTTCAGCGACAAAATGTCTTTTTCGCTTATCGGTAAAGAAATATGTTTTATCATAAGACCTCCGTTTTCGCCAGCCTGTGCGCGTTGCACTGAATAGCCACGCCGACAGGCAAAGCGGCGATATGGGTGGGATATTTTTCGACGCGAACTTCGAGCGCGGTCGTTTTGCCGCCGAAGCCCTGCGCGCCCGTCCCCAACTCGTTTATGCGCGCAAGCAAAAGTTCTTCGATCTTTGCAAGTTCGGGGTCGGAAGAACGCACGTCGACGTCGCGTAAAAGCGCTTTTTTGGCAAGCATCATGGCATAATCCGCCGTGCCGCCTATCCCCACGCCCACTATTATTGGCGGACAAGGATTAGAGCCTGCCGCCGCAACCGCTTCGACCACCTTATCCATAACTCCGTTCATTCCCGCCGCGGGAGTGAGCATATAGAGTTTACTCATGTTTTCGCTTCCGAAACCTTTCGGAAGGAGGGTGAGTTTGACTTTGTCGCCCGAAACGAGCGAGATGTGAACTATCGCAGGCGTATTGTCGCCGGTGTTTATTCTCGTGATCGGGTCGAGCACGCTATTACGAAGATAATTGTTTTTGTATCCCCGTCGCACTCCCTCGTTGACCGCATCCAAAAAGTTCCCGCCCGTAAAATGCACTTCCTGCCCTATTTCGGCGAATATGACAGCCATGCCGGTGTCTTGACAAACGGGAATGGAACACTCCTCTGCCAAGCGAGCGTTGTCGATCAAAGTACGAAGCGCGAATTTAGCCGTTTCGTTCGTTTCTTTCTTTTCGGCCTCGCAAAACTTACCGACTACGCCGGGCGCGAGCGACAAACAAGCCGTTTTGACCATATTTTCGATCGCTTCCGTGATTTTGATTACATCCAAATTTTTCATAATAAAATTATACAATAACCGAGCAAAAAAATCAAGTCATATTGCAAATTTTTTTGACATAATAATTTGCTTGTATTTTATTTTTATAAGTGATATAATGATAGAGTACAAGTATGAAGTCATCGGAGAAATTCAAAAAACT
Organism: uncultured Clostridia bacterium; assembly: GCA_947589465.1. Taxonomy (GTDB): domain Bacteria; phylum Bacillota; class Clostridia; order Christensenellales; family Pumilibacteraceae; genus CAG-552. The sequence goes on along the minus strand of CANQAE010000052.1, from coordinate 3,219 downwards.
TTTCGCGCATCGCAAATTCACTTCCTGGCAATTCATAGCCATAGGATATCTTACGGTAATACTGTTCGGTACGTTTTTGCTAATGCTGCCGATATCCGCGACTGACGGAACGTGGACGCCGTTTTTGGGTTCGCTGTTTACCGCCGTGTCCGCGACTTGCGTTACCGGCCTTGCTGTGTACGAAACATATACCTACTGGACATTGTTCGGTCAAATAGTCATTCTCGTCCTCATTCAGATCGGCGGAATAGGCTTTATGACGATAATAACGCTGTTTTCGCGCCTCATACGCAAACAAATAGGCATATATGAGCGCCGTATACTCGTTCAGTCGTCGGGTAGTTTCCACTCCACCGGCATAATTAAACTTATCCAGCGAATCGTGATATGGACTCTCGTGTTCGAACTGTTCGGCGCCGCCTTACTTGCCATAAGGTTTTGCGCCGATTTCGGCTTTTGGAAAGGACTGTACTTCGCCGTTTTCCATTCCGTATCTGCATTTTGCAACGCGGGATTCGACCTTATGGGAATTTTGGGCGAATCTTCGTCGCTCATTCCGTACGCAGGCGACGCGCTCGTCAATCTTACCATAATAGGGCTGATATTTTTCGGCTCGCTCGGCTTCATCGTCTGGACCGAACTCCTCGATACGCGATTCGACTTCAAAAAACTCAGTCTTCATTCCAAGATCGTACTCGTCGCAACCACGACTATTTTGCTCGTCGGCGCGCTCATATTCTACTTGCTCGAACGCAACAACACCCTCGCGGGAATGGATGCGGGAAAGACGATACTTATCTCTTTATTCCAATCGGCGACAACAAGGACTGCGGGATTCAAAACGGTGGAAATCGCTAACCTTACCGACAGCACGAAACTGCTTGTTTGCACCCTTATGTTTATAGGCGGCAACAGCGGCAGTACGGCAGGCGGAATAAAGACGACAACTTTTGTAATACTCATATTCGGTATCGCCGCCACCGCGCGCGGTACGAAAGATATTCGCATAGGCAAACGCCGCCTCGACCTTTCTCTTTTGAGTCAGGCTTGCACCATTCTCGCGACATATCTTATAGCCATTATCCTTTGCACGATAACGATATGCTCGATAGAACAGATGCCGCTGACCGACGTTTTGCTCGAAACGGTTTCGGCGATAGCCACGTGCGGACTGAGCGTCGGCATAACGGCAAGGCTCGGCGCCGTTTCGCAGTTGCTGCTTATAGCGCTAATGTATATAGGGAGAGTGGGCATAATCACGCTTGCCCTCGCCTTCTTCGAAAAACGAGCCAATCCGCCCATTCAGCGGCCGATTGACAAAATTCTTATAGGTTAAAGGAGCCAATTATGAAATCTATCCTTATTATCGGTATGGGAAAGTTCGGCAAGATCCTCGGTTCCAAACTTTTGGAACTCGGCAACGAGGTTATGATCGTCGATAAGGACGAGGACACGATCAACGAACTCGCACCGATGTATACCAATTCTTATATAGGCAATTGCACCAACGAAGGCGTTTTGCGCAGTCTTGGCGTCAATCACTTCGACATTTGCTTTGTCGCTATCGGCGACGACTTCCAATCCTCGCTCGAAATCACTTCGCTTCTCAAAGAGTTGGGCGCGCCTTACGTAATTTCGAAAGCCGAACGCGACATTCAGGCGAAGTTTCTCCTACGCAACGGCGCGGACGAGATCGTCTATCCCGAACGCGACGTCGCCATTAAACTTGCGACGCGGTGCAACGCGCACAACATATTCGACTTTATCGAACTTACGAGCGACGTTGCCATATTCGAGATCGCAGTGCCGAAGAAGTGGGTCAAACACACCATAGCCGAACTCAATATTCGCAAAAGATTTATGTTGAACGTGCTTGCCATAAAAAAAGGCTCGGCGATAAACGCCATGCCCGAACCCACCTACGAATTCTGCCCCGAAGATCACATAGTCGTGCTCGGCGCGCCGAATGACGTAATAAAGATCTCCGGCAAAAACTGAGGCAACGAACATGACAAATCTGCTTTATTTAGGACACGGCTCTTTTAGGCTCACCACCCCGTCCGCCGTAATTTATATCGATCCGTTCGCAAGCGGCGACTACTCCGTCCCCGCCGACCTCGTACTCGTCACGCACGAACACTACGACCATAACAGAGTAGACCTCGTGACACTTACTAGCGGTGGCAAAATTTTACGCGCCGCCGACTTTTTCGACGGAAAAAACTATATGTCTATGACTTTCGGGGAACTCACGGTAACCGCCGTCCCCGCCTATAACAAAAATCACAAGACGGGTTGCGTCGGGTTCGTAATAGAAACAGACGGGCTCAAACTTTATTTCGCGGGCGACACGTCAACGACCGAATATATGTCTAAACTCAAAGGCGTCGATTATGCCTTTTTGCCCACCGATGGAATATACAATATGAACGCCGCCGAAGCGTCCAAATGCGCCCAAATCATAGGAGCGCGATTCGCCGTTCCCGTGCATACCGAGCGACCAGAAGAAAATTACAACCGCGGGGTCGCGGCGAAATTCGATCCGCCGAACAAACTCATTGTGTTGCCTGGTAGCGAGATTACTCTTTGAGGATCTTATTCTTTTCGAGCGAATACGGCATAAAATATATACTGTCAATCGGAGCGAATATGCAGATCTGGGAAATTATAATTTTGGGGATCGGGTTGAGTATGGACGCCTTTGCTGTCGCTGTATGCAAAGGACTCGCAAGCCGTGAATTCTCGGCAAAAATCGCAATAGTAGTGGGGATATGGTTCGGATTATTCCAAGCGGCGATGCCACTAATCGGCTATTTTCTCGGCACACTTTTTTACGACCTTATCGCCGATTTCGACCACTGGATCGCCTTTGTCATACTCGCCTTCATAGGCGGCAAAATGATCTACGAAGCGGTCAAAGGCGAAGAAAAACAAGACGCGTCCATAGCCTTTGCCGCTATGCTACCGCTCGCCATAGGCACAAGCATAGACGCTATGGCGGCAGGCATCACCCTATCTTTTTCGTCTACCAATATCTTCGCGGCAGTTGCAATCATCGGCGCGATAACATTTTGCCTCTCCGCTCTCGGCGTAAAAATAGGAAATATTTTCGGCGCGAAATTCAAGTCGAAAGCCGAAATAACGGGCGGCGTGATCCTCATTCTTCTCGGCATAAAGATACTTGTCGAACACCTTTTCTTTTAGCCGCATTTTTATTTC
>CANQAE010000051.1 GCA_947589465.1 uncultured Clostridia bacterium | reverse complement strand
CGCAAGCGCGAGTAAGGATACAAGGCACGGGTGACGACGGATGGCATACGATCACGATTGAAGCGTACGAAATAAAGATCGCAATGGGATTCGACGATCTGTACTATGGCAAGATGTATAAGCAAGAAGGAGATCCGATCGACTTCGATAACAAAGATTCCATAATCTGGGAAAGAGAAATAGACAAACAGTCATACAAAAAACGCACGGGTTACGACTTTACTGGATTCTTCAGTAACGATTACAATAGCGGTGGCGACAATTACCAACTCGAAACTTATACACTCAAAAAGGATACGGAGTTTTTCGCAAAATGGACCCCGCACACGCATGAAGTATCTTTCGACCTCAACTTTGCTTTTTTCGAAAATAACGATAAAGGCGGTTTCGTAAGCAATGAAGAAACGATCAACTCTACGCAATTTACATTTGATTCCAAAGAATACAAATGGCCTGTACCCGAACAAATCATTGCCGGTTATATGTTTGAAGGTTGGTACTTGTTCGACATAGACGGGAATCCATTAGATATTGATTATTACAATACACAGCACAAATTTGCCGATCAATTCGGTGCGGCGGCAACTGATAAGTCGCTTACGTTCGACAAAAACATAAAGGCGTATGCTAAATGGGTTCGCGTAGTCGACTTTGTAGAGAATAACAGCGGCTGGACTGCTACAAAGAACACCTCTTACACTTCCATGACAAAACTTACCATACCCGCAGTATATAAGGGTCAGCAAGTAACGCAAGTGGAAGATTTTAAGAGTTGTCGCTATCTTACTGAGATCAACATTCCCGAAACGGTGACCGCGATCCACATGGGCGACGGCGGCGAAGCGTTTACCGGATGTACCGTTTTGGTTAATGTAAATATCTACGAAGTAGATGATTACAAAGACAATCCCAAGTATTGTTCGAAAGAGGGTGTACTTTACGAGAACGATGGTGACGGAAAGTTAAATAAACTTTTCTACTATCCGTATGGCAGACTTAATTATTACTCTGCTACTGACAACTTATACAGCGAATATACAGTAGAAAAGGGTACGAGAATAATAGGTATGGGCGCATTCTATGGACCTTACGGTAGTACGACGCCTCGCAACTTCAAGACCTTAAATATTCCGGCATCTGTACAAGAGATAGAAAGTACAGGTTTCTATCAATGTTATGGTCTTGAAACCATAAACTTCCTTCCTGTGGGAAAAGATGAGAGCGAAGCGGACAACATCATTTTGAGAGAAGATTCATTCAAGAGTTGCTCTAATGTTACTTCGCTTAATCTTCCCAAGAGAATGAAGTCGATTTCGGCAAAACTTTTGCAAGTGTTCACGAAACTCAACAAACTTACTGTTGAGAGTGGCGGCAAGTATTATGCAAACGACAACGTACTTTATTTTACGAGAAATGATGGCGACAAAGAACTTGTGTTCTATCCCATGGCGCTCGGTTTTACAAAGAATAGTTACACCACACCCAACGACATACAACACATCGGCGCGGGTGCGTTCAGGAAGGCTACGACTTTGTATAACCTTACTATTTCGGCACAGGTCGAATCCATAGGCGATGAAGCGTTTATGGATTCCAGATACATCCAATCGATAACTTTCCTTGGCGAAAAGACAAACAACGATCTTAGTATAGGTACGCAGGCTTTCTATAACGTAAGCAATGGAAGCAAAGCGGGTTCAACGACTGCGCCCGCTATGAAAGATTACAAACTGGTATTGCCCGCTAACCTCATGGCTTTGGGTGCTTATGCGTTCGGTAGTAACGAAAGAATAACCGAGGTTGAATTTACTACTTCGGATAGGGAATCAGTAAATTTTGCTCAATATGCTTTTGCTAAAAAGCCCGCTGAAAATGCGGTAAATCCGACTTATGACGCTTACGTAACGAAAGTTACGATTAATGCCGAAGTTCCCACGTTCAACATTATGAACGTAATGGGTAAGAAACTTACCACAGTTACGATCGTTGGCGAAAATCCGAACTTTAAGCAAGACAAAGTAGGCGCGGTATTCAATCCCGATTTCTCGGAGATGTTGTTCTTTCCGTCAGATTTCAAAGATGATTATACGATACCCGAAGGAATGACTGTAATACCCGATGAAATGTTCCAGACGAGGAGTTTGACTGGTATACATATCCACAATAAGGTTAGAATGATAGGTCGACGCGCATTCTATAATTGCAAAGACTTACTTACTCTTACATTTGAGGACGGCACGCTCGACGCAGACGATCCGGGGCTAGTCATAGGCGAGTCCGCATTCGACGGTTGCAACAAATTGACTACCGTGGTATTGCCGCACACCTTGACCCAACTCAACAACTATGCATTTGCGCGTTGCACCGTACTCGAATCTATAAACATACCCAATTCCGTACAAAATATGGAAGTTGTAAAAGGCAAATTCCAGGTGTTCTATCAATCCAAAAAACTTAAATCGGTTGAAATAGAAACAGGTAACCCCAACTATATAGCGGCTGACGGCATACTCTATACCGTAAGGGAAGTCAAGAAAGGCACAGACAAAGGCGAAGGCACTGAATTCGTAGCCGACACGCTTCTTTGGTGTCCTTCGGGCGCGACAGGAACGGTGACAGTACCGTCTTCCGTTCGTACGGTAGCAGGTTATGCGTTCTATAACGTTGATGGCCTTACCAAGGTAACGTTCGCCGATCTAGTGGCTACCGAAAATGCGGACGAAGAAAATCTCGACGTAGTAGACCTTACTTTGGGCGCTCAAGCGTTCTATGAAGAATCTTCTGCTACGAGCGCCGACAAACCCGCTCACGGAATTGAGGAAATCGTATTCCCGTCAGGAATGAAAAGTCTCGGTGCTCAAACCAGTCCTGCGGCGAACGCGCCGATCATTTATCTTTCTTCTTTGAAGAAAATTTTCATACCTAATACAGTTGAAAAACTTTATACTTTCCAGTACAAATGCGAAGCCATAAGTGAAGTTGAATTCGAACAAGGCGGCGAAGATGGATTGGAAATCATAGGCGGTTCGTCGACGGGCGGCGGTTCAACATATTACGGGCCCTTGGGCGATTTGCCGTTAATTACGAGCGTTACTTTGCCCGAACGTGTTACGCTTTTGGAAAATTTCCCGTTCGCTTACTATTCGTCCGGTGAAGAATCTTCGACTTTTAGGTGCTATGTCAATGAAGTAAAGTTTACCGAAAGCGACACATTCGATCTTACTCTTGGAGTGGCTGCATTCTACAGAATGGAGAATCTCAAAGTTACTTTGCCGAAGAATCTCGTTACGATAGATCCGGGAACAAGTAAATATTATTACGGCGTATTCTATCATACCTCTTTCGCGAACGATACGCTTGATCTCAGTAAAACCAATTTGAAAAGTATAGGTCGAAATGCTTTCCAATATGTATCGGGATTGAAACATATATATTTCCCGTCTTCGTTGGAAACATTAGGGCAGGATGCGTTCCAAGGCTATATTACAGGTAGCGGCAGCAATTTGGAGACGATAACTTTCAACGGACCGAGTAACCTCACCCAAATGACTTCAGCGTTTGAATATCAAACCAAATTGAATAAGGTTACTTTTGCGGACGCGGCCGCTTTAGGTGACGACGGAAAGCCAAAAACGTTAGATCTCATAGATAGCGTTTTCAGGTGCTGTTACTCTCTCAAAGATATCAAATTGCCTTACTACATTAAGACGATAGGCGAGGATGTGTTTGAAAAGTGTACAACGCTTTCCTCCATTGAGTTTGCCTTGGACAATGAAAACAAATCGTATCTCGAAGAAATTGGCACGACCGCATTCTCATACATTTCCGCAAAAGAGTTTACGTTGCCGATGTCGCATGCCGCGAACGGTATTAAACTCAATCCACAGGTGTTCCTCAATTCGCTCAACTTGCGTACGCTCAATATATCCGATAGTGTACGCGACCTTACGGGCGCTTTGGAAGGCACATTGATAGATACCATCAATACCGATAAAGACGGTACGACTGGTTCTCCGTACTTTAGTATCGACAATGAGACTCATACGTTGAAAGACAACAACGGAAATATAATTCTTATCTTTGCGGATACGACGACTTATACCATTCCTGTGGGAACGCAAAAGATAGGTGCCGGCGCATTTACAGGTATTGTCGGACTCAAAAATATAATTATACCTGAATCTGTAACTGAGATAGGAGCAAATGCGTTCAAGGATTGTCTTGATCTTCAAACGGTGACATTCGCCGCAGACAGCAAACTTACCACGATAGGCGACAGAGCGTTCAGCGGATGTACGTCGCTTGTTTCGGCAGACTTTACGCCGTGCACTCGACTTACTTCGGTCGGTAACTATCTGTTTGAACGATGCGCTTCGTTGGAAAAAGTCAAATTCAGTCAGTCGGTCAAACTGTTTACGGCGGTCGCTAAGGGACAATATATGTTCCAGTATTCCGGGCTCAAAACGTTCGACTTTAACGAGTTCGGCGGCGGAGCAACCGTTGTACCCAATTATTTCTTCCAGTATTGTAGGAGTCTCACCAGCGTAACGTTCAGTCCTTCGATCAAGACTATGCCCACATCGACAT
>CANQAE010000050.1 GCA_947589465.1 uncultured Clostridia bacterium | reverse complement strand
TTCGTAGGTTGCACTGCGCTTGCCACATTGAATGACTACGAGTCTATCGAAACTTGGAGTCCGCTTTCGGATACTGCGATCGAATCGTTCACGATGCACGGCAAGAGTACGGGCGGCAAGGCTATAACATATCCGAGCAGTTTCTTCGGATCTTCATCTTCGTCCTTTGTCAATAATCATCTTAGGTCTATTAAATTCGATGATAACGCAAGTTCGATAACCACTATACAATCGAATATGTTTACGAGTTGCGTAAATCTCAGCGACTTTGACTTCACTAAACTTACCGGACTTAAAACAATCAATGCTACGGCATTCAAAAATACAGGTCTGATAAATGTGGATTTGACGCAATGCACGCAACTTGCTACGGTAAAGGCAACTATATTCCAAAATTGCACTCAACTCCAATCGGTAAAGATGAATACATGTACTTTGCTGACAAAATTGGATGGCGCTTCGGTATTCGAAGGATGTACTTCTCTTACAGAAGTTTTACTTCCTCCGAACCTTACGTATCTCGGTACCAAGACGTTTTCGGGTTGTAGCGATCTTCAATCCATAGACTTGTCTACGCTTACTCAGTTGGAGTATATTGGTTCCGCTGCGGGGAAGGCCACTCTTTCGGGCGCGGCTGAGAACTTCAAGAACTGCACTTCGCTCACGTCCGTGAAATTGCGTGACGCAGGTGGAATTTACCTCGGCAAGGCTGTATTCAGCGGCTGTATCGCGCTTGAATCTTTCGACTTTACGAAGGTTGTACAAATCGGTGATAACTGTTTCGAAAAATCGGGTCTTACGTCTGTGGATATTCCTTCTACCGTAACGGAAACGTGGGGAACGTCGCCTTTCTCCGGATGCGAAAAACTTACGTCTGTACACTTTGCGGACGGTTACGATGTAGCCGGTAACAAAAGATTAGACAGTTGTACAGCGCTTGTTAATGTTAATTTGTCCAACACAGGCTACACGGTATTACCCCAGTATTTCTTCTACAAGTGTTCTGCGCTCGAAAGCGTAACTTTGCCTGACGCAATAACCGACCTTGGCAATTACGCGTTCACTGATTGTATCGCGCTTGACTCGTTCGACTTCACGCCGTATAATAGCATAGCGACGATCAGTGCATATTGTTTCAATGGTTGCAAGAATTTACAGAATGTAACTTTGACTGCTAACATTAAAGCAATAGCGCGATATGCCTTCAAAGGTTGTACTTCGTTGCAAACCATCGATATGTCGATGACGAAGGTTACGCTCCTCGGTGGCGACGGCACAAACGGAACATATGACAAATTGACAACTACGGCGGAGACGTTCAGCGGCTGTTCTGCGCTCGATACGGTCAAATTCCCGTCTTCTTGCGTAGGCATAGCAGGTAAAGTGTTCATGGATTGCACTTCGCTCAAAACGATCGACCTTTCGAAGATCACAGATATGGGTTCGAATGTATTTGACGGTGTTACTCTTAATTCGCTCGCTATACCGGCTCTTGCCACGTTCCAGGCTAACACGTTTAGCGGACTTACGGTTGACGGCAAGATCGATATTGGCAGCAACGCCAAGTTCAAACTCGTCACCGTCTCCGATGATGAAACGGGTGTGTTGTACGTAGAACTTCGCAGCATAGACGAAAAAACTTTGTATATCACCGGCAAGCCGTCGGTAAATATCAAGCCGGTGAATGGGGTTGTCGACCTTTCGACAATGAATCTCGGTGAAGCAGCGGTAAAGGCGATACTTTCGGCGCTTCCGGAAGGCGTAGATAAAGTTATTTTGCCCAAGTCGCTTGTCGAGATCGGTGAAAAAGCATTCTATGAATTGAATACGAGTGCTGCCGAGATAGTCATACCCGATGGTGTAACTTCTATCGGCAAGCAGGCTTTTGGATATGTTAAGGCGAAAATTACCTTGCCGAGTACCTTGATGACGTTGGGCGAGCAAGTGTTCTACTACGCCGAGATCGATGAGATCACGATCCCCAAGAGTGTCAAGACTATAGGAACGAGATTGTTCTATTATTCCAAGGTTCATGTTGTTAAGTTTGAAGACGATCCCGACGCAACCGAACAGATATCTTTGGCAGATGGCTTGTTCTACAATTGCAAGGAACTTACAACTGCGAGGTTGCCCAAGAATCTTACGGTTATTCCGGCAGAAACATTCTATCATACAGACGTGCTTGCGGACGTAAACTTCGATGAACTCACTATTACTTCTATTGGCAAGTCGGCGTTCGGCTATTCGGGATTGACCGAATTTACCGCTCCCGCATCGCTTACTCTTATATGCAGTAGCGCGTTCAACCAAGCCAAAATTACGACTGTAACGTTTAACGACAATGCGCACATTACGCTCGAATCCACCGCATTCGGCAGTTCGAAACTCAACACAATCAACTGGCCGAAGGGTACGGGTACTGTTACGCTCAGGGATAGAGTATTTAATGCTACCGAACTTGTAAATGTTGAAATTCCGTCCTGCGTAAAATTCGAAAATATTAATGCCGAAGTCGAGGAATACAACGTTGCTGTAAGTACGTTCCTGAACTGCAAATTACTCGAATCCTGCGTATTTGTAGGAAAAAGCGAATTGACCGAGGTGTGCGGGATGTTCAACGGTTGCGTCGAACTAAGGAATGTCGTATTGCCCGAAGGAATTACAAGGTTGGGATTCTCCCATGTTTACGCCGTTACCTCAAGCGGAAATAGCACTCAAAACGGTATGTTTAAGGATTGTGCGAAGTTGCAGACTGTCAAACTTCCCGAAACGTTGGAGGAGATCGCAAATATAAATGTGTTCACTAAATGTACTTCGCTTACCAGACTTGTTATTCCCGAAAAGGTCAATATTATCGAGTCCTCCTCCTTAACAACCGCTAGTTTCTATGGTTGGACCGACGAACAGACGATCGTTATCAAGGGCGACAGATATACCAAGATCAAAGTTTTGGGGCTTGGATGGTATTATGGTTGCAATGCAAGAGTAGAGTGGGGCGGAACTGATGAACCTGCTACGCAGCCGCAAGTTCCTTCGACAGAGCCTTCGACAAATGCCACGACAATTGCGGGCGAAACCGTTTTGTTGTCGGCAGATCGTCGCAGGGTTGCTTAACAAATTCTAACTTTCTCATTCTTGTGCTCTGCCGAATGTCTTTGACGGACGGCAGAGCATATAATGAAGTAAGAAAAAAAATACCTATCATTTTATTGTGATTAGTATTGCAATAATATCTTATTAGTGGTAAAATATTATATCAAAGTTTTAACCTTTGGACATTACCGAAATTTTTCGGTTTTGAATTAAAAATTTTATAGGAGGTATGTTATGGATAAGCAGGTTTTTACCAATTATCGTAAACGCGTTGTTCGTGAAGCGGTCTTGAAGTCCTCTCTCGCGGGCATCGCAATCGGCGCGGTTTGTGCAGCCGTATTCGAATTGGCAAGCTGGTTCTTTGGCTTCAAGGCAGGACTTTATATTGCAATCGGCTTACTCGTAGCTGTTTCTGTGGGGGCATCGCTCATATTATATTACAAGAAATACAAACCTACCACAAAGGCTATCGCTCGAAGGGTTGACGAACTCGGCCTTGAAGAACGTGTGCTCACAATGGTCGAATTTCAAGGAGAAGATTCGTACATTGCAAACGCTCAGCGTAATGATACGATGCACGCGCTCGGTTCAGTCAATCACATGATGATAAAGTTTGCTGTGACTGTTGCGCTTATCATTACGATATGTGTAAGTTGTGTTGCGCTTGCGGGTATGACTACCGTCAATGCGCTATATATTGGAGACGTTATACCCAGCGGTCTCGAACTCATTCGCGGTGAAGAATTCGTTCGCGAATATTCGGTTAGGTACACCTATACTGTAGGTGGAAAGATCGTACTCTATAAGGACGGTGCGCTTGCGCTCGATGAGTATGGCGAGTACGAAAACGGTGCGGAGATTATTGTCAAGGAAGGCGAGAATGCACCGAGAGTTGTTGCGGTACCCGAATTCGGTTTTGTATTCGTGGGTTGGAGCGACAATAACAGTCGCAGTCCGAGCCGTTTCGATAAGAATGTTGCGGGCAACATTAAGGCGACCGCTCAGTTTGCTCCGTTATCCGATTTGGACTTGTATGCACCGGGCGGACCTGAATTTGGCATGAGTTTACATTTACCGTCCGATAAGGATGACGATAATAATGATAGACTTGATAAGTTCACCGATGATAAAGATTCGCCTCAAAGAGAAGTTAATGAAGACGAAGAAGGAAGCGGTTCAGATAAGGATGACCGTTTGTTGAGTTCCAATCAGACCGACGACGGTAATCACTATTACGGTGATACGTATGAAGACGACTACGGTTCGGCGCTTGGCGGCGAGTACAGCGAAGAACACAAGAAAGTCGTAGATAGTTATTTTTCGGGTATCGAGCCGCCGGGATCGAGTGATGGAGAAGACGGCGACAACGGCGGTACTTCAATCGGCGGACTCGAAGTTAATATGTGTTAATATTCAAAATACATTGGCGAATATGCAATTACCCAAAGGTAAAACTTTGGGTAATTGCGGTATTTGTTTTTTTATTGCAAATTATTTATTTGGTACCGCACAAACAGTAATTTTATTCGGTACGTCGCTATATCGGCGTGCCGATTGTGTGGCTACGATACATAGAAGTCTAAAATATACCGTAGGTAAAACAATACCGAAAGGTATAATAAATTAAACAAAAAAACAAAAAAATAAAAGAGAGGAAAGACACAAATTATGGTTACAGAACAAAGCATTAAGAAGTTCAGC
>CANQAE010000049.1 GCA_947589465.1 uncultured Clostridia bacterium | reverse complement strand
ATTTGTTATGACAAATTCAAAAAAGAAAGTAATGATTATTGTTTCTATGCTTTGTCTTTTATGCGGTTTGTTTATTGCGGGAATTAATACGGTCAGAGCCGAAAACAATAATTTGGCAAATCTGTTTTCTGATAATGAAATCAGTGGATCTGTTTTGCAATAATAATGAATTTGTCAATAAATCCAATAAAATATAGTGTTAAAAGGTCGCGGAGTAGTCTGCGACCTTTTTTGTAATTGTGAGTAAGTATACGCCGATAATCTTTTTATTGTCAGCGCTTGCTTTTTGTTTTATTATGTTGTATAATTTATGTAGAAAAATTTGCGGAGGTATTATATGAACAAAAAGTTTTATAAAGACAATCGCAAAAGATTGTTCGATATGCTGCCGAACAAAAGTTTTACGGTTGTTTCGAGCGGATATTCGGTGAACCGTAGCGCCGATGAAAATTACGATTTCACCGTCAACAACAATTTTTATTACCTAACGGGGATAAAGCAAGAGCAAGTTCATCTTGTGCTTATCAAGGACGGGGAATGTACCGAAAAATTGTTTATCGACGAGTACGATGAATTTTACGCGAAATGGATAGGACATAAAATTACCAAGAAAGAGGCGAGCGACGCAAGCGGGATCTTGCAGAAAAATATTTTTTACAAAGGCGATTACGAGAGCGAAATCAAAAGGCTTGCGGAAAGATATAAGACCGTTTGTCTTGACCTCGAAAAGAACAAGAATGTAAACTTTAATTCGTTCGGCTTGTCGCTTGCGGACGAACTCAAAGATCTGTCGATCGTAGACGTGTACCCGCTCATAATCAAACTCCGTTCGGCAAAGCAGACTTGCGAGATCGAGGAACTTAAAGACGCGATCGAAGTTACGGGCGAGGGCATAAACGAACTTATGCGCCATGCCGCGCCGAATATGTACGAATATCAACTCGAAGCATATTTCGATTTTGCCATAAAGACCAACGGCAATCGCGAATATTCGTTCAAGACCATAGCGGCGTCGGGCAATAATGCCACCACGCTTCATTACAGCACCAATGACAGCGTAATAAGCGACGGCGATCTCGTGTTGTTCGATCTCGGCGCGCGTTCGAACGGCTATTGCGCGGATATTTCGCGAACGATACCTGCTAACGGAAAATTTACCGAATTACAAAAGACCATTTATGAAATTGTCCTTGCGGCAAACAAAAAGATCGCAAAGGTCGCTCGCGCGGGAATGACACTCGCGGAATTACAGGCAATTTGCGTAAAGACCCTCACGAAAGGCTGTATGAAAGCGAAACTTATTTCTACCGAGGACGAAATAAAGAAGTATTACTTCCACAGCGTTTCTCATTCCATCGGGCTTGATACCCACGATCCGATAGACCGCAAATCTCCGCTTCCCGAAGGCGCGGTGATTTCGGATGAACCGGGATTGTATTTTCCGCAGTACGGAATAGGGGTGCGTATCGAGGACGACCTACTGCTCAAAAAGTCCAAAGCCGTCAATCTTTCCGCAAATATCATTAAGGAAGTGGACGAAATAGAGTCTTTTATGGCTCGCAATTGACTTTTTATACCAATATGCTTGCAATATTCGCGAGTATGTGCTAAACTATTAATGTATTTGGAGATTTTATGCTTTCGAACAATATCGTTTCGGCTTTCGAAAATATCGAGCGCGCAGGCGGACGTAACGTTACCGTGGTAGCGGCGACAAAGACCGTCGCTCCCGAAATTATTTCGACTTTGCCGCAGTACGGAATCACTATTGTCGGCGAGAATAGGGTGCAGGAATTGCTTGAAAAATTCGATAAAGTGCAAGGTGTTACCTGGCATTTTATCGGCAGACTTCAACGCAATAAAGTCAAATATATAGTAGACAAAGTGGCTATGATCCAGTCGGTAGACAGCCGCGCCCTCGCCGACGAAATTCAAAAGCAGTGCTTGAAGCATAACGTTTCTATGCCCGTTCTCGTCGAAGTCAATGCGGGCGAGGAGGCAAAGGGCGGAGTGCCGATGGACGAAACTTTGGAACTTTGCGGATACATTTCTACGCTCGACAGGCTTATTATGCGTGGCATAATGTGCGTTTTGCCCAAAAATGCTGACGATAATCTGTACGAAAAACTCAATTCTTTGCATATTTCAGTCGAAAACAAATTTAAAGGCGCGGATATCCTGTCGATGGGAATGAGCGGCGATTATCAAAAAGCCGTTGCGCACGGAGCGAACATGGTACGGCTCGGCAGTTGTCTTTTCGGCGAAAGAGTCTATTAGATTATAAATAAATAACACGGATACAAAGGTGGTTCAAGATGTTTAATTGGAGGGACAGGCGTGACCGTACGGCGGGCGCGAAAGATGATTACGAATACTACGAGGACACGCACAACGAACGGGGCGAGTATATAGGCAGTTCGGGCAGTTTTCCCACGCACGGAGATATGACCGTTACCGCCGAGGATAATAATATGAAGAAAAACGATAATGTCGCTATGCCTATGGGAAACGGCAGTCAACGCATTATCGTCTATTATCCCAAAACGCCCGAAGACGTTATGGTACTCATCAAGCACCTCAAAATGAACAATCCCGTGGTCGTCAATCTGGACGAGATCGACGAAGTGACCGCGCAACGTATTCTCGATTTTCTTTCGGGGGCGGTTTGCGCGTTGTCGGGTACGGCGCACCGAATATCCGGCAACTTGTTCTTGCTCTCGCCGAAAGGTGTGGAAATTACTATCCCTTATGCGCAAAAGTGAATTTACAACAAAGTTAATAAGCATAATTAAGTGGATAATACCGGAGGTCGCCATAATTTTTGGCGGGCTCCTTTTGGATTTGATAAGTAAACTTATAGTTCAATCGAACATGAAACAAGGGGACTCGGTCACGTTAATCCCCAAATTTTTGCATATAACATATACCGTCAACCGAAATGCGGCATTCAGTTTTGATTTCGGGTTGGGCGGACTTATAGGCGAACAGGGTGTGCGGATATTTTTTATTATCATTACTTTGCTTGCCGTCGGGTTTTTCGGCTTTCTGCTGTTCAAGAAACCGAAAAAAGGTATGTTGTTCAGAGTGGCGTTTTCGCTCATAATATCGGGTGCGCTCGGCAACCTTTACGACAGGATATTTTTGGGTTATGTGCGTGATTTCATTCAATTCGAATACTTCGGTCTTGAAATTTTCGGAAGCCGAACGTTTGCTATTTTCAATATCGCAGATTCGTGCGTCGTGATAGGAGTGGTACTTTTGCTGATCTTCTTCCTGTTTTTCGACAAAACTTTCAAAAAGGACGGCGAAAAGGCAACCGAAAACGTACAAAGCGCGGCAGTAGACGCGAATAAAAGCGGGGAAGCCGCAATTGCAAACAATAATAATACGGTAGATATGCCGACAGACGAAAAGGAAGAAATTTCGTGCGACGCTTGTCCGCAAGCCGAGAGCGCGGACGAATCGGTTACTAATCACGACGGCGAAGAAAGCCTTAACGACACTTCCGAAACGGACGCGCAAGTAGAGAGCGCGGACGAATCGGATGCCGATCATGGCAACGACAATATTAATGAAACTACCGAAACGGACACGCAAGTCGAAAACGGTGCGGAGAACAAATGACCGAGGAAATTTTCGTAATCGAACGTAACGAGAGCCAAAGACTTGACGTATACCTCGCTTATTCGCTTCCGTACACGCGTTCTTATATAAAAAACCTTATTGACGGCGGCAATGTCACCGTCAACGGAAGCAAAGTCAAATGCGGCAAGATATTGAAGTCGGGCGACGTAGTAAGCGTGCTTGTTCCGCCCGCCGTAACTTTGCAGATCGAACCCGAAAATTTGCCGCTTGATATAATTTATGAGGACGAGGACGTCGCCGTTATAAATAAGCAACGCGGAATGTCCGTTCACCCGTCGGGGAACGTTACTTGCGGCACCCTCGTGAACGCGCTCCTATATCATCTCAAAGAACTTTCTTCGATAAACGGCGTAATAAGACCGGGTATCGTTCATAGGCTGGACAAGGACACGACGGGCGTTATGGTCGTCGCGAAAAACGACAAAGCGCATTTGGCGCTTTCACGGCAAATCGCGCTCCGCACCGTTACCAAAAAGTACCTCGCCGTTCTCGAAGGCAATCTCAAAGACGACGAGGGAAGGATAGTCACCAATATCGCGCGAAGTGAACGCGATCGTAAACTTATGACGGTAGCCGAAAACGGGCGCGAGGCAATAACCGATTATAAAGTTCTCGAAAGATTTCCCGAAAATTGCCTTGTCGAATTTCATCTGCACACGGGACGTACTCATCAAATTAGGGTCCACGCGAAATATCTCGGTCATCCCGTTGTCGGCGACAAAGCGTACGGTTATAAAAAACAAAGGTTCGCGCTCGAAGGACAACTTCTTCATTCGTATTCCTTGACGTTCGTGCATCCGACTTCGGGGAAAGAAATGACTTTTACAGCGCCTCTCCCGAACGATTTCGAAAAAGTTTTGGAGATATTGCGCAAAACTTCCGTCGTTAAGGGAAAAAGATAATAATTTTACTACTAATAATATGGCGCGAAATAATATGGCGCGGCGAATAGAAATCGCCGCGCCATAAGAATATTTACCCAAAAAAATAAGTACATAGAATAACCTAATCTGCGTACATAAATTGCTGGGTAGTATACAAAAACAGCCGCATTTTTCGTGCGACTGCCAAAATTTTTTGAAATATTTAGATAAAGTACCGTTTTTTGCTTGACAAATTTCAGAATTACCGTTATACTTGCTCTATCAAAGTACATAGATTAGGTTATTCTATGTACTTTTGATAGGCACAAAAAGGTATATAGCCAAAGCATCCCGTTGGCAAGATATATACGAAAAAATCATGATTTTTGAAAAGGAGAAAAAACAATGTTGAAAAGAATCAGAAGCAAAAAAGGCTTTACGCTCGCAGAACTTTTGATAGTAGTTGCTATCATAGCAGTTTTGACGGCTATCGCCGTACCCCTCTTTGTTGGCGCTCTCGGTGATGCTGAAAAGAGAGTTGGTGAAGCAAATTGCCGAGCCGTAAGAGGTTTGGTTATAGGACAAATTATGGTCAAAGAAACTGCTGACAATATAACAAAAAATAAAGATCATATTTGGGGTTATGCAGAAGTTAATGCCAATGGAGAAGTAAGCAACATTGCTTATTCATTGAAAGAAACAGTTGACGATTCGACTTGGAAGATAAAATCAATTCCCGCAGAAGAAGGAAATGATGGAGTACCTGTCGGAACAACCGGCGCTTATAAAAAGGAAGGCACTACATACTATGTAATTGTTAAAATAGGCGTATCGGAATTGATGTCAGCAGGAGAATAACTCATCTTTAAGGCGCGAAAATGCGTCAAATGACAAGTTAATTTGTCAAAACAAAAAAGGAGCAACGCGGCAAGCAAGGGAGCCGCATCGCTTATATCTGTATCTATAGGGATGTACGATATGGAAAAATAACGGTACGCCATTCGGCGCACCGTTATTTTGTGCATTAAGAGGGAGACATAGTGGCGAAAGAACTGTGATATACGAAACAAATATGAAGATTTGGAATAAAATCTTTATTTTTTATAAATCGCGCAACTTTTAT
>CANQAE010000048.1 GCA_947589465.1 uncultured Clostridia bacterium | reverse complement strand
AGGTAAGCGGGATCGAACCGCTGACCCCCTGCTTGCAGGGCAGGTGCTCTACCAGCTGAGCTATACCCCCACGCGCGAAACAGCCTATTCATAATATCAAAAACAAAACGAATTGTCAAACAATTTCAATCGGTTTTTCAAAAAAATTTTTTGAGCCGTTCGGCGGTACGGTAACGAGGGCGAAAAACGGAAAGTCGCATAAAACGTTTGACGAGTGAATTTTTATATGTTATAATTATTATCCTATGACGGATAATCGTATTATAGGAGAGGAGTGACGTAATGTTTAAAAACGTTCAGGAAGTTCTTGCTTTTTGCGAAGAAAAAGAAATTAAGATGATTGACTTTAAGATGATAGACATCGACGGAAGGTGGCATCATCTTTCCATTCCCGTATCCCGATTCAACGAGGACACTATGAAGTACGGTATAGGATTTGACGGGTCTAACTACGGCTTTGCTCCCGTAGAGAAAAGCGATATGGTATTCATACCCATTATCGAATCTGCGGTAGTGGATCCGTTTGCCGAGATCCCCACGCTTACCATGTCGGGCGACGTAAGGATAATCGACGCCGAGAACAGCAGGTTCGATCAATATCCTCGCAACGTGGCGATAGCCGCCGAGGAATTTATGCGCAAGACGGGTATTGCCGACAGAATGATCATAGGACCCGAATTCGAATTTCATCTTTTCGATCACGTGGCTTTCGAGAATAGACCGAACAAGGCGATGTTCCATATAGATACCTGGGAAGCCGATTGGAACAGCGGCGATGACGACACGCAAAA
The DNA here is from genome assembly GCA_947589465.1 of uncultured Clostridia bacterium. Lineage (GTDB taxonomy): Bacteria > Bacillota > Clostridia > Christensenellales > Pumilibacteraceae > CAG-552. Next base: position 4,946 of record CANQAE010000048.1, on the reverse strand, counting down.
CACGGGATATCACACCCCGCACAAGGGCGGCTATCACGCTTGCCTTCCGCAGGACGTGACGGCGGATATTCGCAGTCGTATGTGCATGATGCTCGAAGATTGGGGCGTTAAAGTCAAATATCATCATCACGAAGTAGGCGGTCCGGGACAGGTCGAGATCGAGGTCGAACTCGACGATATGACCAAGATGGCGGACAACACCATGATCGTCAAATATATAGTAAAGAATCAAGCGATCGCCGAAGGTATGACTGCAACGTTTATGCCCAAACCTATATTCGGCGAAGCGGGCAACGGTATGCACGTTCATATGCTGCTCATGAAAGAGGGCAAGCCCATTTTCTACGACGAAAACGGATATTCGCAACTCAGCGAAACGGCTCACTACTTTATCGGCGGCTTGCTTAAACACGCAGCCAGCCTTTGCGCATTCACCAATCCCTCGACCAACTCGTACAAGAGGCTCGTTCCGGGATTCGAAGCGCCCGCAACGATAGGGTATGCCACCGCAAACCGAAGTTCGGTAATAAGGATCCCCGCTTACGCGAAATCCCCCGACAAGAAAAGGTTCGAACTTCGCAACCCCGACGCGACGTGCAATCCGTATTATGCATACGCCGCAATCCTTATGGCGGGACTCGACGGCGTTATCAACAGGATCGACCCGCGCAAAAACGGTTGGGGTCCGTTCGACTTCAACTTGTTCGACCTCAGCGACAAAGAAAAGAAACGTATTCAGCATCTGCCGACCTCGCTCGACGAGGCTTTGACGGCGCTCGAAAAGGACCACGAATATCTTATTCGTAGCGGAGTGTTCCCTGCAAGGCTCATAAAACTCTGGATAGACAAAAAGCGCAAAGAACTCGACAAGATCAACAAGATACCCACTTCCGTGGAATTCGAACTTTATTACGATCTTTGATAGAATTTGCCCGTTACGAAACCGTAACGGGTATATTTTTACATTTTTTCGGGAGTTTACCTTGCTCTGCGGGCGCAAAAACGCTTCTATTATGAAACATAGATGAAACATATCGAGCAAACGCTTGACATATGTACTTTTGTATGATATTATTTATATTGTGATAATTTGTAATATCATAAATAACACCATTATACTTGGGAGGTATTTTGATGAAAGCCAAAAAGATAATTTGCGCCTTGTTTGCGATCATTGTTATCGCGATAGGCATGACGGCAGTTGCTTGCAGTCCCGAAGGCGGAAAGACGCAACTCAACGAAGGACCCGAAACAGGTACTTATTTTTGCATGACCGAAGCGGGCGAAGTTTTGATAACGCTCAACAGCGGAGATAAGTTTACTTTGATAACCCCGTCGGCAACGAAGTCGGGAACGTATTCGCTCAGTGGCAACAAGTTGAAACTCGAATTCAATATGGAAGGCAACGCGCCGATAGAAGGAACTTACGACAGCGGAACGGTTAAACTCCCGTACGAGGGCGAAACGCTCAATATGGTGCGCAAAACGCCGTTCACTGTCACATTCGATTATAATTACGAGGATAAAACGTCCCAAGTGATAGTGTACAACGGTCAAAAGGCGGCAGAACCCGCCGAACCGAGCAGAGAAGATTACGGCTTCCTCGGTTGGTACGACAAAAGCCTTACCAATAAGTTTTCGTTCGATACGGCAGTAACGGAGAACATCGAACTTTATGCGAAATGGGTTCGAATAATGCCCGTAGAGGACGAATTCGAAATTTACTTCGATACGGTAAAGGGAAACGAAATCATACCAATGCAGAATACAATGGAGCATAAACTCATCTCCGTTCCTACGCCCGCGGCTGTGAGCGGATATAACTTCGAGGGCTGGTGGATAAGTATGTACGAGGACGAGAACAAACTTTCGTACAAATACACCGAAGATATCGAATTCACCGAGAATACGACGCTTTATGCGGTATGGAGCGAAGTCGGCAATTCTTCCAAATGCAAGACCCCGCTCGTTTCGGTAAGCGCAACTCAAATTTCGTGGGACAACGTGCGAAATGCCGACAGATATTCGGTAGTTATTTATAATGAAACGGACGAAAGAGTAAACGGCAACGATGGGGACAGCATAAGCGGGACTTCGTACAATCCCGATTTCAGGACTAAACCCGCGGGGGATTACAAGGTAGAGGTCAAGGCTATTGCCGGTAACCAAGCCAACAACTCCGAAGTTGCGACCATGTGGTACAAAAACTACGCGCTCGATCGCGTATCGCATTACAATATAATAGACGGTTCGATAATACAATTCGCTCGTGTTCCCAATGCCGAAACGTATTATCTCAGCGTTACTTGCGGAGATGGCTCGCATAACCATACCGACATCCGTCTTGGCAAAAGTTTGAGTTTCGACTTCTCGAATTGCATGATGAGGGAAGGCGGAATAGTATTCAGCGTACGAGCGGTAGCGGACGGCTATGCCGATTCCGTTTCGAAGGACATTATCTGCAATCGCACTCTCGGCGTAGTCAAAGGTTTCGAAATAGACGAAACGGAAACTGTTCGTTGGGAGAGAGTCGACAATGCCACAGACTATATCGTTTCGGTAGAGTGCGGAACAGTCGGTCACGACCATAAAAATATAAACGTGGGCAATAAGACCGAATTCAGCCTCAAAGAGTGTGTAGGCGGCACGGACGGAAAAATCAAACTTACCGTATATCCCAGAGCAAAGGGTTATATCGCCGAAACTCCCTACGCAACTTTCGAGTATGCAAAGACAAGATTGCCCGTTCCCGCCAATATCGGCGTCAATGGCACTTTGCTCAAATGGGACAAAGTAGAGGGTGCGACGGGATATTATGTGGAACTCAACGGCAGACAACTCGACTTCATAGAGGGCGTGGATAAAACGAGCCTCGAACTTCAAGACGTAATGAATTGGGTCATAGGCGAAGATTACTCCATAAGAGTACGAGCATATGCGGACGGCGACAAAGCGTCGGTATGGAGCGATACGATAGTCGCAAGATACGACGAATTCAACAATGCGCTTAAATACGATCTCAACAAGGTTTATTGGAAACCGGTAATAGGCGCACACCATTACGAAGTTTATCTCAACGATAAAAAAATAAGCAAAGATGAAGAATCGGAAGGCATAACCGAGTTTGAAATAAAATTCGACAAAGCGGGCGAAAATACTATAAAAGTTGGATATTTCAGCAAGAGCGGCGACTTTGGCGAATACGCGAGCATCACCGTTATGGTATATTCGATCACGTTCGACAGTAACGGCGGCACTACTTTCGAAACACAGTACAAGGCGGTGGGCGACGCGATAGAACTTCCCGTACCGCAGAAAACCGCATACAAGTTCGTTGCTTGGCGCACTATGGCGGGCGAGGCTAATGGCAGAATTTACGATGAAACGATTTTCGAAGAATACACGGACATAACGTTGTATGCTTCGTACGAACCCGAAGATTACACCGTCTACTTTAATTACAATGATTACAAAGAGGTCGAAGATCTCGAAGCGCTTGACGGCTCGGCAACTGTTACGTATAGTCGCAATTACCGATTCGAGGTTCCCGTCGCGGTGGACAGAGCGTACAAATTTTACGGCTGGTTCAACGCTTCACAATCGAACGGCAAAGCGGATACGGGCACTCGGCTTACGGACGAAAACGGCAATAGCCTCAATGTCTGGGATCGGATAGTCGGTGACGAACAAGTTACGTTGTATGCGCATTGGATAAAGGTGCTTGTATTTGTCGAAAATAGCGGTGGGTACGGCGTCGAGAAAGGTCCGGACATAGATCTTGTTTCCTCGATAGAGATTCCCGCCTCCTATAACAACGGCGAAGCAGTTACAAGCACAACAGGCAAAAAAGTATCGTTCATTACGGCGTCCGCATTTGACGGGTGCCGTAATCTTGAAAATATAAGTATTCCCGACACGATAGACACGATTTCGCCCGACGCATTTACAAATTGCACGGCGCTTTGGAATATATTCGTGTATGACGCTCCGGGCGATTCGTTTCGTTACAGCGACGACAACGGTGTATTGCTCGAAAGATACGACGACGGCGAGTCCAAATCGAAACTTCGTCTTTTCCTTTTCCCCATAGGCAGGACGGGAAGATACGAAATGTCGAACAAGATCGACGAGATCGCATTGAGGGCGTTTTACGGCGCGAACATAAACAGATTGACTATTTCGTCAAACGTTTCTACGGTCAGCGCGCATACGTTTTTGGATTGTAATAATCTTACTACCATAATTTTCGCCAAGGGGAGCAAACTCACTCAAATAAACTATGCGACGTTTGAAGATTGCACTCATTTGACGAATATAACTTTGCCCGAAAACATAACGCTTATTGATACCAGCGCATTCAGGAGATGCACCAACCTTGTGTCGATCAATATACCCGACAAGGTCACCTCGATAGGCGCGAATGCATTCAGAGATTGCACAGCGCTACGTACTGTCGAATTTGGCTTGGGACTGAAAAAGATAGACGAATATGCGTTTTACGGTTGCGTCGGCTTGAATCAGATCAATTACAGAGGCGACATAGCCAAGTGGTGCGGCATAGAATTCGCGAACGGGTATGCCAACCCGCTCAACAACGCGGAAAATTTGTATATCAACGGCTTTTGCGCAACGGACGGAGATCTCGATCTCGTTGTTCCGTCGGTCGGGGCATATGCATTTTACGGTTGTGAAAAGATAGGCAACGTAAAGATAAGTTCCGCCACGAGTATAGGCGCATTTGCATTTTCGAGTTGCGCATCAATGGAAACTTTGGAACTTCCCGCCACTTTGGAAAGGATAGGTAACGAATCGTTTGCTTTTTGCAGCAATCTCAAAACGGTTACTTTGCCCGATACTGCGCCCATAACTTCCATTGCCGAACGTGCATTTCAACATTGCAGTAGTTTGACCGCTATTCGTATTCCAGACAAAGTAACTTCGATCGG
>CANQAE010000047.1 GCA_947589465.1 uncultured Clostridia bacterium | reverse complement strand
GGAGTTTCTTTGTCTACCTCATCGGTTAACCTCTTTTGAACCCCGCCACTATGGCGGGGTTTTCGTTGTACAAAAAATAACCGCCCGTTAAGTACGGACGGTTAAGTGGAAGTTTATGCGCTAACGTTAAGTCGCAGACGCAAGAAAATTCGAAATTACCGAGTATGGTCTGTAAGCCGAGTTCTGTATTCGGCGGTTATCTATCTAAGACGTAGCGTTGCCGATACGTTCAAGCGACACTGTCGGGAGGGCGAACAACCCGTTATTCCCGCGCAATCTTGTACCGAATGGGGTTTACATAGCCCGACGCGTTGCCGCATCGGCGGTGAGCCCTTACCTCGCCTTTCCACCCTTACCTTGTTTTCAAGGCGGATTATTTCTGTTGCACTTTCCTTGGAGTCGCCTCCACCGGTAGTTAGCCGGCATTCTGTTCTGCGGTACTCGGACTTTCCTCGTGCAAAAGCACGCAACCGCCCGACCATCTCGGTACAAATATTATACCACAAAGTTTTAGACAATGCAAGCGTTTAGGAGTCGAATTCCTTGTGCAACTTTTCGATGGCGTGTTTTTCGATTCTCGAAACGTACGAACGCGAGATTTTGAGTTTTTTTGCGATCTGCAACTGAGTAAGTTGCGGGGCGTTTATGCCGTAGCGATAGCATATTATCGTCTTTTCGCGCGGAGTGAGGACCTTGTCGAGCACTTGAAGAATTTGGTCGTACAGCAATTCGGTTTCTACTCTTGTAAAAACGCCGTCGCCCTTTGCGGGTAGAATATCCATAAGCGTGATCTCGTTTCCGTCCTTGTCGGTGCCGACGGACTCGGACAAACTGAGCGTCGCGCGGTGCTTTTTGTTTGCGCGAATGTACATGAGGATCTCGTTATCTATGCATTTTGCGCAATAGGTCGCGAGTTGGCTTCCCTTGCCGTACTCGAAAGTTTCTATCCCCTTTATAAGTCCTATGCTGCCTACCGAAATAAGGTCGTCCGCTTCGCCCGCGTTTGAATATTTTTTTACTATATGAGCCACCAGACGCAAATTGTGCCTTATCAGCATTTCGCGCGCTTTCAGATCGCCCTGCTTCGCCTTGCTTAAATATTCCTTTTCCTCGTCGGGCGAAAGAGGCTTCGGAAAAGACCCTTTATTGTTTACAAACGAGGTGAAACAAAAAATCTTGCTTAAAAACGTTAAAAACGATTCGAATATCATAAAACGCCCCCAAAAGATAATGCCATACATTATATGACTTTTTCGGACATAAAATGACAATTTTTTTAAGAGAATAACGCCGCCGCTATATCGTTCGTATTACAAAAAAAATGCCCCTGCCGCCATAAGACGACAAGGACATTTTATACAAAACGGTACTATATGGTTGTGAGTTTCAATATGTGCCAGCGTTCGTTCGCGGTGAAGTTCACTTCTTTTCCGCCCGTCGCCGCATTTATGTCGTCCACCACATATTCGGAGTCGACGCCGTACATCGGGGGAAGGTCGAGTCTTGAAACCTTTATATGCATCTCTCCGTAAAGGCATTTAGCAGAAACCACTCCGCCATTGCTCTCTATATTCCTGCAAAGATTTACATCGCAAATCCCTACTTTTACGCCCGAAACAGGCTCGTTGTCCAAAAGCACGAACACCGTGTAGGTAGCGGAAACGTCATCTTCGAAATCGGGATCGAACTCAGCCTCGTTAATGCTTATTTCGATATTCTTTTTGGACGGCGTAACAAGCGCGCAGCCGTAATCGTATTCCTTGCTCACTCCCGAAAGGGCGACAACATACGTTCCGTCCTCGACGTCTATCACCGTCTTGTTTGAAGCCTCTTTTTGGGCGACGCGCGTTCCGTCAAGCGAATAAAATTCCACCGTTACGGACGAAAGGTCGAGTTTGACTCCGCTCCCCATCTTAAAGGACACCGAATACTTGCCGCTCGTGCCGCCTTCACATGCCGAAAACGCAAAACAAGCGCATACGAGCATACATATCATTGCCGTCAAAACGGTAATTTTCTTGATAATTTTCATATTGCCTCCTCGATTATATTTGTTGTTCTTCGCGCCTTACGTAATAGGCGGGAAAATCTAAGTTTGTTTCGTACGGTTCGTCTGCGGGGATGGGAAAGTTCATCTTGCTGTATCTCGTTGAAATATAGTTTTTGATAAACGTAGGGAACGAGGATGTACTGCCCTCGTGCCTGTAAATAAGTTGCCCGTTGCAATCGACAATCACCGTAGTGGGATATGCACCCACAAGGTCATAGAACAAAGTGTTCAATTTTACCGTGTCGTTGTATTTAACAAAGATTATCGACGACTTTGCGGCATAAGTACTCATAAACGATTTTATTTTGCTGTCGTCGTCGCCCATTCCTTGCGCCGTTACCATGATCACCTGCGTTCTTTCGTTGTTGTTGCTCGCCGTTGCCAAGGTGGGAGTTTCGCTACGGCACGGGTTGCACGTCGTATAGAAGAAGTTGAACAGTATTCCTTGCTTTTCTCGCAAAATTTGGGCAAAGGATGTATGCGCTTCCTTTATCGTGCCGCCGTCGAAGTAAAAATAATCGAACTCATAATCGGCGATAATATCACCCACCGAATACTTTTCGCCGTCGGTATTGCTTTGACGGAGTTTGGCGCTCAAAATGATAGTGAGGTCGCTTTGGATATGCGACAAGTCGTAAAACTCGTTTTGTGTGTAATACCCGTTCGCAAGTCCTGTGATCTTTACTTTGTAATCCTTTGTTTCCAAAGTGAATTCCGCTTTGTTGCCGTTAGTACCGCCGATCTTGTATTCATCTACTTTGTTCGTGCCGTCATATATCTCAACGGTAGCGTCCTTAATATATACGTCGCGCGCGGGATCGAGCAAAGTTACCGAATAAGCGGTATTCTGTCCTATCTGCGGGATCTCGGTCGTACTGCCGCTTTCTTCTTTATGGCAATACTCGCAAACTTTGTGCTTGCTGCCCGCTTTATCCGCAGTGGGTTCGGAAGTCACTTCCCAAACGTAATTGTGTCCGTGCGCGTAAATAATATAGTAAGGACCGAGTTGACCGCAAGTCGTGCAGTGCTTCGTCGCCTGTCCGTTTGCCTCGCAAATCGGCGCCTTTTCGATCGTATATTCTTCGGGATAGTTATGACCGAGCGCGGGGATCTTTTCGGTGTGCGTCGTATTCTTGTCACTGCAACAAGGACGTTTGCACGTAAGTTCCTTGGAGCCGTCTTTCGTACAAGTCGCCGCTTCGATTATCTTTTCGTCCCAATCGTGTTCGAGTTTGGGAACGACCTGATTTTCTTCGGTCTTGCCGCAAACCGGGCAATTCGCCGATCTCAACCCCGTTTCCCAACAAGTGGCTTCCTTAATTACGCTGATCGTCTGCCATTGATGTTTGAGCGCGGGTATGGGTCGAATGTCGGGCGTGCCGCATGTTTCGCACAAGAACGTTTCCTCGCCGGGCACTTCGCATTTCGGCGCTTTGGTGACTTCGCCGTGTTCGGGGAAACTGTGGCCGGGCGATTCCAAAACGGTCGTTTCGGTGTAATCGCACCTGCTACAACTATAAACTATAGAGCCGTCCTCCGTGCAAGTGGGCTTTGTCGTTACGCCGTGTTCTCTGTCTACGTCATGACCGAGTGCCGCAACAACTTTGGTTTCCTTGCGTCCGCATACCGAACATTCACGATATTCGGTCCCCGCTTTAACGCAGGTCGCGGCAACGTCCGTTTTCCACTCGCCGTAACTGTGTTCGACGCAATCTTGGACTGTGGGATTACAAGCGCCGCACGCAAATACCAAACATACGCACAAGAGGCTCAACACCGCTCTGCCTAAAAATTCGGATTTGAATTTACTCATAACTTTTTCTCCTTTACAGATTGAATTTACGATTTAAACGAATCTATGTATTCTGTCAATCTTTCGCTCAACAGGTTGCGATCTTCACGCACGATAACGCCTTTTCGCACCCATTCTATCACTCCGTCGGGATCTATTATCACCGTCATCGGATAATCGGGAGTCTTGTTGAATTTGTCGAACGTATCGCTCGCTTCCGCGCCACCGTTTGCGGAGTCCTGAGCGAAAACGATGTTAGAGGTCGTCCACTCCTTGCGCGATATAAAGTCCTGAACCGATTCGGTGACCATCGACGCGCTGTGTATCGCCACGAATACGACGTCCGGGAATTTGTCCGCCACCGCCGCGATTTCGGGCATTTCGGTAACGCACGGACCGCACGTCGTATACCAGAAATTGAGTACGACGAATTTGCCCTTAAACTCGGACAAAGTAAACTTGTCTATGCCCCAAACCGTCTTTCCGTTGCAAGCGTATGTATCCAAAGTAAAGTCTACGCACTCATCGCCCGCCGCGAGGATGACTTGCTGTTCTCCCGCCTCTACGTCGAGGAAATTGTAATACACCCCCGCCCCAAGCAGAACTACGAGAGCGACAGTCCACGCCGCGATCTTGTACCACAAACTCTTTTTGTCCTTCTTCGGTTTCGTTTGTTCGACAGGCGAAGACGGACTTTCTTTTTCGCTTTCCGACCGAACGTTTTCGCTATTCGCGCTCCCCAAGGAAATTGCACGAACTTCGCCCGCTTCGGCAGGTTGAACGGTTGCGGAAGCGGCGGCAGTCGCAGCCACGGGCACGGGCGCTTTCGCTCGTTCACCCTTGACATCCGAATACCAAAATCCCCTGCACTTGATGGCGTTTGTCGGGCAACATTCGACACATTCGCCGCAGTTGATGCACTCGTGATCGCCGACGTGTCTTATGTCCATTTTGCACTTTGCGGTACATTTGCCGCAATGAACGCACTTGGATTTGTCGAGTTTTATGCCGAGCGGCGCAAACTTGTTGAACAAGCCGTAGAGCGCGCCGAGCGGACAGAAAAACCTGCAAAAAAATCTGTATATGAATACGCTCGCCGTAACGAACACGACCAAAAAGCAAAATTTAAGCACAAACAGCCAGCCGAGCATTTCGAACATGGCGGCGTTGTCGGGATGAGCAAGCAACCATATCGCACCGCCGAACGTTCCGCCCGGACACAGATATTTGCAAAACGCGGGAATGGTAACTTCGCTGTACGAAAATATGACGGGGATCGCTATTACGCATACCGCAAGAATGACATACTTGAAGTACGACAAAACGTACGTAACGCGACTTTTGCCCACTTTGGGACTTTTTATTTTGTACAAAAGTTCCTGTCCGAGTCCGACGGGGCAAAGATATCCGCATATAACGCGCCCGAACAATATGGCATACAGTAAGATTATGCCGAATATGTAGTACGGAACGCGCTTATTCGAAGCCGCCAAAGCGTTTTGCAACGCTCCGAGCGGGCAAGCGGCTATCGCGCCGGGACACGAATAGCAGTTGAGTCCGGGTACGCAAAGTACCTTTGTGCCGCCGCGATATATCTGTCCCGTAAAAAAGCCTTTTATGTTGATATTGAACAGCAGGGCGGCATATATTTGAATAAGTCTGCGCTTGGTCGGCTTGTGTATCGCCCACCATTCTTTGAACGTAAGTTTCTTGCGTGTCCCCTCCGCTATCTGCTTACGACGAATTTTGATCTTGCTTACGATCTTGTAGATCGCGAACGCGATCCCGCCGAGGAGGAGCGTCAATGATATTCCAACAATCATCCCACTGAAAATTACCATTGCTTTCCTCCTTATCCCAGTCCTATACATTCGGTGCAAATGTTTATCGCTTTTTTGAGGACGTCGGCGCTTCCGCCGTTAAGCGCGCCGAGTACGATAAACACAACGGCAAGCGAAAATATCGCAAGACGCATACCATATACGAACATATTCGAATTCCAAATCGAACTTATTTTCTTTGCGGCGATCTGCGGCAAGCCGTCTTTTTGCGACTCTCCGCCCCTGCCGAGTACGAAAAGTTTCTTCAAAATTTGGAGTTCTTTGCGCGATATTACAGTTTCGAAAATAACTCCGCACAAGAACAGATCGAATGAAGCGACTATCCAACAGAGCGCCGTCCTTAGCAGACCGAG
>CANQAE010000046.1 GCA_947589465.1 uncultured Clostridia bacterium | reverse complement strand
TTGCTTGCAAGAGCATTTCCGCGAAGTAGATGAGCGGGAAACGTTTTACGGAGTAAAACAGGGCGAAGCCCGACAAAAATTTATTTTTGTAGTTTTCCATGCTCTAATAACGTATGGGTTTTTACGAGGGTTATGACAATAGATCGTATTTGCTCATTGATTCAAGGCAATCTTGTCGCAGGTGACGTAGAGTGCGATATTGTCGGCTTTTATGCAGGCGATTTTTTGTCGTATGTGCTTGTAAACGCTCCGCTCGGATGCGCTTGGCTTACGGTGGTTAATAATGTAAACGTTGCCGCCGTCGCCGTAAAGAGGGGCATAAAAGCGGTAATAATTTGCGGAGGGGTCGCGCCCGACGAAGGTTTGATATCCGCGTGCGCGTCGCATAATGTTGCGCTCGTCACGACGGAACTCCCGATCTTCGAATGCGCCGCCGCGCTAGGCTAAACGAATTTTACGTAAATCCGTAAAATATAAAAGCAAATTTTTGTAAAAGGAGAAAGAAATGAGTTACCAATTTATTGATACGCCCGAACAAAAGAAAAAACTCGATAAGGTTTTTGTCGAACTCAAAGGCGTTCCCGGTTCTTTGATGAAGGCTATGCAAAAGGCTCAGGACATCTATGGATATCTTCCCATCGAGATAATGCAGCGTATTGCAACCGCTTGCAATGTTCCGGTTGAGGAGGTCTATGGAATTGCCACATTCTATGCGCAATTCAACATCGAACCTATGGGCAAGTACAAGGTGGGCATTTGCCTCGGCACGGCTTGCTACGTAAAAGGTTCCGGAGTTATTCTCGATAAGATAAAGGAGCGTCTGCATATCGAGCCGGGTCACACGACCGAGGATATGAAGTTCACGTTGGAAGCAACGCGTTGCATCGGTTGTTGCGGTCTTGCGCCCGTTATGACGATAAACGGCGAAGTTCACGGCAACTTGAAGCCCGAAGATCTGGATACTATTTTTGCCAAGTATGGTGCGTGAGCTTTCGCTCTGCATTCTTGACTTGGGCGAAAACAGCATAAAGTCTTCGGCTACTCGAATTTCCATAAAAATCGAAGCCGATACGCAAAATGATTTTTTGCGCGTATCCGTCGCCGATAACGGAATCGGCATGACGGACGAACAAATCGAAAATGCCGCCGATCCGTTTTTCGGTACATTGCACTTCGGATTGCCGTTTGCGAGTATGCTATGCGATATTTGCGGCGGAAAGTTCGGGATAGAGAGCGGGCGGAACGGCACGCGGGTAAGTATGTCGTTCAGACTGAGCAGCGTAGATCTGCCGCCAATGGGCGACCTCGCTCAAACGGTGATAACACTGCTTTTAGGAGATCCGCGCCTTGCTTTGGAACTAAGTTACAAAGCGAACGGGAGAGAATTTACTCTCGATACAGGCGATTACGGCGACAAAACGTCATTTGGCGTGTTGCGTGAAATAAGAGAATTTATAAAAGATAATATCAAAATATTAATGGAGGACAAACCTTATGAAGAGTTCAGCGGAATTGCAAGAAATTCGCAATAAGTTGCGAATGGAAATCGGTTACAGTTTGCCGATTCAAGAGAATGACATCCGCATTGTTGTTGGAATGGGCACTTGCGGTATTGCCGCCGGAGCGAGAGAAGTAGTCAGAACGTTTATGGACGAAGTTGAAAAGCGCGGTCTTGAACACGTTAAGGTCACTCAATCCGGTTGCATAGGTAAGTGCGATGCCGAACCTATTGTCGAAGTTACGCTTCCCGGCAAGGAAACGGTTACGTATGTGCACGTCGATCCTGCAAAGGCGAGGGAGATCGTTGCATCGCATATAGTCGGCGGAAAAGCCATAAAGAACTATATGAAATAAATAATCGCAAGGAGAAGGTTAATGTTAGAAAGAGCACACATAATGATTTGCGGCGGTACCGGCTGTACCTCCGGAAACAGTAAAAAAGTAATGGAAGAATTCGAAGTTCAACTCAAAAAGAACGGGTTGAGGGACGAAGTTAAACTCATAATGACAGGTTGCTTCGGTTTGTGCGCAAGGGGACCCATCGTTGCGGTTTATCCCGACGGCGCATTTTACCAGCACGTCAAGGTCGAGGATGTTGCGGAAATAGTTACCGAGCACATTCTCAAAGGTCGTCGCGTTACGAGATTGCTCGGCAGCGAGCGTACCGAGAGCGGCGAAGTTATGCCTATAAACCAAACGCCGTTCTATCGCAGCCAAAAGCGTATAGTTTTGCGTAATTGCGGCAGAATAAATCCTGAGAACATTGACGAATATATCGCATTCGACGGATACAAAGCGTATGAAAAGTGCGTCAAGGAAATGACCCCCGAAGGAGTAATTCAACTTTTGACGGACAGCGGTTTGCGCGGACGCGGCGGCGGCGGATTCCCGACAGGCAAAAAGTGGCTTTCCACTTACAACGCAAAAGACGACCAGAAGTACGTTGTCTGCAACGCCGACGAAGGCGATCCGGGCGCATTCATGGACAGATCTGTCCTCGAAGGCGATCCCCATTCGGTAATCGAAGCCATGATGATAGCAGGTTATGCGGTAGGGGCAACTCAGGGTTATGTATATGTCCGTGCCGAATATCCCATCGCCGTACAAAGATTGCAGATCGCGATAGATCAGGCGAGGGCTTACGGAATTTTGGGCAAGAACGCCATGGGACTCGGACATAAGTTCGATATGGAGATCCGTCTTGGCGCAGGCGCATTCGTTTGCGGCGAAGCAACGGCGCTCATTCACAGTATCGAAGGACATCGCGGAGAACCGACACAAAAGCCGCCTCACCTTGCCGAACACGGTTTGTGGGGCAAGCCGACCGTACTTAACAACGTTGAAACTTATGCGAACATTCCGCAGATCATTCTCAACGGACCGCAATGGTTCAAGTCGATGGGTACCGAAAAGAGTTCGGGTACAAAAGTATTCGCGCTCGGCGGCAAAATCATGAATACCGGTCTTGTTGAGATCCCGATGGGCACGACTCTCCGTACGATAATCGAGGAGATAGGCGGCGGAATCCCCAACGGAAAGAAGTTCAAAGCAGCTCAGACGGGCGGACCGAGCGGCGGATGCATTCCCGCATCGCTCATTGATACGCCGATCGACTACGATAACCTCATTGCCATCGGTTCGATGATGGGTAGCGGCGGACTTATCGTAATGGATGAGGACAACTGCATGGTCGATATAGCCAAGTTCTTCCTCGAATTCACGGTAGACGAGTCGTGCGGAAAATGTACTCCTTGCCGTATCGGCAACAAGCGTTTGTACGAGATGTTGGACAAGATCACCAAAGGTCAAGGCACAATGGAAGACCTCGACAAGATGGAAGAACTTTGCAAGTACATCAAAGCCAATTCGCTTTGCGGCTTGGGACAAACGGCTCCCAACCCCGTACTCAGCACGCTCAAATACTTCCGTGACGAATATATCGCTCACGTAAGAGACAAGAAATGTCCCGCAGGCGTTTGCAAAGCGCTTCTTAACTATGTTATCGACAAGGATAAGTGCATAGGTTGCGGCTTGTGCGCAAGAAAGTGCCCCGCAGGCGCGATCACAAAGTCCGACTACATAGCGGAAGGACACAAACTTCCTTCGATGCAAATCGACGTTACAAAGTGCTTGAAGTGCGGTGCTTGTATGGATACGTGCAACAGGCAATGCGCAATAAGCAAGAAATAGGAGATTATTTATATGAAACAAGTTAATGTGAAAATAAACGGTATCCCCGTAACGGTAGACGCAGGTACGAGAATATTGGACGCCGCTAAAAAGGCGGGCGTAAATATTCCCACGCTTTGCTACCTTAAAGATGTAACAAACGAAGGTTCGTGCCGTATGTGCGTCGTTGAAGTCGCAGGCGCAAAAAACCTCGTAACTTCCTGTTTTGCCACGGTTAGAGAGGGTATGGAAGTGTTTACCAACACTCCGAAAGTAATTGCTTCGCGCAAAACTACTTTGGAACTTATTTTGTCCAATCACGACCAAAAGTGCCTTTCGTGCGTACGTTCGACGAACTGCGAACTCCAAAAACTCGCTCTCGAATACGGTTGCGATTCGTATAAATACCAAGGCGAAAAGAATTCTTATCCCATTCAGGACAAGAACCCGTACCTTATTCGCGACAACAACAAGTGCATACTTTGCCGTCGTTGCGTAGCAGTGTGCAACAAGGTTCAATCCGTAAACGCTATCGGCGCAAACAACCGCGGATTCAAGACCGAGATAGGCAGTGTGTTCGGACACGACCTTGCCGACACAGGTTGCGTTGCGTGCGGACAATGCATTAAGGCTTGCCCCGTAGGCGCGTTGTACGAGAAGGACGACACCGATCAAGTAATGAAAGCCATTCTCGATCCCGAAAAGTTCGTTATCGTCGGAACTGCTCCCGCAGTAAGAGTGGGCGTAGGCGAGGAATTCGGTTATCCTATCGGTACCGACGTCGAGGGCAAAATGGTTACGGCGCTTCGTCGTCTTGGTTTCGACAAGGTATTCGACGTCAATATGACCGCCGACCTTACGATCATGGAAGAAGGCACCGAACTTTTGGAGCGTCTTAACGATCCCAATGCAAAACTCCCGATGCTTACTTCGTGCAGCCCCGGATGGATCAACTTTATAGAAACGTTCTATCCCGACCTTTTGGGCAATCTTTCTTCGTGTAAATCGCCGCAACAGATGTTCGGCGCAGTAATGAAGACCTATTACGCAGAGAAAATGGGTATAGACCCCGCAAAGATGGTAGTCGTTACCGTTATGCCTTGCACGGCAAAAAAGACCGAGGTCATAAGAGATCATCAAAACGCGTCCGGCTATCCCGACGTAGATATCACGATCACGACCCGCGAATTTGCAAGATTGCTTCGTCGTCAATCCATCGACCTTAGAAATCTCGAAGACGGAATGTTCGACGACCCGCTCGGACAAAGTTCGTCGGCAGGACATTTGTTCTGCGCAACGGGCGGCGTTATGGAAGCGGCGCTTCGTACCGTAGCATCTATCGTGAACGGCAAGAACCTCGAAAAACTCGATTTCAAAGGCGTTCGCGGTATGGACGGCATAAAAGAGGCTACCGTTAATCTCAACGACGGACGCAAAATAAGAGTTGCGGTTGCTCATTCGCTCAGCAACGCTCGCAAACTTATGGATCAGATCCGCGCAGGCAAGAGCAAATATCAATTCATCGAGATAATGGCTTGCCCCGGCGGCTGCATAAACGGCGGCGGACAACCCATTGTTCCTTCGCAAGTTCTCAATAACGTTGACGTAAGGGCTTTGCGTGCGAAAGCGGTTTATGATCGCGACAAGAAAGCCGCAATAAGGCAGAGTCATGAGAACCCCGTTATGAAAGTTTTGTATGACGAATACTTCGGTAAGCCCAACAGCCACAAGGCTCACAAGATTTTGCATACCGAGTACAAGCCGCAAAACAAACTGTAAGATTAATTCCCGATATCGGACCTCGATCGATCGGTTCGATATGATAGTAAAAATAAATATCCGTGCGATTATGCTCGGATATTTATTTTTGCCCCAAAAAAATATGACCCCAAAAAATATGACTCGAAATATAGTTTCCAAGGTTAAACTCCGAAAAAATATGACCGAAATATTGTTTCCCAAGGTTATTGCCCCAAAAAATTAACTTAAAAATATTGCCCAAATTATATCTTCGCTTTTTGTTTAATATTATTCGCCTATGTTATATTTTCCCGTCAGTTTACCGAGCCAAAAGTCGTAGGGGATACCATAGGTTTCGCCATTGTACTCGGCTTGCCCAAGAAGATACGACACGCTTATGCGTATTAAATAAAATACTTGATTATTCCAGAAATCGGGATAAATTTCGGCATAATAATTCTTTATTTTTGCCTTTACATAATGATAAGTAAGTTCCTCATCTCCTATGTCATAAACTTGCATTTCTATCGTATGGGTAAATTCATGAAGATATGTTTCTATATATTCCACCCAACGATGTTTATAATCAATATATGTGGGGTCAAGAAGTGTATCTTGAAGTGTTAGATCGTTAATATAAATCGGCATAAGTTGGCTATCCATATATATGCATGCATATTTAGCGCTACCAAGCCCGGTGCATGAATGAAGCCTTGGGCGTATATCTTCATATTCCATAAAGTTGACCGTAGTAATTACGCTTCCGTATTCACTTAACATTTCATCGGATATTTCGGGAATATCGTCGGCATCAATGAAATAATCAACGCTGGTAGCATTGGTACCTCGTCTAAAACTATTTTCTTTTAGCACTTGTGTTGTGTAATATTCATCTACTTCGAAAGTAACCAAGCCTGCAAATATTGTATTGAGCATTTTTTCGAAGTATTGTGTCGTCATTTTGCAAAGCAATCGTTCTTCTTCGCTCATAGAATATTTTACATATTTTGTTCCGCATATTTCAAACCTTTCGCCGTCGGGTGTCCTTTTATATAAATTAAATTCGTCGTCTACTTCGGTAACATATACCATAAGAATATTGTACTTTGCTTCTTGCAGAGTAGTGTATTTTGCATATAATTTTTTGGAGTTATTGTGCAAACTTTCTTTGCTCATAGTGATTATTCCGTCTTTATCCGCTACTTGCGTTTGGTAATCTATTTCGAGATACCAACCCTCGAAAGTGGAGTTGACCCTTTGCGGAACGGGCAACGTGATTTTAGACAGATCGTCGAAATATCCTATTGTTATTTCCTTTTGTTCAGTATTTTCTGTTGCATAGTTGTAGACTAATTCGTAAGTGTTAATGATTTCTTCGAATATTGCCTGTACGTCAATGT
>CANQAE010000045.1 GCA_947589465.1 uncultured Clostridia bacterium | reverse complement strand
TATGCGGCACTTGGGGGCAGGGGACACTTTACGGAACGGCGCGTCAAAAGACTTGAAATTTAATTTGAAATGTGCTAAACTAATAATAGGCATTGCGGAGCGAATAACGGATCGCCGTGCGGGGAGATAGATTGAAAAATTTAAAGCGTTTAATATTGGTATTTATTCTGTTCGCATTTATTTTGCCGATAGTTTCCTGCGAGAATTTCGGTATTTTTTTGAATGTCGAAAAGTTCGAAATCACACTCGGCGACTATTTGGACGTATCTCAGTATGTGGACGGCGACTTCAATATGTCCGTTTCCGATAAAGACGTTGTATCCATAATGAGCCAAACCGTGCTCTATGCGCAAAATGCGGGTAGGTCTACGGTCACGGTCAAGCGGGGACTGTATACCGATTCGGCGACCGTCGTGGTAAATTATGCGCCGTCAAAACTACAAATAACTTGCGACAGCCCGCTTGCGAGCGTCGAACTCGGCAAGACTGTGGAATTTACCGCCGATCTCGGCGAAAATGCCGATCCGAATAAGCAGATCTATTGGTATGTCGACGGGGGATACAGAGAGTGTAGCGACAAATTTTCGCTCACCCTTTCGGAGTACAAAAAATACGTTGTTACGGCAAGATGCGACGGGGAGGAGGTTTCGCTTGTCGCCGTTTGTTACAAGCCGTTTTCGGCTGCGCCCGTGCTTACGACGGACTGTGAGCAAATTATGGACGAGGGCAATGAAGTTTCGTTCTCGGTTGAGGTTAAAAACGATTTAGATAACCCACCCGTGCAAGTAGAGTGGTACGAAGACGGAAAAACGATTGCGAGCGGCGAAGAAACGACGTTTCGATACACTCCGTCCGTTGGCAGGCATGTCATTTACGCGACTGCCAATGGGATCAAAACCGAGCAATTCGAATTTGCGGTGCGAGGTACCGTTTTGCCGAGCAATGTTGTATGCGATTTCGACACCCATTACCCATCTATTTATCTAATGTGGGACGGGCCGAACACCAATTACGAGGTGACGGCGGGCGGCAAAAAGTTCGATTCGACGAGCGAAAGATTCGACGGAAATACTTTCGATTTGAGCGGACTTATAGATATAAGTTCGAGCGACGAAGTTTCGGTGGCGTGCAAAGGCGACGAAGTTTACGGTGCGTCTGCTCCCGTGAAAATTTCCACACCCGTTGTAGACGACGGCGCAATGGAATACCTAAACAAGAAATATTTCGACGGCAACTACTATATGAGCGACGAAACGGAAGTTATGGATATAATTTCTTACGCCGTGTTTTTCAGACCCAATGCCGAAAATGCGAAATTGGACGGTCGCTCGGTAATTAAAAGCGAATTTTCTGTGTATATGGGTTACACCGCCTCGGCGACCGCAGCGGTATTGCTCAGCAAGGGTTGGGCTTATGCCGAGCAGACGGGCAGATACAGTATGCGCGCGTCGGGCGACACGTCAAAGGGGAGCGTGGTGACTTTCGAATTATACTTTATGACGGCGTGCGAGCCGACCGATTTCGACACATCGGCAAAAAAGAGTTATGACGGACTTGTTTCGCCGAGTTTCGATGGGGGATTGAGCGAGTTCGCAATAGACGGCTATCCAGTTTCGACCGACGTCGTTTCGACAAGCGACCAACTCTATTATGTGGTTCAATCGGGTTACAGCCCGACGCTGAAAAGCGGCTCGGCGGCGGAACGCGTTTACGGCGAGGCGCGCGAAGTTTTGAGCGAAATAATAACGCCCGATATGACCGAAACGGCAGCGGTGCAATCTGTTTTCGATTGGGTAATGTGGAATTGCGTTTACGATTATTCGGCGGCGGGGATGGACAACCTCGAATTGTCCGTCCGTCAGCCCGCTTATTATATGGAAGGCGTTTTCGAAACAGGGTTTGCCGTGTGCGACGGAATAGCCAAGTCGATTAGCCTCATGTGCAATATAATAGACATACCCTGTATGCGCGTTGTGGGAATGGCGTATACGGGCAATTCTTTCAGCCGTCACGCCTGGAACAAAGTGTCGGTAGACGGCAAGTGGTTCATTATGGACGCGACGTGGGGCGACGCGCTGTTGCCCGAAATAGACGGCAAAGTTTACGAGGGCGGACTGCACGAATACTTTTTGAAAGCGGACTGCGAAATGACGACCCATAAGCCGTCATTTCCGTCGAAATATCCGCCCGCAACGACCTTTTACGATTGGTACGCGAAACAAAACGAATACGCGGACGGGTATGCTTCGCGTTACGTTAAGGAATTTGACGACTTGCCCGTGTCGATAGGGTATGTGAGCGAGCAAGCCGACTTCGAGAATGACGAAACGCGCGATCGATTCTGCATAGAATTGAAACTTTCATCCAAAGTCAGGACATATCTACGAATTTACAATAATAAAATAACCGAGGCAATGATCGTCGCGGGACTCGATACGTCCAAAACAACTTGGCTTATTGTAAACGACCTTTTGCTTATAGTCGTATACAGGTAGCGTTTTCGTATCCGTAAATACGATTTCGACGCGGTGTTGCGGAATTTGTAAACGTTGAATATGAGAAGGGGAAGGAGATTCGCTAATTGACATATTAAAAAATAGACTATCCGAGAGGATAGCCTATTTTTTGTAACGAACGATTACTGTTCGGCTTTGATCTTATAACTCAAAAGTCTTGCTTTTGCGTCTTCTTCGGCTTTCGCGAACAATTCGGCTGCGAGTTCGGGACGGCTTGCCTTCAAAGTCTTGTACCTGACTTCGCCTGTAAGGAATTCCTGATAATCTCCCGTCGGATCTTTGGAGTCGAGCGTGAACGGATTCTTGCCTTCCTCTTTGAGGGCGGGGTTGAAGCGGTAGAGTTGCCAATAACCTGCTTCGACAGCCTTTTTGGTTTCGAGTTGACCTTTGCTCATATCTATACCGTGGTTTATGCAAGTAGCGTATGCAATGATAAGCGACGGACCATGATATGCTTCGGCTTCGGTGATAGCCTTTATGAGTTGATTTTGGTTAGCGCCCATAGCGACTTGCGCCACATAAACATAACCGTAACTCATAGCCATCATGCCGAGGTCCTTTTTCTTGGTGCGTTTTCCGCTTGCCGCGAACTTGGCAACCGAGCCGGTGGGGGTAGACTTGGACGACTGTCCGCCGGTGTTGGAATATACTTCCGTATCCAGGACGAGAACGTTTACGTCTTCGCCGCTTGCGAGAACATGGTCGAGTCCGCCATAACCGATATCGTAAGCCCAGCCGTCGCCGCCGAAGATCCAAATGGACTTTTTGACGATACAATCTGCGCTGTCTTTAATTTCGGCAAGAACGGTTTTAAGTTCGCCGTCCGCTTTTGCGATTGCCTTGTCGATATTTGCGTCAACAGCCGCTTTGACCTGTTTTGTAACTTCAACGTTGTCGGAAGAAGCAAGCCATTGCTTGAATGGATCGGCAACGCAAGCGCACGCACCGAGTTCTACGGCTTTGTTCATAAGCGAGCAAAGTTTTGCTCTGCGCGCCTTGTATGCGAGATTCATTCCGTAACCGAATTCGGCGTTATCCTCAAAGAGGCTGTTGCCCCAAGCGGGTCCGTGGCCTTGAGCGTTTACGGTGTACGGGCAGGTGGGAGCGGAGCCGCCGTAGATCGACGAGCAACCCGTTGCGTTTGCGACCACCATTCTGTCGCCGAAAAGTTGAGTAACGAGTTTGACATACGGAGTTTCGCCGCAACCTGCGCACGCGCCCGAAAACTCGAATAACGGTTGAAGGAATTGGCTGCCCTTTACCGTGTCGGGCTTGAACTTTTCGGTTACGTCGGCGCGTTTAACGCCGAGCGAGAACTTGTAATTCGGTTCTTCGGTAGGCGTAACTTCGTCGAGCGGCTTCATTTCGAGAGCCTTGTTCTTGGACGGGCATACGTTAGCGCAACTGCCGCAACCTGTACAATCGAGCGGAGAAAGTTGCATACGGAACATATATCCGTCGAGTCCCGTAGCCGGCTTGACTTCGAAGTCTTTCGGCAATTTTTCCTTATTGGAAACAAGAACGGGACGAATGCAAGCGTGCGGGCAAACGAGCGAGCAGATATTGCACTGTATGCAGTTTGCGGGTATCCAGGCGGGAACTTTTGCGGCTATACCGCGTTTTTCATACTTCGTTGTGCCTGTGGGAACGCTGCCGTCCGCATTGAATGCCGAAACGGGAAGTTTGTCGCCTTCCTGAGAAACGATGGGAAGGATGAAGTTGCGATAATATTCGTCTGTCGAGGTCGTTTCGATTTCGCCGCCCTCGGTAGTCGTAGCCCATGACTTGGGATATTTGACCTGTTTAAGTCCCGCTATTGCGTTATCGATAGCGTCGCAGTTCTTCTTTACTACATCGTCGCCCTTCTTGCCGTAAGTTTTCTTAATTGCCTGTTTCATATAATTTTCGGCGTCGGCGTAGGGGATAATATCCGCGAGTTTGAAGAATGCGGCTTGCATAACGCCGTTGATCCTTCCGCCCATTCCTGCTTTGTTGGCGATTTTAAGGGCGTCGATGGTGTAGAATTTGAGTTTCTTGCTTGCGATATCGTTTTTCATCGAAGCGGGAAGTATAGCGTCGAGTTCTTTGAGCGACCACTTGCAGTTGAGCAGGAACACGCCGCCTTTCTTGATATCGGCGGTCATGTTGTACCTCGTAACGTAAGAGGGGTTATGGCAAGCCACAAAGTCCGCCTGATCGATAAGATAACTCGACCTTATCGGAGTCTTACCGAATCTGAGGTGAGAAATGGTAATACCGCCGCTCTTTTTGGAGTCGTACACGAAGTAGCCCTGAGCGTACATATCGGTGTGATCGCCGATGATCTTTATGCTGTTCTTGTTCGCGCCGACCGTACCGTCGCTGCCGAGGCCGTAGAATTTGCAACGGCTGGTGCCTGCGGGGGAGGCGTTGATGAACGTCTTGATTTCGAGCGATTTGTGAGTAACGTCGTCGTTGATGCCGACGGTGAAGTGATTGATGGGCGTTTTGCTTTTAAGGTTATCGTAAATAGCGCCGACCATCGAGGGATTGAACTCCTTGGAGCCGAGACCGTATCTGCCGCCGAGCACGGTGACTTTGCGCCCACATTCGTTGAGCGCGGCAACGACATCGAGGTAAAGAGGCTCGCCGAGCGAACCCGATTCCTTCGTTCTATCCATAACGGCGATGCGTTTAGCGGAAGCGGGGATAGCGGCGACGAAATCTTTTGCGGAGAAGGGGCGATAGAGCCTTACTTTGAGCAAGCCGACCTTCTTGCCTTTTGCGGTAAGATAGTCGACCGTTTCTTCAACGGCTTCGCAACCCGAACCCATCATAACGATAACGTCGGTAGCGTCGGGCGCGCCGTAATACTGATAAAGTTCGTACTTGCGGCCTGTGAGAGCGCTGACTTCCTTCATCATTTGCGCTACGATAGCGGGAGTCGCTTCATAATATTTGTTGGCAGCCTCGCGATTCTGGAAGTAAATATCGGGATTTTGCGCGGTGCCTGTTTGATGCGGATGTTCGGGATTGAGCGCGCGTGCTTTAAAGTCCCTTATGTCGTCCATAATGCCGAGTTTGTCCACGAGAGCGCGGATCTCCTCGTATTCGATACCGTCGATCTTGGAAATTTCGTGGCTGGTGCGGAATCCGTCAAAGAAGTGTATAAACGGAACTTTGGCTCTGAGCGTGGAAAGATGCGCCACGAGAGCGAGGTCCATTGCTTCCTGCACGGAGTTAGACGCAAGCATAGCAAAACCCGTTTGTCTGCACGCCATAACGTCTGCGTGATCGCCGAATATGCTGAGAGCATGAGCGGCAAGCGCGCGAGCGCTGACATGGAATACGGTGGGGAGCAATTCGCCTGCGATCTTGTACATATTGGGGATCATAAGCAACAATCCCTGACTTGCGGTATAAGTCGTGGTGAGCGCACCCGCGGCAAGAGAACCGTGTACGGCGCCTGCCGCACCGCCTTCGGATTGCATTTCGGCAAGCCTCAGCGGTTCGCCGAACATATTAAGTCTGCCCTGAGCAGACCATTCGTCGGCATATTCCGCCATAGGCGAAGACGGAGTGATGGGATAGATGGCTGCTACTTCGCTGAACGCATAAGCAATATGCGAAGCGGCGGTATTGCCATCAATTGTCATTTTCTTCATAAATTACCTCCGTAATTTGATTTATCTTGGTTATTTCAGAGTAATAAATAACATACGCTATTATATTACTTTATTTTACAATAGTCAAACAATTTGCTCGGTTTAATTATTTCGGCGAAAAAAATGTTTTGTTTTGCCTCTGTCAAGCGGAAATTCCGAGCCTTTTCAGGAACGATCCCGCGATAAATTTCGCTTCGGCGACGTCGAGATTGAAATAATTGCCACATTCGCGTTGCGTGCCGCCCGGCATTTCGCCGTCGTAGGAAATAACCTTGCGGAAGCCGTCCGTAATGTATTTTGTCGCCTCTTTCGGCTCGACGTTACGCAAAAGGACGTAAAATCCCGTTTGACAGCCCATCGGACCGACGTAAATAACGTCGTCTTTTTTTTCGCCGTTGCGAAGAACGGTGGCAAGCAAATGTTCGAGCGAATGCATTTGCGAATTTGTCATAAGATCGTCGGCATATGGTTTGCATATGCGCACGTCGTAAGTGTAAATATCGCCGTCCTTGCGCGAAAGATATATGCCCGCGGGGTGGTTAAGATGATCGATCGTGAACGAGGTTATTTTTTCCATAAACATTCTCCTTTTTCGAAATTATTATAATGCCGCGGAAAAAATTAGTCAAATCGTTTGACACGGGAGAGCCGAATAATTATAATTTTTATGTAATATTACAATGGAGATACATATGCCCAATTCCAATTTGACAACACAAGAAGATAATGGCGATCCAAAGTCTTTGGCCGCACGACCTTCCGAAACCGCCGAAGCGGTCGAAACCGAAGCGGAAAATGCAACAGCCGAAGCGGGCGAGGCTGAGAACGTAACAGCCGACGCGGAAACCGACGCGGGCGAAGCGGAAAACGTAACAGCCCACGCGGTCGAAACCGACGCGGGCGAAGCGGAAAACGTAACAGCCCACGCGGTCGAAATGAATGACGCGGGCGAGGCTGAAAACGTAACAGCCCACGCGGTCGAAACCGACGCGGGCGAAGCGGATAAAAAATCATCTTCGCAAAACGTTTCGTCTGCCGAGATCAATAAGGACCCCGTAGAACATTTGCCGCACGAGTATAGGCGAAGGCATTTGCTCGACTGGTTCCGTCGTCCCCGCCGTAAAGTAAAGGGATATGACGGTGACGACGACGAACATAAAT
>CANQAE010000044.1 GCA_947589465.1 uncultured Clostridia bacterium | reverse complement strand
GAGGATTATTCGTAAAATATTTATATGAACATTATAGCGGAAAGAATAAAAGAAGTGAGGACCGAACACAAGTTGTCTCAGTCCGCGTTCGGCGAGTTGCTCGAAGTCTCGCAAGATACCGTGTCGCTGTGGGAAAACGGAAAAAGTCTGCCCACTTTGGAATATCTCATAGCCATGTGCAAACGCTTTTCGGTTTCAGCCGATTATATGCTCGGACTCACCGACTATTAAATCGCCTCGCCTATTAAAAATTAATATCCTTGCGAAAGCGCATACAAAAAACACACCCGTATGGATGTGTTTTTGACAATAAAAGTTATGGGCTGTTACGAGAAACGGGCGACGGAAAATCCGTTACCCGTTATCTTTTGTCGGTAATTATCGTGCGGTAAAAATTATCTTACGCCTGCGGCCACTCTGCAACATTGCCGTTCTCATCGTAATGCCAGTAATGCCAATAGTTACCTGTTTTCGTAGGAACTTGCTCGGAGTAAAAGAATTTTGCGGCGCTAAAAAACGCATCGTTACCTTCTTGCCATACACCGCTTCTCCAATCTTCCGATGATGATTTACCGAGGTATGTCCTCTGCAAGTTGTCGCAAGACTCGAAAGCCTTTCTACCGATATAGGTCACGGTTGCAGGTATTATTATGCTCGTTAAACTTTGACAATAAGCGAATGTATAATCTCTTATCGATTTCAATTCGCTACCTTGCTCAAATGTTACGGTCTGCAAGTCGTGGCAAGCGCAAAATGCGTAGTCCCCGATATAAGTCACGCTTTTCGGGAATTTAACAGCCGTAAGTTTAGTGCAGTAAAACGCATACGTGCCGATAGATGTTACGCTTGCGGGAATTATGACGCTCGTAATCGAGCAATAATAAAATGTTTCTGTTTTTATTTTTTCGACGCCCTGCGGTATATCGAGCATTGTTTGCAACATGTTGTTCACGTACAAATTAAACGTATTGCTTATCCATAAGAGTCCGAAATCTATATTGCACCAAGCAACAAGGTCGGTGATATGAATATTCACTTCGCCGCATTCCTCAAACGCATTTTTGCCGACAGAGGTCACGCTTGCGGGGATCGAAATATCCTTCAAACTACTGCATCCGCTAAACGCATAGTCCCCGATAGAGGTCAATTCGCTATTACCATCAATTGTTACGGTCTGTAAATCTGTGCAGTTCCCGAATGCGGACTTGCCGATAGAAGTTACACTCGCGGGAATATTTATAGCAGTAAGTTCTTGGGCGTTATTAAAGGCACTATCGTAAATAGAAGTTACGCTACCGTCCGAAGGTATCACGCTGTTCTTGCAACCGAAAAGCAAGGTCTTGGTCTGCTTTTCGATCAAGCAATCTCCCGCGCTCATGTATTTTGCATTGCCTTGATCCACGTTGATACTCGTTACGCCCGTGCAAACGCTAAATGCATTTTTGCCGATAAAGGTCACATTCGCCGGTATTTTTATCTCCGCGAGACTCTTGCAACTGCTAAACGCATAGTCGCCGATAAAGGTCACATTCGCGGGTATTTTTATCTCCGCGAGACTCTTGCAACTGCTAAACGCATAGTCGCCGATAAAGGTCACGCTGGCGGGAATCTTTATATCCAATAATTTCGTGCAATCGCAAAACGCGAACGCGCCAATCGAAGTCAATGCGTCGTTGCTTTCAAACGTTACGGTCTGCAAATTGTAGCAATTATAGAACGCATACGCGCCGATAGATATTACGCTTGCGGGGATCGTTATCTTCGTCAAATTAACATGTGTGTGAGAGACGTAATGAGCCATGTAAAACGCGTTATCTGCGATAAATTTTGTTTTTTCATTGATTACATAATTTTCGCTCCATTCGGCTGTGATCAATGCTAGGTACGGATTTTCTTTATTGCCCAGATATTTTGCGTTTTCATATTCGTTATAGTTCAAGTTGCCGCATGCGAAGAACGCTCCGTCTTCAAGAGATGTTAAACTTTCGGGAAGCGTGATGTTTGTCGCACTGCAACCGTAAAAGACGTAACTCTTTATTGTCGTGACCCCTTCGGGTATCTCGATCGTAGTTTGCAACTGCCCGTTCAAATACAGATCATGCGCATAATACAACGGATTGCACGAGTAAAGATTGCCGGTAGCCGGTAAAATGAAATCTATGTTGCACCAGGCTTCAAGGTCGGTAATGTAAACTCCCGTCAAGCCGCTGCACCCGGAAAAAGCCTCTGCGTCTATGTGATTTACGCTTGCGGGAATGGTTATCCTCGTTAAACCGCTACACCCGTAGAACGCGCGTTCACCGATATAAGTTATGCTGTTCGGAAGGGAGATGCTTTTTATATTCCCGTAATTTCTGAATGCGCCGTAAGATATTGACGTGACCGGCTTATCCTGATATGTCGCAGGTATAATGACATTTGTCACCGTACTCCCGTTTTCGATACCTGTTACGGAATACGTCTGCATAGAAGTATTCAAACTGTATTGAAGTCCTTCCGTCGGAACATACTTAAACCCGCATTCCGAACACGTGTCGTCGGATACGAATGCCGAGCCGCCGAACGTATGCTCTTGCGGCGTTCCGTTACCAAGCCAATGGTAAGTCCCGTCATAGCCGTAACGTCTCCATGCTTTGTTAGCGTAGGTGGTTTTGAAAAATTCCGCCGCCGTTTTCGTGTTCGCAAGTTGTTCGGGAGTAACACCGAATACGCAAAGATTCCAGCCCGAA
Organism: uncultured Clostridia bacterium; assembly: GCA_947589465.1. GTDB lineage: Bacteria > Bacillota > Clostridia > Christensenellales > Pumilibacteraceae > CAG-552. The sequence continues at coordinate 4,687 of CANQAE010000044.1, read as the reverse complement.
GTTTGTTCAAGCGTCACGTCGGTGATCCCGCCGCCCGCGAAAGCAGATACGCCTATCTCGTAAACGCTTGCGGGAACGGTTATGTTCGTCAATTTTACGCAGCCGTAGAACATCCCCTCGCCTACTACTTTGAGTCCGTTCGAAAGCGTGACCTGTTCGAGATCGGGGCAAGACCCAAACGCCTCGTTGCCGATACGTTCAAGCCCCGACGGCACGGTTATGCTCGTCAGTCCGCTTTCCGCAAAGGCGTGCGCGCCCAATGACGCAAGAGTATCGGAAAGATTTGCGACCACAAGCGAAACGCATTCATAAAAGGCGTTGTCGCCCATATCCGTTATTCCTTCGGGGATCGTTACGCTTTGAATGGTTTCGTTGCGAATAAACGCATTGTCATAGATATCGTACGCATCTCCCGCAAAATCGTCGGGCAGCGTTAATGCGGTATCGTTTCCGACATATCCGACCAAATGCATTTCGTCCCCGAACGGCAAAAATACATAGCCGTCCTTAATGGCGACTGCGCTCTTTTCTTCTCCCGACGTATAAAGATTTTTTATACCCGAATAATTGAGGTAATACTCTATTTTATTTTTATCGAGATTTAAGGAAGAAAGATTGTATACCTCATAGAGTTTGTTGCAATCCGCAAAAGCGGCTCTCCCTATGCCTTTGAGCGTTTCGGGCAACGTGATACTTACAAGTTCGCCGCAACCCCAAAACGCATTTTGTCCGATGCCCGTAATACCTTTCGGCAATCTTATTGCAACTATTTGTTTGCAATTTCTGAACGCCTCGTTCGCTATTTCGGTGACGGGAAGGTTTTCGTGTCCGTAAGGAACGATGATCACATTATCCGTAGCGTCGCCTATGCCGCTAACCGAATACGATTTTTCGTCGGCGTTTAACTCAAATTCAAGACCTTCCGTATAATCAAGAGCGTATTCGCATATTGAGCATTTGTTGTCATAACCGAAAGTATGCTGTTCGATTTCCTTGATTTCCTCGTCGTGTTCGCAAGTCGCAAAACGCCAATGGTATGTTTCGTCGCTTTGCCACTCGGAATAGGTATGCGTGTGTTGCGGCGGTTCTTCTCCGCTTTGACTTCCGCTCGGTTGACTGCCCTCTTTGTAATAGACTACCTCGGCGCTCATAATGTTCAGCGTCAATTTGCCGTCGCTTACAGTCCCCGAAGCGAATTCTTCTTTTTCGCCCATGAGATCTATGTACAGCGTTATGCTCGTGCCCGTTACGTAGTAGTCGCCCGACTCGTTGTCGTCATCGCTCCATTTGCCGTTTTCCAACTTAACGTAACTGCTCTTATCCAATTTGTTGTTTTCGTACAAGTAGTACGTTCCATTTTCGGGATTGGCAGTTGTGCCGCCGCAAGCGACAAGCGCGATCGCCGACAACGTAATGATCATTGTAAAAAAACATACGATCCATTTTTTCTTTATATTTTTTGTTTTCATATAAAACTCCATTAAAAGCAACGTATTTATTCCGTTGCTTTCATTAATAAATTCGAGTACATAGAATAGGCTATTCTACTTACTCTATACAGCGGAAAATCACTCTTGTTTCCGTTATATTTCGGTTTGAACCGAAAATCAGTTTTGCTTGTCCGTTGTGCCGACAGTTTCGTCTTTCTTGACGGTAACGTCGAGTTTGTTGGGTGACATTTCGATACCCGCCTCGTCGAGCGCTTTCTTTACAGACTCTTGAAGGTCGTAATAGACGTCCCAATAATCCTCGCCCTTGACCCAACTTTTGAGAATTACGCGCATATCGTTGGGGGTATGCGAATCGATCCTTGCGGTAGCGGCGGGATCTTTGAGAACCTTGTCGTGCGCATTAACTACGCCGAGCATAACCTCCTCCGCGCGCTTGAAATCTTCGGTCTTGGCAATGGAAAATACGAGATCGACACGTCGTTGATCCTTCTCCGAGTAATTGACGATCGTCGAAGACGAAAGAGCGCCGTTGGGAACATAGACCACCTTGTTGTCCACCGTCCTCAACTTGGTAAACACGATATGAATGTCCTCGACCGTGCCTTCGTAACTCCCCGACTGAATGTAGTCGTCGATCTTGAACGGTCTCGTTACGAGAATAAGCACACCGCCCGCGAGATTGGAGAGCGCGCCGTTGACGGCAAGCCCAATGCCAACGCCGAGAGAAGCGATGAGTGCGGCAAGCCCGCTCGTATCAATACCGAGATAGCCAATAAGACAAGTGAGCACGACGATTTTCAGCACGATCCTCAGTATGTAGAAAAGTGTTGTAGTCAATGTCTTGTCCGCTTTCTTGCGGTTAATAATACGTTTTTCCAAACGTCTTGTAAGGAAGTTGATGAGTTTGAACGAAACAAACCACAGTACCAGCGCAATAACTATTTTTACGCCCGTACTTGTTGCCCAATTGATAATTGAGTTGAGGAGATCGTTCCAATTGATACCTTTGGATGCGACTTCCTCGCCTGCTTCGGCAGCTCCTTCCGTTACTTCTGCCAAAAGTTCGTACATTATTTCACCTCCGTAGTTATTTTGGCTATATTATAGTTCTTGAAAAATCGTTTGTCAATGCTTTTTGGGCGCGTGTGGCGCAAAATATATAAAATAGGTTGACAAGTTATGTCGCAAATGATACAATATTGCGGTATGGATTTGACGAAAGATATCGACTGCTTTTTACTTGACCTCGACGGCACGGTCTACTTCGGGAATCGTCCGATCGAAGGCGCCATTGACGCCGTGATTCGTATGCGCAAAAGCAAACGCGTTATTTTTCTCACCAATAATTCATCGGCGACGCGGGAATTTTACGCCCGCAAACTGACGAAAATGGGTATTCCCGCGACCGTCGAGGACGTTTATACCTCGGCAAACGCCACTTGCGATTGGCTAATTAAAAACAGACCGAACGCAAAACTTTACGTTGTCGCCTCGCCCGACGTTACCGAAGAATTCAGTCGTCGCGGGCTTTCGACGGACGAAGAAGCGGACACCGTCGTACTCACTTTCGACAAGACGCTCGATTACAAAAAACTGACCGACGCGTGCTTTCTCATAAGTCGCGGCGCGTTCTATATCGCAACCCATCCCGATATGACCTGTCCCGTCGAGGACGGCGAACTGCCCGACATAGGGTCGTTTATGCGGCTCATTGAGGGGACGACGGGCAAACTGCCCGACCTTATCTGCGGCAAGCCTTATTCCACGATAGCCGAAGGCGTCGAGGCGATGACAGGCATACCGCGCACGCAGACGGCAATGATCGGCGACAGACTTACCACCGATATGCGTTTTGCGCTCGACAACGGGCTCAAAGCGGTGCTGACCCTTTCGGGCGTGACCGACCGAAAAACATACGAAGCGAGCGGACTCAAAGTCGACAAAGTAATAGATTCATTGGCGGTGTGGGACAGATGAAATACCTTTGCTTCGACATAGAAAGTTGCGACGGCGGCAAAAACGGAAGTTTGTGCAGTTTCGGCTACTGCCTCGCTGACGAAAATCTCGAAATAATCGAGCAGGAGGACATTATCGTCAACCCCAACAAGCCGTTCAACAAGCGGTTGTTCGGCACGGTAATTAAACTCGCCTACACCGAACAGGTGTTTAGATCCGCGCCGCGCTTTCCGCTTGTTTACAACAGGATACGCGGGCTGTTCGACGACGTGACGGTCATCGGCTTTTCGATAATCAACGACGTGAATTATCTCGCCGATTCGGTACGCACATACAAACTTCAACCCTTCGACTACGACTTTTACGACGTGCAACTTATGTACGGCATTTACAAAAAGGAGTCGCGCAATTTCAGCCTCGCCTCGGCGGCAGCCGAATTCGATATCGAATTTCTGGAACACCGCTCTATGGACGACGCCGTCGCCACGCTGAAAGTGCTAAAAGGTGTTCTCGCCGCAACGGGGCTTACGTTCGAGCAATTCATCGAGCGATACGGAGTAATGCCCGGCACGATCAGGAAATTCACGATCCGCAACTGCTACACCGACATGGTTTACACGGGCATTGACTACAACAATGCCAAAACAAAAAAGCGGCTACTGAACGAATTTGTGCTTTCGTGCAAACGCGAAAAGACAAACGGACTTGCCTTTTCGCACAAGGTGGTGTGCTTCGACGAGGATATCGAACTCGACGACATTACCCTCACCCGTAATCGCATTGACAAACTCTATAAACTCGGCGGCAGATACTCGTCGGGCGTGGAATGTAGCAACGTGTTCGTGTACGACAAGACAGATTCTCCCCGATACAACTACGCCGTAAACGCAAAAAATTCGGGACACAGGTTGCTTTTTATGCACCTGTCTGCGTTTTTGAAGGTTTTGGGCGACGTACCGAACAATATTTACGACGACGCGGCAATACTCTATGCGGGCAACAAACGCCGACGCAAAAACCGCGAACACGCCGCCAAACTTAACTTCTTTAAGCAACGTGCCGCGCAAGGACAAGGCGCTCAACAGCCCCCACAGACCCCGCCCGCTCCGAAATCCAAAAAACGACACGGAAAACGTGGCAAAAAACTTGACGACACCCGATAGTTTTTGCTATATTTATTATAATGCTATGGAGGCGTAGCGAAGTGGTCATAACGCGGCGGTCTTGAAAACCGTTTGGTGGAAACGCCACGGGGGTTCGAGTCCCTCCGCCTCCGCCAA
>CANQAE010000043.1 GCA_947589465.1 uncultured Clostridia bacterium | reverse complement strand
ATTTAGTATTACGAAATAACTTTTTTTGGAGTTTTACCGTTTATTTTGCAAATGCGGGGGCAATATTCGACAGAGTATTTGGTGTTGTTTTGTCGCAATAGGCGTTTTAGACCCAAAACAGCCCCTTACAAGGCATTCTCTCGGTTTTTATTTTGGAAATGCCTTAATTTGGCTTGCCTTTTCGATCGGTTTTATGGTATAATATACATGGCAAAACAAGGAGATTTCTTATGACCGAAAAAGTTCAGGAAAATTACGATTCGAGCAAAATTCAGGTACTCGAAGGTTTGGAACCGGTGCGCAAAAGACCGGGCATGTATATAGGAACGACCGACGAAAAAGGCTTGCATCACCTTATCATCGAACTTGTCGATAACAGCGTGGACGAAGCCCTTGCCGGATATTGCACGACCATATGGGTAGAGATCACCCGTGACGGAGCCGTTTCCGTAATGGATAACGGGCGCGGGATCCCCACGGGCATACACGAAAAAGAGGGTATTTCGGCTGTCGAACTCGTACTCACGAAGTTACATGCGGGCGGAAAGTTCGGCGGCGGCGGATACAAGGTCAGCGGCGGTTTGCATGGCGTCGGCTTGTCGGTCGTAAACGCGCTCAGCGAATGGTTGGAAGTCGAAGTTTACCAAAACGGCAAGATGTACGGGCAAACGTACAATCGCGGCATACCGCAACGCCCGCTCGCCATAAAGGGCGATTCGGACAAGACGGGTACGAAAGTTACGTTCTATCCCGACGACGAGATATTCGATACGATAATTTTCAACTACGACTATCTCAAAACGCGTCTGCGCGAAGTGGCATACCTCAACAAGGGACTTACGATACATTTGAAGGACAACAGAGTGGATATGGAAAGGGAAGAAACCTTTCATTTCGCGGGCGGAATATGCGACTTCGTTGACTACCTCAACAAGACAAAGACAACTTTGCTCGGCTCCACGCTGTATATCGAAAGGCAGTACGGCGACAATCAGATCGAGATCGCAATGCAGTACAACGACAGTTACAGCGAGGTCATTTACGCATACGCCAACAACATAAACAACGAAGAAGGCGGTATGCACCTCGAAGGATTCAAAGCGGCGCTTACCAAGATAATCAACGATTACGCTCATTCTCAAAAGGTACTCAAAGAAGAAGAAAAGTTGTCGGGCGAGGACGTGCGAGAGGGGCTCACCGCGATCATAAGCGTCAAATTGCCCGAACCTCAATTCGAGGGACAGACCAAGACAAAACTCGGCAACGCCGAAATGCGCGGACTTGTAGCGAAGGCACTTACCGAAGGTTTCGGCACATACCTCGAAGAAAATCCCAAGGAAGCGAAAGAACTCGTCGCCAAATGCATTACCGCTCAACGCGCCCGCGACGCAGCGCGTAACGCTCGCGAACTTACAAGGCGCAAGGGCGTGTTCGAAAGCACGTCGCTTCCGGGTAAACTTGCCGATTGCACGGACAAGGACGCGTCCCACTGCGAGATCTATATCGTCGAGGGCGACAGCGCGGGCGGCACGGCGAAAATGGGCAGGGATCGAAGATTTCAGGCTATTCTGCCGCTCAGGGGCAAGATACTCAACGTAGAAAAGACCAGACTTGCGAAAGTTCTCGAAAACGAAGAAATAAAGAATATGATCACGGCGTTCGGTTGCGGCGTCGGCGACGAATACGACGAGAGCAAATTAAGGTACAACAAGATAATAATTATGACCGATGCCGATGTTGACGGCAGCCACATTAGAATTTTGCTTCTGACCTTCTTTTTCAGGTACATGAAGCCGCTCATCGAGAACGGGCACGTGTATATCGCACAGCCGCCTCTTTACAAGGTGAGCAAGAATCATAAGGACACATACTGCTATTCGGACGAGGAACTCAACGCCACTCTTGACGAAATGGGTCGAAAAGGTTATGAGATACAGCGCTACAAAGGTTTGGGCGAAATGAACGCCGATCAACTTTGGCACACCACCATGAGCCCCGAAAGCCGCACGCTTTTGGAAGTTCATATGGAGGACGCGCTCGAACTCGACGAGATATTCACGGTGCTTATGGGCGAGATGCCCGAACTTAGAAGAAAGTTCATCGAGGACAACGCCAAACTCGTTGCCGATCTCGATGTTTAGGAGGACGTATGGAAAGGAAACGAACACTCAGCGATGAGGAGATCAAGCATATAGACAACACCAAACTTGTCAAAGTTCAGGTGTCCGACCAGATGAAAACGTCGTTTATAGCGTACGCTATGGCGGTAAACGTTTCCCGTGCCATTCCCGATGTGCGCGACGGACTCAAACCCGTCCACAGACGTATTTTGTACGCTATGGGCGAACTCAATCTTTTCGCGGATAAGCCGTACCGTAAATGCGCGCGTATCGTTGGCGACGTGCTCGGTAAATTTCACCCGCACGGCGACTCGGCTGTCTACGGAGCGCTGGTTAGGCTTGCGCAGGACTTTTCCATAAGGCACCCGCTGGTTGACGGACACGGCAACTTCGGGTCGGTAGACGGCGATCCTCCGGCTGCACAGAGGTATACCGAGGCAAGGCTCAGTAAGATCGCGGGAGAAATGCTCAGGGATATAGACAAAGAAACGGTGGATTGGTATCCGAACTTCGATGATACGCTTATGCAACCCACCGTACTTCCTTCGAGATTTCCCAATCTTCTCGTCAACGGTAGCGACGGTATCGCGGTCGGTATGGCGACCAACATTCCTCCGCACAATCTCGGCGAAGTCATAAACGGCGTTTGCGCGCTCATAGACAATCCCGAAATCACGAGCGAGGAACTTATGGAGTACGTGCCCGCGCCCGATTATCCCACCGGCGGACTGCTTATGGGCAGGTCGGGACTTAAAAGAGCGTACCTTACGGGCAAAGGAAGTTTTATCGCGCGCGCAAAGACCGAGATCGAAGAATTCCAGTCGGGCGGCGTAACGCGATATAGAATAGTCGTGACCGAACTTCCGTACCAGGTAAACAAGGCGGAACTCATAAAGCGCATTGCCGACCTCGTTAAAGAAAAGCGCATAGACGGTATCGCGGACATAAAGGAAGAATCGGATAGGTCGGGTATGCGTGTCGTTATCGACATAAAGAGGGACGCGCAAGCGCAAGTCGTACTCAATATGCTTTTCAAACTCACCGACTTGCAGGTTACGGGCGGCATAACTTTCTTGGCGCTTGTGGACGGCGAGCCGAAGATCCTTACGCTCAAAGAGATGCTGTACTACTACCTCGAACATCAAAAGGACGTGGTGGTAAGGCGCACGAAATTCGATCTCGAACGCGCTCAAAAGCGAGCCCACATATTGGAAGGCTTGGTTATAGCGCAAAACAACATTGACAGAGTAGTCGAAATCATCAAGCAGAGCCGCGACAAAGTCGAAGCGGGCGAAAAATTGCAAGCCGAATTCCTTTTGAGCGACGAACAGACAAACGCCATTCTGGAAATGAAACTCGGTAGGTTAACCGCGCTTGAAGTGGACAGTTTGCGCAAGGAACTTGCCGACCTCGAAATCAAGATCGAGGATTACAAGGATATTCTCGCAAAGCCGATGAGAGTGCTTGAAATAATCAAGACAGAACTTACCGAGATAAAGGACGCGTACGACACGCCGAGGCGCACCGAACTTTGCCCCATATTCGACGAAATAGACATCGAGGACCTTATAGACAAGGAGGACGTAGTCATTTCGATGACCCATTCGGGTTATATCAAGCGCCTGCCCGTGGACGAATACAAGAGCCAGCACCGCGGCGGAATGGGGGTTACGGCACATAGACCGAAAGAAGACGACTTCGTGGAAAATATGTTCGTTACCAACACCCATGATAGGGTATTAATGTTCAGCAACTTCGGCAGGGTGTACGCAATAAAGGCTTATGAAGTGCCCGAAGCCGAAAAGACCTCGCGCGGTCGTGCGATAGTCAATTTGTTGCAACTCGGCGACGGCGAGAAAATAAACGCCGTGTTGCCCGCAAAAGATGACGGCGGCGGATTCCTTATGATGGCGACCAAAAAGGGCAACGTCAAAAAGACAGCGACGACCGAATTCGATTCGATACGCAAGACGGGTAAAATAGCCATAAGTTTGCTCGAAGGCGACGAACTTATTTCGGTACAATTCACGCGAGGCGACGACGAGATCTTGCTTGCGGCGTCGTCGGGTAAGTGCATCAGGTTCAACGAGCGCGACGTGCGCCCCATGAGCCGCGATACGCAAGGCGTGCGCTCGATAAAGATGGATGAGAACGAAGTCGTCGTAGATATGGTTGTGCTCGATCCGAGCAAAAAAATTCTTACCGTTTCCGCACATGGGTACGGAAAACGCTCGTCTATCGACGATTATCGTTTGCAATCCCGCGCGGGCAAGGGCATAAAAGCGGGCAAGTTCAACGAGAACACCGGCGACCTCGTAAACCTCAAACAGGTGGGCGAGAACGACGACATTATGATAATCTCCGATAATGGTATAGTTATTCGTATGTATTCGCAGGAAGTAAGTTTGCTCGGTCGCGACACGCAGGGCGTGCGAATGATGCGCCTCAAAAACGGCGGCAATGTCGTATGCGTGGCTGTCGTCGAACATAGAGAGGACGACGAGTCCGAGAGCGGAGCCATGGAAACCACCGAAGAAACTAACGAGAACGCAGTCGAAGGAACTACCGACAGTACGGACGTAAGCGGAGTAGAAGGATCCGCCGAAGGAACTTTTGGCAGCGGAGAAAATTAAAAAAATCAATATACCGATCTAAAAAAATCGCAGGCAAAACGCTTGCGATTTTTTCGAATCGTTCAAATTTACCCGTTCGCAAAAAGTGGCGATACGGGTGTAAAAAACGTGGTTTTTCAGTCGAATTCTTTCACGAAAACGGCGTCTACGTACGAGCAAAGTTCCTCGTACATTTGTACGCCTTCGAGGTCCTTTTTGAGTTCTTTGACGATTTCGCGGTAATACCATTCGGTCTGGCTGGGGCTACCCTTGAACCTCGACCAAACGTGATCGCCTACAATACGCAAATCGTTGTATACGCTTTTAATGTTGGACAACTTGTCTGCGCAGAGCAAGTATCTCGCCGCAAGCCCTTCATCGCGCAACCTTTCGAGGGCGCGTTCCTTTCTTGTAGTCCAGGGCAAAGATTTGTCCTCGGTGTCGCTGGCTACGAGTTCGGCGACGTCGGTGCCGAAAAGCGTTTCAATATCGTTCAAAGTGGTGTCTGTATCTTCGACCGTGTCGTGCAAAACGCCCGCGATCTGAACTTCGATCGGGCAGCCGTTGGCGGCGAGGATCTGTAAGACTTCCATAGGGTGAGCGATATAAGGCGTGTCCGTTCCCTTGCGGAATTGGTTACGGTGCTTGATTGCGGCATACTCAATGGCTTTGTGTAACAGCATAAAATAACCTCCGTCCAATATATTATAGCACAAAAATACCGTTTGTAAATATACTTATCCAAAAAAATTACGATTTGTTATCATTTTTCTTATTGAGTTCGGCAAAAACGACGGCGACGACGAGCGAAACGGAGTCCACGACGGGCTGAACCCACATACAGCCGTAGAGCGGGACGAGCGCGTCGGCGACGAAAAGGAGGGGAATATCGAGCGCGCCCTTGCGCAGCAGCGAGCAAACGACCGACTGCTTGACTTTGCCGGTGGCTTGAAAGCGCACGATGAGCGGGTAGCACACCGACATCATGGGCATAGCGGTTACGTTGCGCCTCAAAAACGCGGCGGCATACGAAACGGTCATCTCGTCGCCGATGAACAGGGCGGAAAGCCCGCCCGCAAAGATCTCGTAGGCGACAAGGCAAATGAGTGAAAAGCACAGTGAAACGGCGCAACCGAACCGAAAAGATCTTTCGAGTCTATCGGTGTTTTTCGCTGAATGATTGTACGCCATAAGCGGCAAAAGCCCCGTGGACACGCCTATCGAGAAGTACAGAGGCAGGTGGTCGAGTTTTTTGACAATGCCGAGCGCCGCCACCGCCTCCGCGCCGTAAGCCGACACGAAATGCGACAGAGCGGCGATCGCAACGACGGTAAGCGCATATTGCAATGCCGAGGGGAAGCCCGCTTTCGCAATCGACGGCAGAAACTTTTTCGTAAAGCGCAGATTTTGTGGACGAAACGACGAAAGGCTTTTTCGCGCGACGATCGCGACGACAAGCAAAGCGGTAGCCGCGGCATTGGATACCGCCGTAGCCGCGCCCGCACCCGCAACTCCGAAACCCAAAAATTGCGGCAAAATGAAGAATGGGTCGAGAAAAATGTTTAGAAGCCCCCCGAACGCTATACCCGCGGCGGCGATAACCGCTCGTCCTTCCGCACGCAGGACCGAGGCAAGCACGGGACAAAGAACGCCGAAAGTTCCGCCTACGCAGACAGCCCAAACGGCGTAGTCGCGGGCAAAAGGCATAATGTCGGGCGTAGCGCCGCAAAGCCCCAGCACGGGTCGCGAAAACAGCGCAAAAAGCGCGCTCATGAGCAACCCGCCGAGCGCGCCGAACCAAATCGCGACGGTAGCCGCTCGACCTGCGTTTTCGCGGTCTTTGTTACCGAGTGCGGCGGCGATCACGGCGGCTCCTCCCGTGCCGAACAGGTTGGAGGCGGCGGTGAGTAAGACGAACGGCGGATTTACGACGGTAACGGCGGCAGACTGACGCGGATCGCACAGCAAACCGACGAAAAAAGTGTCCGCGAGGCTGTAAATGAGCGTGACGATCTGCCCGAATACGGCAGGGACAATCTGCATAAGAACAGCCTTTTTGACGGGCATAGTTTCGAAAATTCGTGTACGGTAGTCGGTCATAAAAATATGTAAGCGGCAACTACGCCGCTTGTTGCTATTTGCAACGGAATGGGAACGGGGGGATGCAGATCTTTATCCTGTGGTGGCAACATTCGCATTTTTGCCCCTCGTCCTCGTGCGAATTTCGGTGCTCGCAGTCGCACTTCTCCTCGCGCGGTTCGTTGTAGACCTTGGCGCAACGGTGTTTGCCGCAGCCGCAGTTGTTTTCGTACCCGTGATTGTTTCCGCAGCCGCAGTTGTTTTCGTATCCGTGATTATTTCCGCAACCGCAGTTGTTTTCGTACCCGTGGTTGTTTTCGTACCCGTGATCGTTTCCGCAACCGCAGTCGTTCATTTCGCGGTCGTTGTCATAATTGTGGCTTCTGCACCCGCTGAAAGTAAAATCGTCGTTCACTTGCCCGCATTCGCAGTCATAGTCGTAATTGTTATTCATAACTTCCTCCTGTAAGTAGAACTTTATAGTACATACTATGAAAAATTACGTTTAAGTGTGTAATTTCGGTTGACATTTTCGCCCGAAAGATGTAATATGAATACGGTTCGAGCGGACGAAAATAAACTTTTATTCAACAATCTGAGATATTAGCATATAGTCAAATTACTTGAAAATTAGGTCGAACGATCTCTTTCCGGACGAAACATTACGGGTCATGCCGTGATTGCTTAAATCAAAAAATTCAAAAAATTTAAAGGAGTAAAAGAGTATGAAGAAATTTGTATGCAAAGTTTGCGGTTATGTATACGAAGGCGACGAAGCGCCCGAAGTTTGCCCGCAGTGCAAGGCGAAGCATCCGTTCGAGGAACAGGCGGCAGACATGACTTGGGCGGCGGAACATTTTGTCGGCGTGGCAAAGGACGTTCGCGAGGACATAAAGAACGATCTTCGTGCCAACTTCAACGGCGAGTGTTGCGAAGTGGGAATGTATCTTGCAATGGCGCGCGTAGCGTTCCGCGAGGGCTATCCCGAAATAGGTATGTATTGGGAAAAAGCGGCTTACGAGGAGGCAGAACACGCCGCTAAATTTGCCGAAATGCTCGGCGAGGTAGTGACCGACTCCACCAAAGAGAACTTGAAGATGCGCGTAGCCGCCGAGAACGGCGCAACGATGGGCAAGACCGATCTTGCCAAGAGAGCAAAGGAATTGGGGCTTGACGCGATCCACGACACGGTTCACGAAATGGCTCGCGACGAAGCACGTCACGGCAAGGCGTTCAAAGGCTTGCTCGAAAGATATTTTAAATAATTTTCGGCGATCGCGTTCATAGTGCGACGGGAGCGGGAGCGAATTTTATTTCGGTCCTGCTCCTTTTTTAAAAAAATTTGCCGTAACCCAAAAAAAATTAAAAATAATCTATCAAAATAATTGCTTTTTGCATATATGTATGATATACTTTAAACAAGTAAAAAATATGGAGGTTTTTCTTATGGCAAAATCTGATTATTTCGGTCTTGGTCGTTTGGTAAGTATTATACTTGCTATAATACCCGTAACGGCTTGGATTTGCGGTGTAGTAACCAGAATTACTGAAGGTAAGATAGTTGCGGCTATCATAAGGCTTATCGGTGGATTCACCATTATTTGGCTCATCGATTTGATATTGATGATAGTAAACGGAAGTATTCTTCGTTTGTTACCCATCTAATGATTGCGGAAAACTGAAAAGAATAAAAAATGCGTTTCCTTTGCTCGAAGCGCATTTTTTATTTTCAATTATAGTACGGCTGGGGAATAGCGGATATATATTATTCCTGCTCCTTATTACTTATGGTTATGCTGTAACTACTCTCAATAAGGTAGTAAGTTAATGTTTATTATTAAGTTTTGTTAGAGTACAAACGAAAAAGTTTTCCATTGCACTTTTTTTAAAAGTATATAGTAAAAATTTGCAAACAATAATTTTTTTAAAAAAATTTATTAATACACTTGACAAACACCGTGTAATATATTATAATATAGTAGGCTGATAAAATTGTATAAAGGGTAAGATTGTTATTTTTGCCGTGAAGGGGTCCAAAAAGCGGCTAATACGGGAGAAAAGCAGCCTAAAATCTCTTTGGGGCAAAAAAAACAATCTTAACCGATATAAAATAAAAAACTATACAAAAAAGGAGAGAAAACTATGAAATCAATCAAGAAACGCTTAGCGGCGGCGCTTACAATAGTATTTGCGTTGTGCCTGTCGCTGGCTGTATTCGCGGCATGCGCGCCGACGGAAGATGAGATGTACGAAGTCACCGTCAATGCGGGTACGCACGGTAGCGTAACGTTGACGCCCGAAGCGAAAGACGGCAAATACGAGTCGGACAAAGAAGTGACAGTCAAGGTCACGCCCGACAGCGGTTACGAAGTGGATTCGTTCAAAGTGGACGTTGACAGTG
>CANQAE010000042.1 GCA_947589465.1 uncultured Clostridia bacterium | reverse complement strand
GAGAGTGAATACTCCACGCGCGGGGGAACTTCGGCAAAGACCTTTCGCTCGACAAGCCCGTCATCTTCGAGCGCGCGCAAATTATCGGTCAGCACTTTTTTACTGATAGCGGGGATCGTCTTGATAAAGTCGGTAAAACGTTGTTTTTCGTTAGATACCAAATTGCGGATGATGAGCAATTTCCACTTGTTACCTATGAGTTGTACGGTCGTCGCCACTGGACATTCGGGCAGTTCCTCTTTCGTCAACATGAACTTTACCTACCTTTTTTGTTTTTATGTTATTATGCTATGATAATACCATAAAACGTATAATATGTCAATGGTTCAAATATGAAACTTGGTAATAAAATTATTATCGGGTAATAGAATTGTAACATTCTTGCAAATACGGTTTGCGTTTGTTATACTAATGGCGTAATCGGTAATGATTGCAAAATATTATTTTAGGAGGCAACTCAAATGGCAAACAATTTCGACAAAATCGAAGCGAAAAACGAGGCGCGCGTAGAATTACACGATGCGCTTCACCTCACGGGTGCGGAAATCAGTATCAACGCGCTTCCCAAGGGCGCGAGCGTTCCTTTTGTACATTCGCACAAGCAAAACGAGGAGATCTACGGTATTTTGGAAGGAAAAGGCAAGGCGGAGATCGACGGAGTGACCGTTCCGCTCAAAGCGGGGGATTGGCTGCGCATTTCTCCTGTCGCAAAGCGCAGATTTTTCGCTGCGGACGACAGCGCGATAAGGTATATCTGCATACAGGTAAGGACTAATTCGCTCGAAGGTTATACCGCGGCAGACGCTACAATTGAGTAAGCGAAAACGTAAAACGCAAATTGACGACAAAAGCGCAATGGGCTAAACGATTGCGCTTTTAGCCCATCGGAAATCATTATGACTCAAACGGAAAGACGAATTTATCTTATTGAATATCTTCTCGCCGAGCAAAACGCGCAGACGGATATACCCACAGACGAATATTCGCAAAGGCGGCTACTGCGCGCCCTTTTTAACGTGCGGGAGCCGAGCGCGGCGAGCGAAGAATTTTTGCGCGTTCAGGACGAATATCTATCCGAAGAACTGCGGCTTAAAGGCATAACCGATATTGCCGACCTTGCGCCCGTTCAGCCCGACATATATCTTTGGCGAGGCGACATTACGACGCTCAAATGCGACGGGATAGTCAATGCCGCCAATTCGAAATTGCTCGGCTGCTTTTGCCCAAATCACGGCTGTATCGACAACGCCATTCACACCTTTGCGGGGATCCAACTGCGTTTAGAGTGCGCGGAAATTATGAGAGCGCAAGGGCATGACGAACCTACGGGCGGGGCGAAAATTACGCGCGGTTACAATCTGCCTTGCAAATACGTTCTGCACACGGTCGGTCCTATCGTTTACGGAGAACTCAACGAAAAACACGAGCGACTTCTTGAAAGTTGCTACCGTTCCTGCCTCGCGCTCGCCGAAGAAAACAGGCTGGGTAGCCTTGCCTTTTGCTGTATCTCTACGGGTGAGTTTCGTTTCCCCAACGAGCGCGCCGCCGAGATCGCCGTTCGAACTGTGCTTGAATTTAAGCGGGAAACGGGTAGCAAAATCAAGGTCGTTTTTGACGTATTCAAGGAGCAAGACCATGAAATTTACGCAAGATATCTCGGCGCAAATAAGTAGATTAAAAGCGTCGCTCATGAACGCCGACGCGGTGATAGTCGGGGCGGGCGCGGGACTATCGACGGCGGCGGGATTTACCTATTCGGGCGAACGCTTTGAGAAATATTTCTCCGATTTCGGGGAGAAATACGGCTTCCGCGATATGTATTCGGGCGGGTTTTATCCCTACCGAACGCCCGAAGAACATTGGGCGTATTGGTCGCGGTATATCTTCGTCAATCGCTATATGGACCCGCCAAAGCCCGTCTATAAAACGCTTTTCGACCTTGTAAAGGACAAAAACTATTTCGTGATTACCACCAATGTCGATCACTGCTTTCAGAAGGCGGGATTCTATAAGGCGCGGCTGTTTTATACGCAGGGCGATTACGGACTTTTTCAATGCTCCGAACCTTGCCACAACAAGACATATGACAACGAAGAACTCGTCCGCCATATGGTAATCGAGCAAAAGGATATGCGTATCCCGACCGAACTCATTCCGCGCTGTCCCGTCTGTGGAAAGCCGATGACGATGAATCTGCGGGCAGACGATAAGTTTGTACAGGACGAGGGATGGGACGACGCTTGCGGGCGATACGGTCGGTTTGTAAACGCGTATAAAAATGACAATGTGCTTTATCTTGAACTCGGCGTGGGATACAATACGCCCGCTATAATCAAATATCCGTTTTGGCGGCTGACCGCCGAGAATAAGCGCGCGACCTATGCCTGCATCAACTACGGCGAAGCCTTTTGTCCCGAACAGATAGAGGAGCAAGCGATCTGTTTGAACGCCGATATTTCCGAAGTTTTAAGCAAAATATGATCTTTGAAAAATAAAAAAGCGACGGTTCTTTGCCGTCGCTTTTCGGTCGTTTTTAAGTACATAAAATATTTATATTACGATTTTCGACGGCGCATTGACTTGCCGCCGTTTTTTCGTTACGGTTGTCGCTTTTTGTCGTTTCTTGCCGAACTTATTTGGCGTCGCCATGGTTGTCGTTTTGTTGTTACGGTTGTCGCTTTTTATCGTTTCTTGCCGAACTTATTTAGCGTCGCCATGGTTGTCGTTTTTATTGACATGGTCGCTGTTTTTGTCATTATTCCCGCTGTCGTTTTTGTCGTTACGGTCGGTTTTTTTGACCCTGCCGCGTTTGAAACGGAAGTGGAGCCTGCGTTTGACTCTGAATTCGTACCAGAGGATCGCGAGGATCTGCAACGGAATGGGCAGAAAGAAAATAAAGAAACTGTTTTCGATGGACGCGGTGAACAAAATAGTTAGGTATATACACGTTGCGACGGTCCACATAAGCACCGTTTCGGCGACGAGTATCAATAGGTTTTTGCGCCATATGGCAAAGAGTACGAGCAGAACGACCGCGCATACGGGGATAGCGTAAACAAAGACGAGCCAGGTATGCGGAATGGTGGCTGCCATATTCATAATTACAAATACCGCGGTGGCGATAAGCCAAACGAGGCCCGCCGAAAGAAGGGCAATGAGCGGTTTTGCCTTTTTGACCTTCTTTTTGTCGGTGACGAGTTCGTTGACGGTTATGCCAAACAGTTTGGCGAGGGCGACGAGCGTGGCGATATCGGGATACGCTTCGCCGCGCTCCCACTTCGAAACGGCTTTATCCGAATAATTGAGTTTTTCGGCAAGTTCCACTTGGGTGAGCCCTTTCTCTTTTCGGTAAAACGCTATATTGACCGCTATGATTTGTTTCAAGTCGTCCATACATACATTGTAGCACAAAAAACGGGGATATGCAAGCAAAAAACGCCACTCTACCGTAAGTAGAATGGGCTAAAATTTAATTCTACCGCGACTTAACTTGCGGGAGAAGGACAAAATCGAATAGTAGGTTGATTTTTCGGCGATGTTGTAATACAATTTAATTCGGGAGGCGGCAATGAGAAATCTTGTAATTTTCGGCGATTCCATTTCCAAAGGAATAATTTACGAGGACGGAAGCATAAAACGGGCTGTTCGCAGCGCCGTGGATATTTTGGCTTGCCATTATAGTTTCGATACGGTAAAAAATTATTCCGTCTACGGTCAAACTCTCGCGCGTCTTATGCGCAAGGGCACGATAGACGCATATTTGAAAACGGTCGATCCCTCGGCAAAGAATTACGCCGCGCTGTGCATCGGCGGGAACGACGCCGATTACGATTGGCGCACGATAGCGCAGTCGCCGCTCGAAAATCATATTTCATTGACGCCGATAGAGGAGTACGCTTCTTTGCTCGACGTCGCGGTAAAAAAACTTATTAACGCGGGGCATAAGGTGATCTTGTTCACTTTGCCGCCCGTTTTCTCATATCAATATTTCAACAACGTGATCTCGAAGATCGCGGACGGGGAGAAGATAATGCAGTTTTTGAACGGCGACGTCAGCAACATATACCGCCATCAGGAATTGTTCAATTACGAAGTGATCAAGTGCGCTTACAACAACGGGACGAAACTCATAGACATTCGCGCGGCTTTGCTCGGCGACAAAGATTGCTTCGGCAAATACTGCATAGACGGGGTTCACCCCAACCAAATAGGATATAATTTTATAGCCGATACGATTATTAACTGCGCATAGAAGGAGGCAAAAAATGAACAACATAATAATGTCCGTCGAGGCTATGTCGGACATAAACGAGGAAATTCAAGCGCGTTATAATATAGCCGTCGCACCCATGGAGTACATGGTAAACGATAAGATTTACAGTACGCTCGACGGAATGTCGAACGAAGAATTTTACAAGGCGATGAGAGAAGGGGCTTCGACCAAGACGTCGCAGATCAATACCGACGCTGCTTACAAGCACCTCGAATCGCTGCTCAAAACGGGAGCGTCCGTTTTGCACTTTTCTATGTCGAGCAATCTCAGCGGCACTTACGGCAACTTCAAATTCGCCGCGAAAGACCTCGAAAAACGGTATCCCGGCAAGGTTATGGTAGTCGATTCGTTGACCGCAAGTTGCGGGATCATGCTTCTTGCCGTCGCTTGCACTCAAAAAGCGCAAGAGGGGCTTTCGCTCAAAGAACTTTACGACTACGCCGAGAAATTGAAGCACAACAACAGCGCACTTTTCGTCGTGGACAGTTTGCAATATCTCGCGCGTACGGGCAGAGTTTCGAGAACGGCGGCGTTACTCGGCGACGCTATTCATCTGAAAGTGGCTTTGCGCGTCAGCGAGGACGGATTTTTGGTTCCGTACAAAAAAGTTCTCAGCCGCAAACGCTCGCTCAACGAGATCATCGCGTCTACGAAAAAAATGTACGCGCCCGAATTCAAGACGATCTATATCGGTTACACCGATTGCAGGGACGACGCCGATTACGTCGCCCAAAGCCTCAAAGAATCGCTTGACGTAAATATAGAACTTTTGCCGCTCGGCCCTGTCGTCATCAGTCACGGCGGTCCCGGTTCGCTCTGCATTTACTTCACCTCGAACGGCAGAACTATCAAATAAAAACAATTATAATTTTTTAGAAAAAGAGTAGGGTAAAACCATTATTCATAAGGCCGGATTTTCTTGCCTTATTTTGTATTATAATTCGGCGATGCCGCGACCTTATGAAGACGTCCCTTAGCAGGGGGCGGCAATTTTTTCTATTCGGAAGAAAAAAGGCTTAATTTTGCTTGACAAATACCCCGTGGGGGTATATACTTTATTCGAAAGGAGAAGAAAAATGGATTGTTGCGGAAGAACGACGATGCGCACCGAGGAAGAAAAGCGCGAACTGAAAAACAGACTCAACAGGATAGCGGGGCAGATAGGCGGAATAAGCAAGATGATAGACGACGACAAATATTGCGACGACATATTGATACAATTGTCCGCCGTGAACAAAGCGCTCAAAAGCCTTGCGAGCGTCATAGTCGAGAGGCATATGCATACTTGCGTCGTGCGTGACATCAAAAACGGAAATACGGACATAATAGACGAAGTAGTGGAGATGATCAAGAGGTTCTGGTGATGAAAAAGGTTACTTTGGGAGTGGAAGGAATGAGTTGCGCCGCCTGTTCGGGCAGTCTGGAAAAGCATTTGAGCGGCAAGGACGGCATTATGAATGCGAGCGTCAACCTCGTTATGGCGAACGCAACGGTCGAATATGACGAAACAAAGTTGACCGTAAAGCAGATCGAGGGATTCATTAAGGAAGCGGGCTTCAAAAGCACGGGGCTTTTCGAACTCAAAGACGAGGAAAAGGAAACAAGATCCCGCAAGATACGGCTGATTTTGTTCGGCGTGCTAACGGTGATATTTTTGTATCTGTCCATGGGGTCGATGATAGGTATACCCACGCCCGATTTCGTCGATATGAATACCCATTCCGTGGTATATGCGTCTGTTTTGTTCGGGCTTACGCTGCTTTTTCTCGTGTACGGGTCGGACATATTTCTCAAAGGATTTCGGTCGCTGTTCCACAAAGCGCCGAATATGGATACGCTGGTGACACTTGGCGTAATAAGCAGTTTTTGTTACAGCGTCTACTCCATGATAATGGTATTTTGCGGCAGACACGAATTCGTACACAGCCTCTACTTTGAGTCGTGCGCGGTCATCGTGTACTTCATCAAACTCGGCAGATTCATTGACGGAGCGAGCAAGAACAGGACGAAGCAGGCGATAAAGGACCTTGTGCAAATTACGCCATCCAAGGCGGTGATTTTGGAGGACGGGGTCGAAAAACAGGTTACTATCGACCAAATCCGCCAAGGCGACACGGTGGTTTGTAGACCCGGCGAAAAGATAGCCGTAGACGGAACGGTGACTTCGGGTTCTGCGCACCTCGACGAGTCGTTTATTTCGGGGGAAAGCAAGCCCGTGAGCAAAAATGCGGGTGACGCGGTCATTGCGGGCAGTATAGATTACGACGGCTATATTGAATACACGGCGGAACGAATAGGCAAAGATTCCACTATTTCGGCGATAGTGCGGCTCGTAGTCGAAGCGACGAACACCAAAATGCCGATAGCCAAGATAGCGGACAAGGTGAGCGGGATCTTCGTGCCCGCGGTCATGGGCATAGCCGTTCTCGCGTTCGTCATTTCGGCGATATTCCTGCCGATAGGCGAGGCGGTAACGACGTTCGTGACGGTGCTTGTCGTTGCGTGTCCATGTTCGTTGGGGCTTGCCACGCCGCTCGCGATCGTAGTCAGCGAAGGCAAGTGCGCCCAAAACGGGATCCTGGTCAAAAAGAGCGAAACGCTCGAACTTGCCGCTTCGGCGAACGTGATCGTGTTTGACAAGACGGGGACGTTGACTTACGGCAAACTCAAAGTGGCGAAGTTCCGTAATTACTCGACGCTCGACGATAAGACGTTGTTTTGCTACGCTGCCTCGCTCGAAAAGTTGTCCTCGCACCCGATCGCCATGGCTTTTGCGGGAATGGGTGCGGAAATAAAGGAAGTAAGCGACTTCCAAAACCTTAATGGGTTGGGAATTTCGGGCAAAATAGACGGGATAGAAGTGGCTATGGGCAATTCGGCTCTTTTGTCGTCGCTGGGCATCCAATCAAATCACGACGATGATGAAGCGGAGTTCGCGGGCGAAGGGAACAGCATAGTTTATTTAGCCGTAGGCGGGGAGGTGGTTGGACTGTTCGGGGTGAACGACCTCGTCAAGGAAGACGCGCAAAAGGTGGTTTCCGCCCTTACCGCGCGCGGCATCGAGGTGATAATGCTTACGGGCGACAACGAAACTACCGCGAAGATCATAGCGGGCAGGCTCGGCATTACGAACGTAATAGCGGGCGTATTGCCCGAACAGAAAGCCGACCTCATAAAAAAACTCAAAACTCAAAAAAAGATAGTTATTATGTGTGGTGACGGAGTGAACGACAGCCCTGCGCTCGCAAGCGCCGACGTCGGGATAGGAGTGCATAACGGCACCGACATAGCCATGAATTCGGCGGACGTCATACTTATGCGCGACGACCTTCACAAGATCGTTGACCTCATCACGGTAAGCAAAAAGACGATAGCCAATATCAAGCAAAATTTGTTTTGGGCGTTTTTTTACAATTGCCTTATGATCCCCATAGCGTTCGGGGCTTTCAGGTGGGCGAGTATCACCATAAACCCGATGATAGCGGGGCTTGCAATGACGCTTAGCAGTCTTACCGTTATTTTTAACGCGCTGAGATTGAAGTTAATAAAATTCGATAAAGGAGAGTAAAGTTCATGTTTGGAAAAAAAGTTAAGACCGAAGTCAAGGTCGAAGGTATGCATTGCGGGCATTGCGCCGCAAAAGTCGAAACCGCAGTCAAGGCGCTAAATGGAGTAAAAAGCGTCAAAGCCGATCCTCAAAGCGGCTCGGTGGAGATCGTTTCGGCTTCTCCGCTTGACCTCGCCCTCGTAGCGCAAGCCGTTGAGAGCATTGGCTTCAAAATGGTGCAATAGGCTCGGCGGAAAACGGGGGGCAACGGCAAAAAAGGCTTGCCGTTTAACAACGGGCGCAGTAGGTTCGGCGGAAAACGACGGGCGCGGTCAAAAGAATTGACATTTCGTCGCGGGAATGGTATTATTGTGTCGATGGACGAGAAAGAAAATTTTTTAGACGGATGCGAGGATATCTCCGCCCGCGCCGAGGACAGTATTCGCCGCAAATTCCACAAGCAGTTGTTCGGCAATTTCGCCAAGGCGATAAACGAATACAGGCTTGTGGAACCGGGCGACAAGATCGCCGTTTGCATTTCGGGCGGAAAGGACTCGATGCTTATGGCGAAACTGTTTCAGGAACTCAAAAGGCACAACAAATTCGAGTTCGAACTCGTGTTTCTCGTAATGGACCCCGGTTACGAAAAGAAAAATCGCGAACTTATCGAAACCAATGCGAAATTGCTCAACGTGCCCATAACAATATTCGAGTCGGATATTTTTGAAAACGTTTTCAATATCCCCAAGTCGCCGTGTTACGTTTGCGCGCGGATGAGAAGGGGGTACCTGTACCACAATGCAAGGCAACTCGGTTGCAACAAGATAGCGCTCGGTCACCATTACGACGACGTCATCGAAACGATAGTCATGGGTATGCTTTACGGCGCTCAGATGCAGACGATGATGCCCAAACTCAAAAGCACGAATTTCGAGGGAATGGAACTTATTCGCCCCATGTACCTCATACGCGAGCGCGACGTCATAGCGTGGCGCGACTACAATGGGCTTCGATTCCTTCGTTGCGCGTGCAAATTCACCGCCGAAAACGAATTCGATTCGGTAAGTTCCAAACGCCAAAAGGTCAAGGAACTCATCGCCCGCCTTGCCGAGGAAGATCCGCAGATAGAACAAAACATTTTCAAAAGCGTCGAAAACGTTAATCTTTCAACCGTCATCGCATACAAAGACAAGACGGGGAATAGACATTTCTTTGTCGACGAATATTGAGCGCAAATTCGCTCTCAACATTTTTTCGGTTATCTCCTCAAAACGCTTGCATTTTGCTTTCGAATATAATATAATCTATATCGTCGCTGCGACAAAACTTCGTTTGCTGTTGTGGCTCAGTAGGTAGAGCACGTCCTTGGTAAGGACGAGGTCACGGGTTCAAATCCCGTCAACAGCTCCA
>CANQAE010000041.1 GCA_947589465.1 uncultured Clostridia bacterium | reverse complement strand
TCCATTGCCGAACGTGCATTTCAACATTGCAGTAGTTTGACCGCTATTCGTATTCCAGACAAAGTAACTTCGATCGGGGGTTGGGCATTTTTGGATTGCTCGAAACTTATGAGAGTAACGGTAGGTAAAAAGGTGAATTCGATCGCGGACTCGGCGTTCAACGATTGTTACAATATCAGGGAAGTTTACAATCTTTCGGGATTACCGTTAAAAGCGGGAATGGGAACGGATAATTACGGAAAGATAGCGAAAAATGCCGTTGCTGTCTATTCGAGTGAGGACGAACCGAGTAGGATAACTACGACCGACGAAGGATATATGTTCTATAAGGACGATGAAAAAACTTACCTTGTCGGCTATACGGGCAACGAAAAAATAATCGAATTACCGACAGATTACGAAGGTAGCAGGTATGATATCTATGATTCGGCGTTTAGGAATAATACGCAGATAATAAAGATGGTAATATCGTCGGGCGTTGAGGAAATAGGTAATTCCGCATTTGAGGGTTGTTCGGGTCTCATTAGCATTACAATAGGAGAAAATGTAAGCAGGATCGGCAGTTGGACTACACGAGATTGCGGAAAGTTGGTTGAAATTTATAATCTATCCACGAAAGGCGTTACCGTTCAAAAGGATCTTTACGGTAATATAGCCCAAAATGCAGATTATGTCTATACGAGTTTGAACGAGCCGAGCAAATTGAAATTCCGCGACGACGGACTTATCTATTACGACCATGACGGAGGATACATTATAGGTTACAACGGCGAAAATACCGATTTGGTGTTGCCCGAAAACATAGACGGCAAGCCTTACAAACTTTACAAATACGCATTTTCGGGCAATTTGATACATAGTTTGACGTTCCCGAAAACGTTTACGCAGATAGACGAATATGCGTGCGCAGGCTGCAACGGATTGCAGGAAGTGACTATAACGGGCGGAATAACAAGCATAGAGCAATATGCTTTTGAGAATTGTTTTAATCTTCAAATTGTAAACATAAGCAACACGAAGATAACGTCGCTTGGAATGAGCGTATTTTACGGATGCAGTAACCTTGTAAGTTTCGAATTAAGCGATGGATTGACCGAAATACCAAACAATGCGTTTTACGGATGTAGCAACTACAAGGATATTGTAATACCGTCGTCCGTAAAGACAATAGGTAATTATGCGTTTAGAGAATGCGGAGTAGAGGACATAACGATACCGAAAACGGTAACAAGCGTAGGCATGGGAATGTTTTGGGGCTGTATGAACTTAAAGACGGTAAGATATCTTACGTCGGTAGATATGGTGGCTTCAATGTTCCGCGAGAGCGGGGTAGAAACGATCATTATAGCAAGAGGAGTCAAGTCGTTTGCCCAAATGACTTTCTATATGTGCTCGACATTAAAGACGATATACTACGAAGGCTTGTCCGCGGAGGAATGGGAAAGAATAGGCAATTTGAACTCTCCATCGAATTCGATTTTGACTAATGCAAAAGTGTATTACTTTGCCGAAAAACACGAGGATCATTACGGCGGACAATATTGGCATTATAACGCCGCCGGTGACCCCGAAATCTGGTCTTGATCGGGTATAGGGATAGCCGAAACAAAAACGGAAATAAAAGTAAATAAAGGCGCGGTAACTTCCGCGCCTTTTGTCTGCTCCTTTTCGTGCGAGTACAAGTATCTCGCACGAGGCGACTTCGTCGCTGTATATAAAGGTGAGGCACGGAGAAGGGGCTACTTCGTCGCTTTTTAAATAATGCCATCCCCACCACCGTTCGGTGAAGAAGTTCACCTCACGGAGCCGCCCCTTTTGGTAAGGGTCAGCCGAGAATAAGGTCTTGATTTTTGGTATGGCTTTCCATAATTTATGTTTAATCACTACCGACGATGAGGCTATCACCGTTTGTTAGGACACAGCGAGCGCAAAGTAATTCAAGAAATTTTGCAATAACGGAAGTGCCGCGATTGACATTTTCGAGCCGATATGCTAATATTATACGGGAGGGTGGTCAAATGCCTCTTTTGGAATTGAGATGCACTTCGTGCGGAGCGGTTTACGAGGAGATCGTCAAGGCGGACGGAAATTATCCCGTATGTAAAATATGCGGCGGCAAGACCGAACAAGTTTACAGCGGCAAACTTATCGTCAACGATTGCAAAAAAAGCAATTGTTCGGGGAATTGTTCGTCTTGCGGAGGTTGTCATTGACATTTTAACCGAAGAAATACTATGGGATTAAAGATTTGCAGTTTTGCAAGCGGCAGCAGAGGTAATTGCATATTCGTTAGCAGTGACACGACTTCTGTCTTGGTCGACGCGGGGATATGTTGCAAAAGAATAAGGGCGGGGCTTTCCGCAATGGGCGTGACGGGCGAATTTAATTTGCTGATAACGCACGCGCACAGCGATCACATCGGGCATATAGGCGACGTAGTCAAAGCGTTTTCACCGATAGTCTACACCCATTACCTTACTTACGATGATATAACCAGAAAGATCCCCGACTACTTGAAACTCAAAGAATTCGACGGAGATTTTTATGTGGGCGATATAACCGTTTCGCCGTTTAGGGTAAGCCACGACGTGCCTTGCGTGGGATTTTGTTTTTTGAACGCAGGCAGGAAGATAAGCATAGTGACCGACGTAGGCAGACTTACCGACGACAATATGCGCCACTTGGAGGGGAGCGACGTAGTGCTTATTGAATCCAACCACGACGAAGATATGTTGCGTGCCAATCCGCGCTATTCTCAGGCGCTCAAAAGGCGAATACTTTCGGATCGCGGACACCTTAATAACCGCGCGTGCGCGGAAGCGGCGGCGAAATGTATAAAAGGCGGCGCCAAACAAATAATATTAGGGCATCTTTCACTCGAAAACAATACGCCCGAACTTGCGTACGGCGCAACTTGCGACTACCTCGAAAGAGAGGGGCTTAATGCAAGAGTGAGTATAGCGTACCAAGACAAATTAAGCGAAGTGGTAGAGGTAAATTGATGGAAAAAAAGCCGTTTGAAGCATATGACGGACCTATGCTCATGCTACTTGCATTCATGTCAATGCTTGTTGTCCAGTTGGTCTTTTTGATAATATTTTCGGCGTTGCCCGCTTCGGCTTTCGAAACGGTAAATTTGATCGCCATGATAGTGTTTCAAGCAGCATATATCGGCGTATATTTGGCTTACACCAAACGTAAAAATATAACGAGCACTTTTTCGCCGCGCAACCGAATTACGGTTTGGGGAATAATCGCGGCGGTGGCGTTGGGGCTTATATGCTTTTTCGGGTTCAACGGACTCGCGTTCTACTTCGAGTATCTGCTTGAAGCGACGGGGTATCGCGGCACCGGCATAGATGCTACGGGAACGTTCTCGATAATTTTGCTCGTTATCGCCACCGTGTTTGCGGCACCCATATGCGAAGAAACGGTGTTCAGGAGCGCCTTTCTGTCGGGAGTTTCCGTCGTGCGGCGCGACGAAATAGGCACATCGCTATTATGCGGGCTTTGTTTCGCGCTCATGCACATATCGCCCGACCAGACGGTATACCAATTCTTTTTGGGCTCGACGGCGGCGTTCATTACGCTCAAATGTCGCAACGTGATCCCCGCAATGATCGTTCACTCGATAAGTAATTCTCTGGCGCTTATTTATATGTTCACGCCTATGGGGTCTGCTCTCGACGGATTTTACTTGTCGATAGGCGAAAACGTGTGGATAACTTTGGTCGGATGTATCGTTCTGCCGATTGCGGCGACCGTACTCATTTTGTTTATTTGTAAGGCTGTAAAAGTCGCCGAAAGAAAAAAGTACGCGGCAAAATTCGAGTCCCCCAAGAAAGTTGTTTGGATAGACGAGGAAACGCTGGAACCGGTGTACGAAGGCGAGCCGCTTCCGTCCGCAAAGGGGCTCGCCGACGTCGAACAAAGGCTCGATAGGCAAAGACAACTTATGGATGAGTACAACAAAAAAACGGCGGGCGGGAAATACAGGTATGCATTTATTATATATTTCGTGATCACCGCGCTAATGTGGATAATGAACTTTATATCGGGGTTCGGAAATTGATTTTCCGCCCAAATACTTTTATTAACAGAGGAAGGATGGTATGACTTTGATCGAAACAAGAAAGAAATATCGCACCGT
Source organism: uncultured Clostridia bacterium (assembly GCA_947589465.1). Taxonomy (GTDB): domain Bacteria; phylum Bacillota; class Clostridia; order Christensenellales; family Pumilibacteraceae; genus CAG-552. Next base: position 5,331 of record CANQAE010000041.1, on the reverse strand, counting down.
GGGGCTGACGGTCTTTATTATCGCCGTGGCTTTACTTGTCATGCGGATAGTGAGTTACTACGTGCAAGTCGCGACGATAGACAGCACAATGGACGAGGTGTGGCTTATGCTCCTTTACGACGTCATTTTTTCGGTACCTGTTCAACTTGGAGTTTTGCTGCTCTTTCCGTTTTTAATGTACAAATTTTCTTTGAAAAAGTCGTTTTCGGGAGTCCTCGAATTTTCGGGTTGCCGAAAATGCAGTCCCTGGATTTGCTTGCTTGCCGTGCCGCTCGGCGGATTTTTCGTAGTCATTTCGATGGGCGTTTCGACTGTATGGCAAGTTATTCTTATGATGTTCGGCTACACGCCGTCGTCGGGCGGGGCGATGCCCGACACGTTCAATGCGCTCTACTTTATCGCTTCGGTAATTTTGACTGCCGTTTTGCCGGGGATATGCGAAGAATTTACCAATCGCGGGGGGATGCTTACCGTTTTCCGTACTGCTTTTTCGAAACGAAAGGCTATTTTGCTTGTGGCGATAGCGTTCGGCCTGTTCCACCAAAACATAACGCAGGTCGTATATACCGCCGTGTTCGGCGCGGTACTTGCGTACGTCACGATCGAAACGGGTTCTGTGTTTCCCGCGATGATAATGCACTTTATGAATAACTTTATGAGCGTGCTTATAGACAATGCCACGACGTACAATTGGGTGATAGGCGGCGGCTTGTACGACTTTTTGAACAACGCTTCGCTCGGCGTTTTGGTTTCGATATTCACGCTCTGCCTTTTGGTTGTGTTCGGATTGCTGGTGGCGATAGTGTATATCGCCCGCAAAAAGCGAAAGGCGGATGTGTACGGCGAACTCGCCGCCGAAAGCGCGCTTTGCGGCTTCAAACCCACGGTAAGGGACAATATGTTCTTTATCGGGGCGATAGTAGTGACCGCCGTCGCGACCGTACTCACGTTCTCGTTCCGCGTATGAAAAAGATAAGGCTCGTTGCAGTCGGCAAACTCAAAGAAAAATTCTACGCTTCCGCTTGCGCCGAATATATCAAGAGGCTGAGTCGGTTCGCGGAAATTTCGGTCGTCGAGATCAAGGACAGAGCGGACGGAATAACAGCCGAAAGCACAGACGTTCTTGCCGCGCTCAAAGGTTATACCGTTCTCGCCGATTTAGGCGGCGAGAGTATGAGCAGTGAGGAATTTTCGGCTTTTTTAAGTGACGCACTTACTAAAAACGATATTGTAACTTTCGTGATAGGCGGCTCGTGCGGAGTGGACGACAGGGTCAAAAAACGCGCCGACAAAAGGCTCAGTTTCGGCAAAATGACGTATCCGCATATGCTTATGCGCGTCATTGCCCTCGAACAGATTTACAGGGCGTTCACGATAAGCGAAGGTATGCCGTATCACAAGTAGTCTTTGTCGAACATATAATGTGGAAAAAGAGGAACATTATATGTATACATACGACAATTTGAAAGACGACATTGCATATCTAACTTTCGGCGGTGTCGAAACGGGCAGCATAGGCAAATCGCTTCTCGGCAACGATATTTATTACGTACACGTTGGGCAGAAGGACGCAAAACAGGTCATCATCACAGGCGGGATCCACGCGCGCGAAAACGCGACGGCGGCGGCAGTAGTTTTGCAGGCGTACGCGCTCAAAGACGAACAGACAAAACTCGGCTTTTATTTCGTGCCGATGGTCAATCCCGACGGCGCATTGCTTATCGAGAAGGGCGCAGCCGCCATGGGAAAATATGCCGAACTTGTCAAAAGGGTAAACGGCGGGGACGACTTTTCTATGTGGAAAGCGAATGCGCGCGCAGTCGATCTCAACGTCAATTGCGACGCGAAGTTCGGGCAAGGCAAAGGGAACGTATTTTTTCCGTCGCCGCACGGCTATGTGGGCGAATATCCGTTTTCCGAGCCCGAAACGGCGGCTTTACGCGACTTTACGCTTGACGTTCGCCCTATATTTACGGTGAGTTATCACGCGCTCGGCAGGGAAGTCTATTGGCAGTTCGGCGACGGCAATCGCAAAGCCGATAAGATAATGGCGGAACGCATAGCCGACTTTCTCGGTTACAAAAAGGTGGACGGCGAACTCATGAGCGCGGGCGGCTACAAAGATTGGTGCGTTCTATCGGGTATACCCGCAGTCACCATAGAGATAGGCGACGAAAAAGTCGGGCACCCCGCCACCGAGGAAAAATTACGACAGGATATCGAGCGAAATCTTCGGCTTCCTGCGAAAATAACGGAGTTATGGTATGAACTTTATGAAAGCGGCAATATTAGAGGCGTATAAGGCGCAACAAAAAGACGAAGTCCCCGTGGGCGCGGTCATTGTTTTCGAAGGGAAAATAGTTGCGCGGGCGCATAACAGGCGCAACACCGACCGAAACGGCACGGCGCACGCCGAAGTTCTCGCCATTGCCAAGGCGGGCAAGAAACTCGGCAGGTGGAATTTAAGCGATTGCGAAATGTACGTCACTTTGGAGCCGTGCGCCATGTGCGCGGGCGCGGCGGTCAATTCGCGCATAAAAAAGATATATTTCGGGGCGTACGACAAGCGGTTCGGCTGTTGCGGTTCTGTTATGAATATTACCGATTCGTGTCTTAATCACAAAGTCGAGGTCGAGGGCGGCATAATGGAGGAGGAATGTGCCGCTATCATTTCAACGTTTTTTAAAAATCTGCGGGAGAAAGGCAAAAAAACAAGTCAAACAAATTGACATTGTCGTTTCGAAAATGTATAATTAGATTATGGATAAAATTTGCGGGATCGTATTAAAAGTTTCGTATCCTAATTTCGGGGATACTTCGAGCATAGAGATTTTGGGCAAGCCCATGATCGATTGGGTTTGTTTTTCTCTCGGCGAGGCATTTTGCGATTCTGTCGTGTACAGTGACAGCGTGCCGTTGCCGATTTTGGTTCGCCCTTACGTCAAGAGGGATACAGACTATACGGTCGTGCTCTATTCGGATACGCCGCTCATCACGCGCAAAACGGTGCTCGACGCCGTGTCCGTGCTCAAACAAAAGGAACTCAATGTCCTCAAAATGACGCGCGGATATGTCTTCAAAACTCAGTTTTTGCTCGCGGCAGACAAGATTTACAGCGAAACCCCGTACTATTTCGACGAAGAAGACTTTATGACCGCTTTCAACTTCAAGCAGGTCGCCCTCGTTTCCGACGTTTTGAAGAACAGGATAATTTCGTATCATATGAATCAGGGCGTGCAGTTCGAAGATCCCGCTTCGACCTTTGTGGGGTGCGACGTCATCATCGCGCGCGGCGTCAAGATAGGACCGAACAACGTCATTAAGGGCAGGACCATCATAAAAGAACACGCGAGAATAGGGTGCCGCAATACCATCGAAAATTCGGTCATCGACGAAGGCGCGTTCGTCGAAAGCAGTTATTGCATTTCGAGCATAGTCGGCAAACGAACTTCGGTCGGTCCGTACGCCTACCTTCGACCGGGCGCGGTCGTGGGCGACGATTGCCGAATAGGCGATTTCGTCGAGATCAAGAACTCGGCGATAGGGGACGGCACAAAGATAGCGCACCTTACTTACGTCGGCGACGCGGCTGTCGGCAAAAATTGCAATCTCGGCTGCGGCGTGGTCGTGGCAAATTACGACGGCAAGGCAAAGCACAAGACTATCATTGGCGACGGAGTGTTCGTCGGCAGCAACAGCAATCTCGTTGCGCCCGTCAAAGTGGGCGACGGCGCTTTCGTGGCGGCGGGTTCGACCATAACAGACGAAGTACCTTCCAAGGCGCTCGCGATCGCGAGAGAGCGGCAGGTAGTAAAGCCGAATTGGGTGGAGTAAAGAACGCAAAAAGCGTTTTTATAGAATAGTTTTACTTTTGGAGGATGTATGGTTACTCATTGTAACACATTGAAGATTTTTGCAGGCAACGGTTGCCCCGAACTTGCAAAAGAAATTGCAAAAAAGTTGAATATGGAATTGGGACAGATCCATGTCGGAAAATTCAGCGACGGCGAAGTTTCCGTACATATCGACGAGTCGGTACGAGGCGCAGACGTGTTCGTTATTCAATCGACGTCCGCTCCCGTCAACGACAACCTTATGGAACTGCTTGTCACCATCGACGCGCTCAAACGTGCTTCGGCAGGACGTATCAACGCCGTTATTCCGTATTTCGGCTATGCGCGACAAGACCGTAAGGCAATGGCGCACGACCCCATTACCGCAAAACTCGTTGCCGAACTCATTCAGTCGGCGGGCGCAGATCGCGTGCTTACCATGGACTTGCACGCGGCGCAGATACAGGGATTTTTCCAAATACCCGTCGATCATTTGCTCGGTCTTGCCGTACTCAAAAAGGCGATTTGCAAGGAAGATTTCGTAAAGGACGACGAATTTGTCGTCGTGTCGCCCGACGTAGGTTCGGTCGCACGCGCAAGGCAACTCGCCGCTCGCCTCAACGCGCCCCTCGCCATTGTGGACAAGCGTAGACCAAAGGCAAACGTTATGGAAGTTATGAATATTATCGGCGACGTGGAAGGTAAGACCTGCCTTATGATCGACGATATGATAGATACGGCGGGCACTATTTGTCAGGGCGCTCAGGCGCTTGTCGAAGTGGGAAAGGCAAAGCGTGTGTTCGCTTGTTGCACGCACGGTGTTCTCAGCGGCCCCGCAATAGAAAGACTCAAAAATTCGGTGATCGAAAAGTTGTTTGTACTCAATACCATAGAGATCCCCGAAGAAAAAAAGATAGACAAACTCCAACTTGTCAGCGTCGCACCCATTTTCGCCGACGCTATCAAGAGCATTTACGAGGAAACTTCGGTATCCAAATTGTACGATTGATTTTTATAAGGCGCGAAACCGAAATTATTTTCAAACGACAAACAGCGAGAAACCACTCGCTGTTTTTTCGCGCCAAATTATTTTGACAAAAAATCGCTTGCTTTTCTCTATATATAAAAAGTTGGCAAGTCCGCGTTTTTCGAAATAGGATATATAAACGGGAATAAAAAACGGGCGAACCGAAGCAATTTTGATTCGCTCGTTTTGTCGTTTATGTACTGAAAATTTTGAAATAAAAATGCGGCTAAAAGAAAAGGTGTTCGACAAGTATCTTTATGCCGAGAAGAATGAGGATCACGCCGCCCGCTATTTCGGCTTTCGACTTGAATTTCGCGCCGAAAATATTTCCTATTTTTACGCCGAAAGCGGAGAGGCAAAATGTTATCGCGCCGATGATCGCAACTGCCGCGAAAATGTTCGTAGACGAAAAAGATAGGGTGATGCCTGCCGCCATAGCGTCTATGCTTGTGCCTATGGCGAGCGGTAGCA
>CANQAE010000040.1 GCA_947589465.1 uncultured Clostridia bacterium | reverse complement strand
AAACTTTGATTTGACAACTGTTTTATGGCGATTTTTCGCGGAATAAAAAATTTTAACGAACGAAAGGGAGAATCGTAACTGTGTGACTTAAATCTTGACTTTTTCAAAATAAAATAGTATAATATCAATTAGTTATGGAAGTATTCATAGTAATTGACGGAAACAGTCTTATTAATCGCGCGTTTTACGCATTGCCGCCGCTCAATGGCAAAGACAACAAGCCGACGCAGGCGGTGTACGGTTTTGTCACCATGCTGATAAAACTTATGGAATATCGTCCCGAATATATGGCGGTGGCGTTCGACTTAAAGGCTCCAACTTTTCGGCATAAGAAGTACGAACTGTACAAAGCCAATCGCAAGGGGATGCCTGACGATTTGGCGGTGCAAATGCCCATTTTGAAGGATCTGCTGCGCGTGATGAACATCGCCGTTGTGGAAAAGGAAGGATATGAGGCTGACGATATTATCGGGACAATGGCGAAGCATTACGACGGGCAGACTTACATCGTTACGGGCGACCGCGACAGTTTTCAACTTATCGACGACAAGATCAAGGTGCTTATGACGAAGCGGGGCATAACCGAGGTGGGCGAGTTCGATCGCGAGGCGCTTGCGGCTGAATACAACCTTACGCCGAGCGGCGTTATCGAGTACAAATCCCTCGCGGGCGACCAGAGCGATAACATTCCGGGAGTTCCGGGAGTGGGCGATAAGACGGCGACCGAACTTGTGAAGAAGTACGGAACGCTCGATAATATATACGCAAATATCCAAGAGATAACAGGCAAATTGCACGAAAAACTCGTTCTCGGCAAGGAGAGCGCATACCTTTCGCATGAACTTGCGACCATAGACGTACAAGTTCCCGATCTCCCTCTTGCGCAAAATTGCAGATTGACGTTTCCTTTTGCCGACAAAGTGAGGGACAGATTCGAGGAATTGAATTTCAAATCGCTCGTTAAACGCGAAGAACTTTTTGCGGGCGGGGGCGAAACGCAAGAACTGCCCGAAAGCATAGCGGTCACCGCCGAGCGACTCGAAAGCCTGTTGAAAGGGGCGAAATCGGCACCCATCATATGGGATAAGAGCGGATTGTACACTGCCGTGGACGGCGTAGGTTACGTCTTGCCCATAAAGCAAACGCTCCTCGACGAGGGCGCGGACGACGTTCAAGCCGCAAATGCCGTCAAAACTTTTGCCGAAGGCGACGGATTGAAGATCGTATTCGACGCCAAGACGTTGAAGAAAAAATTATATGCGTACGGAGTTTCACTCGACAACTATTTCGACGTGGAACTCTGTCAATACCTATTGAATTCGGCTGTCGATCACGAATCGCTTGTCAAACTCGGCGCGGAATACGGATTCGTGGGCGGCGTGCCGCTCGTATTGATGAAATTATACGAAAAACTTATAGGCGAGTTGGAGGAGTCGGGTATGTCCGATCTGTACTACAAACTCGAACTTCCGCTCACCTCCGTGCTGTTCGATATGGAGCGGACGGGATTCAAGGTAGACGAGGGGATGCTTGACGAATTGAGTTTGCGTTACGGGAACGAGATAGCCGAATTACAAGCGGAAATTTTCAAGATGGCGGGACGCGAATTCAATATAAATTCGCCCAAACAACTCGCAGCCGTGCTGTTCGAAGAACTTAAAATCCCGTACCCGAAGCGATCCAAAACTTTTTCGACGGGTGCCGAAATATTGGAGCCGTTGCGCGGCAATTTCCAAATAGTGGACAGGGTGCTGCAATACAGATTTCTCGCCAAACTCAAAAGCACATACCTCGACGGCTTGCGACCGATGATAGATCGAAACGGGCTTGTTCATACCGAGTTCAGGCAGATGCTCACGTCAACGGGAAGATTGTCAAGCGTAGAACCGAATTTGCAAAACATTCCCGTGCGCACCGACGAGGGCAAAGTATTGCGCAAATTATTTGTGGCGCGCGACGACAATGTACTCATTTCCGCCGATTATTCGCAGATCGAACTCAGGCTAATGGCACATCTCAGCGGTGACGAACGCATGGTAAGCGCTTACATTAACGGCGAGGACATTCACTCCTCGACTGCCGCCGAGATATACGGAGTTGAGCAAAGCGAAGTCACGCCCGCCATGCGCAGAGAGGCGAAAATAGTCAATTTCGGCATAATTTACGGCATGAGCGACTTCGGTCTTGCTCAAAATCTCAATATTACGCCAAAACAGGCGGCAATGTATATCAAAAGATACTTCGAGCGGTTCGGCGGCGTGCGACGCTATCTTGCCCAATCTGTGGAATCTGCCCGCGAAAAAGGATATGTCGAAACTATTTTCGGTAGGCGCAGGTACGTACCCGAACTGCGCTCGTCTAATTACAATAGCCGTATGTTCGGTGAAAGAGTGGCTATGAATACGCCGTTGCAAGGTTCGGCTGCCGACCTCATAAAGAAAGCGATGATCGATGTCGATAAAAGACTTTCCTCTATGAAGTCCAAGTTGATTTTGCAAATTCACGACGAACTTATAGTAGATACGGCTCAGGACGAGATCGAAGCCGTAAAGAAAATTCTTATAGACTGCATGGAGAACGTCGCGGAACTCAGAGTTCCGCTCAAAGTGGAGGTTGGGTGTGGAAAACGTTGGTACGACTGTAAATAAAAAGGTGTATGCGCTGATAGGCGGAATAGCGAGCGGAAAGACTGCCGTAAGCGACATTTTGCGCGATCTCGGCGCATATATTATAGACGCGGACGAAATTTCGCACAATATTTCGCGGAGCGGCGGCAAGGGCGAACAAGTTCTCAAAAGGCTTTTTCCCGAATGTTGTTGCTTTGGCGCGCCCGACAGACGGAAAATTCGTGAAAAGGTGTTCGGCGACGCGGAAGCGCTGAGGCGGCTGAATAAAGCCATGCATCCGCTTATAATTGACGAGATCAAGAGGCAAATATCAATGAATGAGGGGGTAATGGTTGTCGTTATGCCAATTCCCGTCGATCTCGGCAGATATTCCGCCGTACTCAACGTCTATGCGCCCGTCGAAACGAGAATAGAACGACTTGTTAAAAGAGATAATATATCCGTAGAACTTGCCAAAGAAATAATGGCGGCTCAGATGACCGACGAAGAAGCCGAAAAGGTGTCCGATTTTACTTTCGTGAACGACGGCAATACGGACGAACTAAAAAAAGCGGTCGTCAATTGGTGGAAAATATACGTTGAAAAATAAGATCCTTTCCGTTTGCGGAATTTTCGTTTGCATACTTTTTGCGGCAATGGTCGCGTTAGACGTGCTGTTTCCGTTAAGTTACTACGGTTTTGTCCGCAAATATTGCAAAATGTACGACGTGGAACCGTCGCTCGCTCTCGCGGTCATATGGACGGAAAGCAAATTCAGACCGCACGCCGTAAGCAGCGCCGGCGCATGCGGGCTTATGCAACTGTTGCCGTCCACCGCCGAATGGCTTTCGGGCGAAACGGGGGACGAATATGCGGACGAAAAATTGTTCGAACCCGAATTCAATATAAAACTCGGCATAGCATATCTGGGGTATTTAGGTAAATCGTTCGAGGGCGATTATTTGCTTGCGGCGTACAATGCGGGCGAAGGAAACGTCGCGAGGTGGCTTGCGGCGGGCGGCGAGATCGCTTTTGCGGAAACGCGCGACTATATAAAAAAGGTTGATTTGGTAAAAAAAATCTATGAGTTGAGAGTATGACAGGACGCGGGAGCATAATTGCTCGTTTCTGTGAGTAAAATTGCCGGAAACGGATATAATCTCATAGAGGTTTTTATGAAAAAGAAGGCGGTCAGCACCAAAGAAGTAAGGGACAATATCACTGCGCTCAAAGGCAAAATGTTGCAAATCAAAGTCAACAAGGGCAGAAAACGCATAATCAAATACAGCGGTGAGATCGAGGAGATATTGCCGTCGCTGTTTACGATGACGATAGTCGGCGAGAAGAACGTTTCGCGATTGTCGTGTTCTTACAGCGACGTGATATGCGGCGACGTCGTTTTAACCGAAAAGAAGCAGTGAAAAACATATCCGATAAAAAATAAATTTGCGGTAATAAAAGTAGGGAGCGCGAAATACAATATAGTGTTACTTGCAAACTTTATTTTTTTGGAGGATGAAATAATGGCGTTTGAACCTATTTACGAGGTTGCGGTCCTCGACGGCTTACAAAAGTTGTGTTCGGGGCAGGTGGTGGCGGAAGCGAAACTCGTTCCGCCGCATGGCGATGAGATCGCGAAAATACTCGGAGTTTCGGCAATTGCCGACGTAGTGGCGACCGAAGTGTTTACGGGCGAGGCACGAATCAAAGGCAAAGTCGATTTTAAGGTGTTTTACAGCGACGCGGAGGGTCAAAGTCGTTGCCTCGATTACAGCGCCGAATTTACCGATAAAATCACCTGCGACGCCATTACGAGCGGTCGTCCGTGCGTGATAGCCAAGGTACTCGATACGGATATCGTATCTGCGTCGGGAAGTGAAGTAAAACTTGCGGCTGTGGTCGAAACCGAACTTTTCGGGCAGACTTCGGGACGCATAAAATATCTCGTCAAGGGCGGCGACGGGATCTATTCGCACGAAAAAACGCTTATTTGCACCAAGGTGGTATCGTCTTTCGGATCTTCGACCGAAGTTACGGCTGAAACCGAAGTCGCCGCCGAGGAGATCGAATGTGCCGAAAGTCGCGTATGCGTCACCAAGGCTACGGCTGCCGCAAACGTCGTGACTGTCGAAGGTTACGTAGTCGGCGATATCATATACAGAGGCAAGGACGGCGTGGGGCATATCAATCTCAAAACCCCGTATTCCGTGGAGATCGAAGCGAACGGAGCGGAAGAAGGCAACAAGGTTTGGGCTGTTTCACGTCTTGTCGAGGCAAAGGCGACGGTAATAAACGGAGAGCAGACCACTATACTCGTAAATTATGAGATAGATGTGTGCGGCTATGTGCTCGAAGAAAAGAGTTTCGAAGTAATAACCGACGTATTTTCGGTAAAGAACGAACTCGTGAAGTCCAACGAACAGATAGAATATTCGGTCAACAAGGGGTGCGTCTATTTCGAGGATGAAGTCAACGGAAGCGTGACACTGGATGCCGATTTACCCATAGTAGACTCAATAATCACTCCGCTCGGAAGTTCGGTTATTTTGTCAAATGTGTACTCGTCGGACGGTAAGATCGTCATAGAAGGACTTGTTCGCACAAATATAATATATTACAGCGGCGAATCGAATTCGACCAACGCGGTAGCAGTCGAACTTCCGTTTTCGATAGTTCGACAGGACGGCGACGGCGAAGTGTATGCTACTGCGGAAGTTCTCGGCGTTTACGCCAAAATCAGGCGCGGCAACGAAATCGACGTGCGTGCCGAACTTGCAGTATGCATGTCGGTCAGCGAAAAGGCGAATATAACTATAATCACCGATCTTGCCGAAGGGGATCAAATAGCAGTTCCCGCGAGCGCAATTTCCATGCACGTGGCGAGCAAAAAGGAAACGCTGTGGGACGTGGCGAAAGTTCTCGGCGCCGCTCCCGAAACGGTCACCGAACAGAACCCCGAACTTGTATTCCCGCTCGAAGGCGGCGAACGCATAATCTGCTACCGAAAACTCGAAAAATAATTTTCGGTGCTCGAAAGATAGAACATAAAAGCGGCGTAAGCCGCTTTTTGTCGTCCGAATTGTTGCATTGAGGAAAAAATTCTGCTACAATATGAATATGCTCGACAAAGTCAGATTAAAAGTATACGGAAAAATCAATTTGACACTAAACGTCATCGGTAAAACGGGAGATATGCACACCTTGGATTCGGTGCTTGCGTCCGTTTCGGTCGCCGATCACATAACCGTTCGCGACAGACTCGACGACAAGATCAACCTCATTTTCAATGCCGATTTCACGCCCCAAAACAATACCGTGCTTAAAGCGGTCAACGTGTTGAAAAAAAGTTTCGGTAATTTCGGCGCGGACATAGTGGTGGACAAGGCGCTACCGAATAGCGGCGGAATGGGCGGTTCGTCTGCGGACGCAGCGGGCGTGATAGCCGCGCTCAACGCTCTTTTCGATTTCGATAAGCGGGGGCTGGATATCGAAAAAGCGTGTTCGGAAGTAGGCTCGGACGTATTTTATATGTACAAAGGCGGCTTTGCGCGAATGGAGGGCACGGGCGAAAAAATAGTTCCCGTTAATTGCCGGTCGAAGTACGGACTTGTGTATATTAGCGGCGGCGGAGTGTTGACGCGCGACGTCTACAAAAAATTCGACAGTATGGGCGGGAGCGGCTACGTAAACAATGAAATTGTCATAGATAAACTCGGCAAAGGCGAAGTTCCGCCGCTCGGCAATATGCTTACCGATGCGGCTTGCGCTCTCGACGGCGAAATACGTGCGAGCCTTAACGCGCTTGGAGATAGGCTTGCCAATATGACGGGGAGCGGCTCGACCGTGTATGCGCTGAGCGAAGATCCTCAGCGCGACGTTGCCGTTCTCGGCGAGCGCGGCATAAAGGCTTTTGCGGCGCACACCGTTCCTCGCGGCATAGAATTCGAATAATAAAGAATAATAAAATTTATAACGACGATCGCCTATACGAAGCAACGTTCTTCGCAAGGCGATTTTTTTGTACCGTAAAACACGTTTATGTGCCGAAAATATGGCAATAATCGTTTGTATGAGAAGATTTATTGCATTGCTCGGCGCTATGTTACTGCTTGTGGGCGTAAGGCTCTACAAAAACGGATTAATCAATTGCGGATACGAAGGCAAGATTTCGACAGGGACGTTCGACACGTGCGAGATGGAAAGCGTACCTCTGCTTATAGACGGCGCGCACAGACTCGACCTCGTTGGCGGACAAGACGTCGCATACGGCGTAATGAAAAACCTCGACGCGCGACCTATCTTGTGCGAAAACGTCGACGGAATAATATTGTATTACGCTTGTTCGCCTCGCCTTTGCGATCCCGTCGAAGTGAAAGGCGAAAAGGTTAATCTGATGATAGCGATAAACGGGAATAATGTGGCGGTCGGCACTCCTTTGCTTTACGGGAGTTATTGAACGAAAAAAATTTATGTATAAATAAAAACAATGTGGCAATAATCATTTTGTCAGGAGGTAATTATGAAAGCATACAGCAAGACCAAGGAGAAGAAAAACAGAAAAAATCTTTTAGCGCTTATAATCGGTTTGACGCTCATAGCGTGCGCAATAATAATAACGTTATGCGTCACCCTTACGCGACCGACCGAGGAGCCGGGCGGTAATGTTATTCCGTCCAACACCGATCAGACCCAAAAGTACGTGATGCCCTTAAAGGAATATGAGTCGGGCAGAGAGTTTTCGGACAAACTCGTTTACAACGCCACGTTGAACCAATGGCGCACTCATAACGGAGTGGATTTCAAAGCCGAGAAGGGTAGCGAAGTCATGGCGGTGTTCGGTGGCAAGGTGCTCGGCATAGAAGAAACGACTTTGCAAGGTATAGTCGTTTCAGTAGAGCAGACGGACGGCATCATAGCATACTATATGTCCCTTTCGTCGGACGTAAAAGTCAATGTAAACGACGTCATCAAGGCGGGACAACTCATAGGCTATGTGGATTCGACGATGGCTATCGAGCGCAAGGAAGGTCCGCATCTTCATCTTGAAATGAAAAAGGGCGGCGAATATGTAGATCCGCTCGAATATTTACCGGACGGATCCGGCAAATAAAAGCAAATGAAGCGCGGTTTAGTCGCAAAGAAGTTGGTATAAAAGAGAACGGTCGTCCGTTCTTTTTTATTTAATAACCGCAAATGAATTGCGTTCGTCGGAGTATAATTGATTCAATTACAGGAGGAGAAATATGTTATATAAAGAATGGTTGGATGAATGGCTCGAACTATATGTTAAGGATTCCACCAAAGAACGCACTTACAGAAAGTATAAACAACAAATCGATAAATATATCGTTCCCATTTTGGGAGATTTCGACGCAAATCGCATTACCGCAGTCGATTTGCAAAAATTTTCCGTTTCACTCGCTCGTAGCGGCCTTGCCGCAAACAGCGTTAATTTTATCGTCGCCATTTTGAAATCGTCGCTTAAAAAGGGAGTCAATCTCGGCACGATAGACAGGCAGTTTACAGACGCCATTTCAAGACCTAAAACGAGGCAATCCACCGTAACTTGTTTCAGTAAAGACGAGCAAAAGAAGATAGAAAGTTATGTGTTTACCCACCAAAAGCCTTTTTTGTTTGGCATATTGCTCAGTTTGTATTCGGGGCTGAGGATAGGCGAACTTCTTGCGCTTACCTGGGACGACGTTGACCTGAAAAAGGGAATTCTGTCCGTAACGAAATCTTGCCACGACAGTTGGGCGGGGAAGCGATACGTAAAAATTTTCGATTCGACCAAAACGCAAAGTTCGGAAAGGATAATTCCTTTGCCAAAGCAGATAATTGATTATATGAAAAAACTTCGCAAGTTGACGGGGACGAAGTTCGTCGTGTCGGGACGAAGCGAATACGGAGCGCAAATCCGCTCGTATCAACGAACGTTTTCAATAGTTTTAAGAAAACTCAACATAGAACACAAGGGGTTTCACGCGTTGCGCCATACCTTCGCCACTCGCGCATTAGAGGTGGGGATGGATGTCAAAACCCTATCCGAAATCCTCGGACATCGCAATCCAATGATCACCCTTCAACGTTATGCCCATTCGCTCATCGAGCATAAGACCGAGATGATGAACAAAGTCGGTCGGCTTCTTCCTTGAAATTTTTATGGTGCGCTGTCTTTTTGTTGTCTTATACCAAACTCGTCTTGCTTAAAATGACGTTGCTGATCGCCCCAAGCCCGACGGCGAATAGCGGTCCGCCGAGGACGCAGAGTACGACGTTGAACGCGCCCGAATTAAGCGGCGTCATCATGGGGATCATTGTAAACAGGAGCATTCCCGCCGCGAGCGAGCCGAGTATGGAGAGCCAAAGTTTTTGCTTTCCGACAGTCGCAAGCGTCAAAGCGATCGACACAAAGACAAGGGCAAAAAACACTTTGCTTATCATGCAGGCGATAATTCCGCCCGCGGTTGCGCCCACCGAAGCAAGGTCAAAGGAAAGTCCCGCGATCCCTCCACCGATCATCGCACCTAAAAGAAAGAGGACAAACATTCCGACCGATGCCGCAAACAGCACGATCGTTTTGGAGAAGACATAATCGAGTTTCTTCGCTCGCACCGTAAAGAGATTTTTGACATATCCGCTTCTGAAATCTTCGCCGACGAACAGGCAAACGAAGATCGCCACCAAAAAGTACAAAAGGTTGATATTGCACATACTCGTGAGATCCATACTCATAGCGTTTCCGCTCGCAGAGCCTATCGCTTGCCAAACGTTCGTAAATGTTTCTACCGTAGTTTCTACGCCCGTATGCGGATTTACCGTCGTTCCGCCCATAGTGGAAGTCATAACCAAGATCAATATGGGAAGCGCAAGGCTGACGCCGAGCATGATCCATACCGTCGGCATCGTGAACATTCTGCGCGCGTCCACTTTGAGCATTGTTTTGAGGCGTTTACCGAAGTCGCCGATTTTGAGATTAGAGTTCATTTTATCTTTCCTCCCGCATAAGTCCTACATAATATTCTTCGAGGCTGATCTTTGCCGTTCTGATTTCGCTCACGGGTATGCCGAAGTTTCCGAACAAGTACACTGCGACATCCTCCGCGGTTACATTGTAGACGCGAATTTCGCCCGTCGTTTCGTCAATGTCCGCTCGTCCAAACGCCCGTGCGAGTATCACTCGCGTCTTTTCGATTTCGCTCGTTTTGAGCGCGACATAGGTCGGGCAGTCTGCGTTAAGTTGTTTTGCGGTCATCTCCTTCAAGATCTTGCCATGACGAATAATGCCGTAATGGGTGGCGATTTTTTCAAGTTCGCCTAAAATATGCGAGGAAATAAGAACGGTCGTGCCGCGACTCGAAAGATCTAACAGAATTTCGCGCATAATGCGCATTCCGTCTGCGTCCAACCCGTTGATCGGCTCGTCGAGAACGAGGAGAGCGGGGTTGCCGAGAAGGGCAAACGCTATGCC
>CANQAE010000039.1 GCA_947589465.1 uncultured Clostridia bacterium | reverse complement strand
GGTTACTTCGGCAGGTGGGTCGATCAACTTATCATGAGAATAGTCGACATATTTAACTGCGTGCCGACGTTCCCGCTGTTGTTGATCTTGTCGGCTGTTCTCGACGGTAACAAAGCAGACGGAACTCCGCTTGTAGATCAAAAATACCGAATTTACTATTTGATGTTAATTATGACTTTGCTCGGTTGGTCGGGTATTGCCCGCGTCGTCCGCGGTCAGATATTGTACTTGCGCGAGCAGGAATATATGATCGCCGCCGAAGCGCTCGGACTCAGCGTTCCGCGTAAGATATTCAGGCACTTGATACCGAATATTATGCCGCAACTTATCGTACAGATGACGCTCGGTCTTGGCAGTATTATTCTTACCGAGTCCACGCTCAGTTACTTGGGTATAGGTATTCCTCAGCCCAACGCCGCGTGGGGTACTATGATAAGTCAGGCGCAAGAACCCGAAATTTTGCAAGGCTATCCCAACCTATGGATCCCCGCAGGTATATTGATAGTTCTTGCCGTGCTGGCGTTCAACTTTGTCGGCGACGGTCTACGAGATGCGTTTGACCCCAAGGCGAGCAGATAGGAGGCGAATAATACTATGTTTAGAAGTTTGAAAAACAGCCGTTTAGGCAGATATTATTCAGCCGTGTTTGCTAAATACGGGAAGATTGTTCCCTTTATCGTAGCGCTCGGCGCTTTCATCGGGTTGTACGCAACTCAGTACTTCGGCGCGATAGACCTTCTTTCGGGAATGTCGTCGACGTCGTACATCGTGTCGGTCGTTGTGATTTCGTTATGCGCGGCTTTCGCCGTTTACTATGCCGTCACGAAACTCATCAGCAAAAAGATCAACGCCGTTGACTTTATGGTGCTCGTGGGCGATATGCTCCTCGTGCTCGTTCTCATCGGTATGCTTGTCTTCCCAAGCACAACGGCTTACACCGTGATCTTCGTGGTTGCGCTCGTTTTGCTTGTGCTTCTCACTATCGCTCGTATGGCGATCGCCAGACCGACCGTGCAGAAGATACCCG
This sequence comes from uncultured Clostridia bacterium, assembly GCA_947589465.1. Taxonomy (GTDB): domain Bacteria; phylum Bacillota; class Clostridia; order Christensenellales; family Pumilibacteraceae; genus CAG-552. Next base: position 10,494 of record CANQAE010000039.1, on the reverse strand, counting down.
AAACGGTCGAACCCAATGCCACGGTCAAGACGTACTTCGGCGCTTTTGCGGAAAGATCCAGTATGGTTGCCGTCTTGTTCGGCGGTATCGCGATGTTCGCTTTGCTGTATGTGTATGACAACAACTTCATCGAGGCGACCGACGAATGGTCGTATGTCGTTTCGATCGCCCTCATTCTTATGGGCGCAGTCGTTTTGGCTAACATCCCGCAAAGGATCAAGTCGAAACGTATGGGACAGATCGACGCGGTTATGCTCGCTTGCCTCATTGCGGCAGTACTTTACGTCATACCCGTCATCATCAACTTCACCGTGTTGAAACTCGTGCTTTGGCTCGTGGTTCTGGCTTTGCTGGCTACGTTCGAAGTACTTACGGTAAAAAATACGTTCGTCGAAAAACGCGAAGAACAATGCGTTTCGGGCAATAGCGGACTCAAAGTTTACTTCGCTCAACTCGCGAAGAATTACAATATCTTCCTCGGCATTGCTTTGGGAATGGTCGCATACATCGTTTTGTATTGGGCAATTTCTATGAACATACTTTACGATCTGCCCCTCACGACGAAGATCGGCGCTTATCTCCTTATCGACTTGCTTACTTTCGGCGGGTTCGCGGCTATCATTGCCACCGCTAAACGCAAGACGATCGGTATGAGCGACAAAGCGTTGTTCGTACTCGCCGTATTTTCTGTACTCGCCCTCATACCGACGATCCAATTCTTCTCGGTGCTCAAACTCGTTTGCTACATTCTCCTTCTCGGAGTGGTGTGCGTAACGGTTGCTTTGCGCGCTCGTTATGTTGTCGACGTCGAAGTCGCAGACGGCGAAGTTTACAATCCCAACCTTATATTCACAAAAGACAATTGCAAGTCGGTCGCTTCCAATGTCGCTCTCGCACTTACGGGTGGAGAGAAGGATGAACATTACATCTCGGCGAAGGAAAGCCGCCGCATTGCAAGAGAAAATATGCGCATTACCAAGGCGTACGAAAAACGCAAGAGGCGCAAGAATGTGCCCGAATCCGAGTACGTTACCAAAATGCGCGACGACAACAATATCGTCGAATTCGATAATCTGCATACCTATTTCTTCTCGGATGCCGGTACCGTAAAAGCCGTAAACGGTGTATCTTTCGATATTCCCCAAGGCAGCACGGTCGGCGTCGTGGGCGAGTCCGGTTGCGGTAAGTCGGTTACTTCGCTTTCCCTGATGCAACTCGTTCAGGCTCCCAAGGGTCAGGTCATCGACGACGAAAACATTCACAGCGAGATCCGTTTCAAGTCCACCGTCTACAAGGTCGATGAAAACGGCAAGCATATACCTATCTATGAGGTCGAACTCGACGAAAACGGCAACGAGAAAAAAGATGCCGCCGGCAACCCGATCTACAAATATGCACCCAAAATGCATAAGGGTAAGCCTGTTATGGACAAGGACGGCAAGCCCGTTATGGAAAAAGTCCAAAAGTGCGATATCGACGGTATACCGATGTTCGAAACCGAAGAAAAGGTCTACAACGTTGCTAAAATGCCTACTGAGGTTATGCGTAATATCCGCGGCCGCGAGATTACGATGATCTTCCAAGAGCCGATGACGAGCCTTAACCCCATATTCACAATAGGTAACCAACTCGACGAGGTAGTTCTGTTGCATAGACCGGGCGCCACCAAGGAAACTGCGAAGGCACGCACCTTCGAAATGTTGAAGATGGTCGGCATTATCCCCGAAAACGTCTATGACCGCTATCCGCACGAACTTTCCGGCGGTATGCGTCAAAGAGTTATGATAGCAATGGCGCTTTCGTGCCAACCCAAACTTATCATTGCCGACGAGCCGACTACCGCGCTGGACGTTACCATTCAAGCGCAGATCCTCGATTTGTTGCGCGAAATCAAGAAACGTATCAACGGTTCGATAATGCTCATCACGCACGACCTCGGCGTTATTGCCGAAATGGCAGATTATGTCGTCGTTATGTACGCAGGTCGCGTTATCGAAATGGGTACCGCAAAGGAGATATTCGACAACCCGTTGCACCCGTATACGATGGGGCTTCAAAAGAGCAAACCCGCCGTCAACAAAAAGGTGGACAGATTGTACAGTATCCCCGGCAGTGTGCCTAACCCGATCAATATGCCCAACTATTGCTACTTCCGTGACAGATGCGATAAACGTTGCGAAAAGTGCAACGGCGATTATCCCGAAATGATTCAGGTAAGTCCTACTCACAAGGTATCTTGTCACCTGTACGAGAAGGAGGATGAAAACAATGGAACAAACTAATGCACCCGCTAATGCTCCCGAAAAGGACATTATTCTCGACGTAAGACATCTCAAAAAGTATTTCCCCGTAGCGACGAACTTCTTCGGCAAGCCGACCAAATTCCTTAAAGCGGTTGACGACGTGTCGTTCACCGTGCAAAGAGGTAAGACGATCGGTATAGTCGGCGAGTCCGGTTGCGGCAAGACGACTATGGGACGTTGTATTCTTCGTTTACACGAGATCACGAGCGGCGACGTGCTGTTCAACGGCATCAATATCAGGGAACTTTCGCACGAGCAATTGCGCAAGATCCGTCCCCAGATACAGATGATATTCCAGGATCCGTATTCGTCGCTTTCGCCCAGACTTCCCGTCGGCGAAATAATAGGCGAGGCTGTGCTTGCTCATAAACTTGTCGATCAGGCTCATTACAAGGAATACATTCTCGACGTTATGCACAAGTGCGGTTTGCAATCCCATTATTATGAGCGTTATCCTCACGAGTTTTCAGGCGGCCAGCGTCAACGTATTTGCATAGCGCGCGCTTTGGCGCTCAATCCGAAGTTGGTCATCTGCGACGAGCCCGTTTCGGCGCTCGACGTAAGTATTCAGGCGCAGATCATCAACTTGCTCAAAGATTTGCAGCGCGATATGAACCTTACGTATGTGTTCATTTCGCACGACTTGTCTGTTGTCGAACATATTTCCAACGAGATAGGCGTTATGTATCTCGGCAGCATGGTGGAGAGCGGCGACAAAGATAAGGTGTTCAACAATCCGTTGCACCCGTACACGCAGGCTTTGTTCTCGGCGGTGCCTGTGCCCGACCCGAACGTAAAGATGAACAGGATCATTCTTAAAGGCGATATTCCGTCGCCGGCTAACCCGCCCAAGGGTTGCAAGTTCCACACACGTTGCAACAAATGCATGGATGTGTGCAAAGAAGTTGCTCCGAAGTACAAAGAATACGAGCCTAATCATTTTTGTGCGTGCCACTTATACAGCCAGGATTGATTTACAAAACAATAAGTATGGGCGGAAACAACCGCCCATATTTTTTATAGCGTCGGTTAAATAACAAAATTTGCGGCAACATATATAATGCGAAGCATGTAAGGAGATATTTATGTGCAAAAAGAGAAAAAAGAAAGAATATGCGGACGATGACGGCAGAACCATTGCCAATATGAATGTGGACGGTATGCCGTGGTATAATCCAAATAAAGAAGAAAACGATGAAAAGAAAAAACGAATGGAAGAACTGAAAATCACGCGCAAAGAAAAGCGCGCCATGATTTTAGGCGCGTATCTTGCGTATTTGCCGATGTTTCTTACCGCCATTGCCGCTTTTGTAATAGTAATGTTGCTAATTGCGCTTTGGCTGGCGTGAATTCGTTTGACAAACGCAAACTTAAATATTATACTAAATAAAAAAACAAGGTGTTTTTTCGTATGAAGCATATTGATATCAAAAAATTATTGGACGGCTCGATGGTCGGGCAAAACGTAGTCGTATGCGGTTGGGTTCGTACTTGCCGCGATTCGAAGAATATGGCGTTTATGGAAATAAACGACGGAACATCGCTCAAACACTTGCAACTTGTCATAGACAAAGCCTCGACGACGGGCTATGAGAATTGCTCTGCGCTCGGTTGCGCCATCAAGGCGGAAGGCAAACTCGTCAAAGCCGTTTCTGGCAACGGGGTGGAAGTCAACGCCGAAAAACTTACTTTGCTCGGCGCTTGTCCGCCCGACTATCCGTTGCAGAAAAAGCGCCATACCATGGAATATCTTCGCACCATTCCGCATTTGCGTGTTCGCACCAACACGTTCAATGCGATGCTCCGCGTTCGCAGCGTTCTTTCGTATGCGATACACAGGTACTTTCAGCAGAACGGGTACGTCTATGTTCATACGCCCATAATCACGGGTAGCGATTGCGAGGGCGCGGGCGAAATTTTCAGAGTAACCACTCACGATTGGGACGACGTTGCCAAGACGCAGAAGGAGTATTATGAGAGCGATTTCTTTGGACAGAAAGCGGGACTAACCGTATCGGGACAACTCGAAGGCGAGGTGGCGGCAATGGCGATGGGCAAAATTTATACTTTCGGTCCCACGTTCCGTGCCGAGAACAGCAATACCACCCGTCACGCGGCGGAATTCTGGCAGATCGAGCCGGAAGTCGCTTTTGCCGAACTCGACGACATAATCGAAATAGCGGAAGCGCTCATCAAGTATATCATAAACGCCGTTTTGACGGAATGTCCCGACGAAATAGCCTTCTTTGACGAGCGATTCGAAAAGGGACTTACCGAGAAGTTGCATAACGTTGTCAAGAGCGATTTCAAAGTCCTCGATTATACCGAGGCGATCGAGATACTCCGTAGGTCTGGCAAGGAGTTCGTTTATCCCGTGGAATGGGGTTGCGATCTGCAAACCGAACACGAAAGATATATAACCGAAGAAGTGTTCAACAAGCCCGTATTCGTCATCAACTATCCCAAGGACATAAAAGCGTTTTATATGAAGCAAAACCCCGACGGTAAGACTGTTGCCGCCACCGACCTTTTGGTCCCCGGAATAGGCGAAATAATCGGTTGCAGCGAACGCGAAGTCGACGCCGAAAAACTTAAAACGGCTATGCGCGAAAGGCATATCAATGTAGACGAGTACGAAAATTACATGGCGTTACGCAAATTCGGCGGTTGCCCGCACAGCGGTTTCGGGCTTGGACTCGAACGCATTTTGTTGTATGTCACAGGGCTTGGCAACATAAGAGATGTTCAACTTTTCCCGCGCACGGTGGGCGACTTGAAATAGGAGAAAATAAATGATATTACCCATAATGCCCGACGAACTCGGCTACTTCGGCGAATTTGCGTCGCAAGTTCTACCGTATATCATAATGCCACTGTTGGGAGTTGCCGCCGTTTGTTTGATCGTTGCGCTTGTGCGGCGGGCGATTCGGATTCGCAAACACAAAAAAATCGATTCCGCAAACGAAGAAGCGGGGAACGATTGAGATAATAAAATAGCGCATAATAAAAAAACGAGGATAATGCCTTTTTAGTTCGGCGATCCTCGTTTTTGTCATATTTCGACAAACAAGTCGTATGTTCAAATGCCCATACTTCGTTTTTTGTCTTCGAGTTTGGCAATAAACCTATCGTTGTCTATGATAAATCGTTCGTGATACCCTTCGCCCAAAAGTTCCTTTTCGTCATACACCTTGACGTAAAAGACGAGGCGACGTCTGTCTATTTCGACAAGTTCGCTTTCGCACACGACTTTGCAACCGACGAAAGTGGACGCAAGGTGCTTTATGTTTACGCTTGTGCCGACAGTGCTTTGTCCCTCGCTCAAAAAAGGTTCGACCGAAACGCGCGACGTTTCTTCCATAAGTTGGATCATGCACGGCGTGGCAAAGACGGGCAGCAGCCCGCTCGAAATATATTCAGCGGTTTGTTCGTAGGGGATAACGCGTTCTTTTTTTCCTTTGATACCTGTTTCCATAATAACCTCCGATGGGATATGTATAGATTTTAGCATTTTTCGAGGCAAAAGTAAATAAAAAAGATATATGATTTGGATTTAGCAAGCCAAAATCGTTGTTAAATTTCGAAAAAAGTGGTAGAATATTTATCGATCAACAATATGGAGGATTAATATGCGTTTTTCTAAAGAAGTGGAAAATATGGTATGCGTTGCCAAGGGTCCCAATCACGGACCCGCGCCCATTCCCGAAGAAGGCAAGTGGGTCAAGGCAAAAGAGATCTGCGACATAAGCGGTCTTACGCACGGCGTGGGCAGATGCGCACCGCAACAGGGCGCTTGCAAACTTACGCTCAATATCAAGAAGGGAATAATAAAAGAAGCGTTGGTTGAAGTTATAGGTTGTTCGGGCATGACCCATTCGGCGGCAATGGCGGGCGAGATCCTGCCGGGCAAGACGATTTTGGAAGCGCTCAATACCGACCTTGTTTGCGACGCGATCAACACGGCAATGCGCGAGTTGTTTTTGCAGATCGTATACGGAAGAAGTCAGTCCGCCTTTTCGGACGACGGATTGGAGATAGGCGCGGGACTCGAAGACCTCGGCAAAGGTCATCGTTCGCAGGTCGGGACGATTTACAGCACCGACGCAAAGGGAGTACGATATCTCGAAATCGCCGAGGGGTACATTACGAAACTTGCGCTTGACGAGAACAACCTCGTAATAGGGTACGAGTTTGTCAGGTTGGGCGTAATGATGGATAAGATCAAGGCAGGTATGGACGCGAATGAGGCGCTCCGTGAGTCTACGGGTCATTACGGCAGATTCGATAATGCCGCAAAGTATATCGACCCGCGCAAGCAATAGGAGGCGGATATGATAACTTTCGAAGGTTACGAAAAGAGAATAGACGGCATAAACAAAGTTTTGGCTGCAAACGGAATAAAGGATCTCGAAGAAGCGAGAAAAATTTGCCTCGACAAGGGGATCAATGTGGACGCGATAGTCAAAGGAACTCAACCCATAGCGTTCGACAATGCGAGTTGGGCGTACACGGTCGGGTGTGCGATAGCGATCAAGAAAGGTTGCAAGAAGGCTATGGACGCTGCGGTTGCGATAGGCGAAGGCTTGCAGGCGTTTTGCGTCCCCGGTTCGGTGGCGGAGCAACGCAAAGTCGGGTTGGGACACGGCAATCTCGCGTCGATGCTGCTTGACGAAAAGACTTCGTGCTTTTGCTTTTTGGCGGGACACGAAAGTTTTGCTGCGGCAGAAGGCGCGATAGGCATAGCGCGCACGGCGAACAAGGTTCGCAAAAGTCCGCTCAAAGTCATTCTCAACGGACTCGGCAAAGACGCGGCTATGATAATCAGCCGCATAAACGGATTTACGTACGTACAGACCGAATACGACTATTTTACGGGCAAGTTGAAGATAGTCGGCGAGTACCCGTATTCGAGCGGTGAACGCGCGCTCGTAAAATGCTACGGCGCGGACGACGTTCGCGAGGGCGTTGCCATAATGGAACTCGAAAAAGTTGACGTTTCGATTACAGGCAATTCCACCAATCCCACGAGATTTCAGCACCCCGTTGCCGGCACGTACAAAAAACTTTGCTACGACAGCGGCAAGAAGTATTTTTCGGTCGCGTCGGGCGGCGGCACGGGCAGAACTCTCCACCCCGACAATATGGCGGCAGGTCCTGCTTCGTACGGCATGACCGACACAATGGGCAGAATGCATTCGGATGCGCAATTCGCAGGTTCGTCCTCTGTTCCCGCGCACGTCGAAATGATGGGACTTATCGGAATGGGCAATAATCCTATGGTAGGCGCAACGGTAGCGGTAGCGGTAGCCGTGGAAGAAGCGCTCGGCAAGTAATTAATTTTGCCTCTCTCTTATCGGGGGAGGCATTTTTGTATAAAAAAGAAAGATACGATAAGCAAAAACGCCCGACCTGACGTTCCGAGCGAGAAAAAGAACTAAAACGACGCTTGTACCGAAAAAAATTACTTAAAAATATATTTATTTCGTACAAAAAACCCGTTTTTTGTTTGACAATAAAAGGCTTTAATGGTATATTATAACCGCAAGAAAAAATTTTTCTTTATGGAGGATAAAGAATTATGTCATACATTTCAGAAGTTCTTGAAATGACCGAAAAAAAGAATGCCGGACAACCGGAATTCACCCAAGCCGTAAGAGAAGTGTTCAACACTCTTTCGCAGGTTATCGAGGCAAACGAAGAAAAGTATAAGCAAAACGCTTTGCTTGAACGTCTTGTTGAGCCCGATCGTCAAATTATGTTCAGAGTTCCCTGGACCGACGACAAGGGCGTTCCCCATGTAAACCGCGGTTTTCGTGTTCAATTCAACAACGCAATCGGACCTTACAAGGGAGGACTTCGTTTCCATCCCTCGGTAAACCTCAGCATAATCAAGTTCCTTGGTTTTGAGCAGATCTTCAAAAACAGCCTTACCGGACTCCCCATCGGCGGCGGCAAGGGCGGCGCAGACTTCGATCCCAAGGGAAAGAGCGATGCCGAAGTATTCCGTTTCTGCCAGAGTTTTATGACCGAGTTATATAGGCATATCGGCGCAGACGTGGACGTACCCGCAGGCGACATCGGCGTAGGCGGACGTGAGATCGGCTTCTTGTACGGCACATACAAGAAGATCACCAAACTCTATGAAGGCGTTCTTACCGGCAAGGGTCTTACTTATGGCGGATCGCTTATAAGGACTCCCGCAACCGGCTACGGTATCGTTTATCTCGGCGAAGCAATGCTCAATGACCATGGCAAGTCGTTCAAGGGTCAAAGAGTTACCATCACAGGTAGCGGTAACGTTGCTATCTACTGCGCACAAAAGGCAACCGAACTCGGCGCAAAGGTTATCACAATGTCCGACTCTAACGGCTGGATCTTGGATGAGAACGGTATCGACGTCGAAGCAGTTCGCGTACTCAAAGAGGAGAAGCGTGCTCGTATTTCCGAGTACTGCGACACCCACAAGGGCGCAAAATACTTCGAAACCAAGTCTATGGACGAACTCCGAGTATGGGGCGTGCCCACCGACATTGCAATTCCGTGCGCTACGCAAAACGATATCAACGTTCAGCACGCGAAGGAACTTGTCAAGAACGGTTGCCGTTGCGTGATCGAAGGCGCAAATATGCCGTCCTACAATGAGGCTGTTGAAATATTCCTTTCGACCAAAGGCTTGCTCTTTGCTCCCGCAAAGGCTGCAAACGCAGGCGGCGTAGGAACTTCCGCTCTCGAAATGAGCCAGAACAGTATGCGTCTTAGTTGGACTGCCGAAGAAGTAGACAGCAAACTTCATGCTATGATGAACAATATCTATCATAATATGGCTGCCGCAGCGAAGAAGTACGGTCATACCGATAACTTCGCTATGGGTGCTAATATCGCAGGCTTCGAGAAAGTCGCAGAGGCTATGATAGCACAAGGTATTCAATAATAAACAACACCACAAATAAAACAAAAAAACCGCTTAAAGCAATTTAAGCGGTTTTTTTGTCGTTTAATCTACCCGTCCTGCTCCCGCCCCAATCCCCGCATAAAAACAGTTGACAGAAAAACGAAATGCATGTATAATATATACATCATATAATAATATATAGAAAGTAATTAAAAAAAGGAGAGGTATAATGAAGAAAGTAATAATATATGCAATATGCATAGCAATGGTAATGAGCATCAGCGCGATAGCGGCAATAGGATGCGACGGCGGCGAAACGATTACATACTACAAAGTCACGGTAAATAACGACGTAGAGCGTGGCGAGGTAACATTTGCGCCCGAAAGAGAGGGGAACAAATACGAAGCGGGGGAGCGAGTACAAGTAACGGTGACGCCCAAAGAAAGAAATATAGTAACGGGATTCGAAGTAAACGGAGAACAAGAGGTACTCAACGCAGAGAGCAAATACGAATTTAATATAGCGAAGGACACCGAGATAGAGGTAGAATATGCGCGATTGTACGAAGTAACGTGCGAGGCAGTGGGCGACGGAGAAGTAACAATATCGCCCAAGGGAGAGCGCGGCAATTTGTACAAAGAGGGCGAGAGAATAACGGTAAAGACGAAAGCGAAGAAAGGGAAAGTACTCCAAAGTTTTACGGTAAACGGAGAAGAAGCGAAAGATAAATTAATTAGTGGCGAGTATATAATATACGGAATAAGCAAGGACACGCACATCATCGCGGCATACAGAGATCAACGCGAATGTAAGGTAGAGGTAACGCAGGAAGGACAAGGAACAGTAACGGTAAGTCCCACGGGCGAAACGCAAAAAGAGGGGACGCTGATTTCGATAACTGTCACGCCCGCCGAGGGATACAAGACGGAGAAATTAGAGATAAACGGTGAAGCGAAAGAATTAAACAGCGGTAAGTATTATAGTTTTTACATAAGCAATGACACGGAAATAAAGGCAACGTTTGTCGAGAAAGAGAAATACAGGGTGAACATAGAGCCTACGGGCGAGGGACGAATAGAGATCGAGCCTACGAGCGAACAAGGATATTATGATGGGACTGAAATAACGGTAAGATGCGTTCCCGACGAGGGAAAGTATTTGACGCAATTCGAGAGCAGCGAGAACAAAGAAGCAAGGCTCAACGAAGATCTTGAATACACATTCGAGATAAAAGGCGACGTAACGATAAAAGGTGTATTCGAAGATGAGCCGCTGGTAACGACGGAGAGCGGCAAGGG
>CANQAE010000038.1 GCA_947589465.1 uncultured Clostridia bacterium | reverse complement strand
AGAACGATTCTACCGTCGTTGCGGCAGTTCTCCTCGACAAAAACAGATGCAACAGCAGTCGGGACAACAAAAAGGAACAAGTTCGTTCCATAGGGATAGTAAATCATTAAAAAAAGGAAAATCAATAGGGGAATGAGAAAAACGACAAAAAAGCCAACGGAAAGGATTGAGATACGGTAGGAAAAGATACCAAAGCAATAACGAACCACATAGCGAACCAATTAAGTTGGATAAAGAAACAGATCAATTAAGCATATTTGACCCGCGCGACCCGTTTACGGGTGGCAAGTAAAGGATGCATGGCTGGCAGGTCAAATATAAGCGCACTTGTGCGCTGCCAGTAAAGATTAAGGCTATGCCGAAAAAGAAAAACCACCCGTTTGTCGGGTGGATATTTATTGTAATAAGAAAAACCCGCCATATTGGCGGGATTCAATAAAAGTCCACAAAATAAGTTTGCATTTTGTTAGACTCTTTTTCATAAGTAGGGCTTGCCCAATCATTGTAAGCCTGTAATGATCTTTATGTCGGGTGTGCCCTGCAAATCTTTCAAACGCAAAAATTCGGTGCATTCGATGTTTTTCATTGTTCGCCTTGATAATAAAACTATAAAGTGTCAATCCGTTGCAATGCACTAAAAATTATTTTGTCGAAAAATGGACTTTGTCGTTTTTTTACGTTTTTTTGCGTATAAAAGCAAACGGACTTTTATTTCGGCTTTTCCGCCTGATTTGGCGCATATTCCTGCAAAAAGGGGCAAAAAGCAGATTTAACATGCAGATTTTTCGTTCATTTTTTCAAAACGAATTATATTTTGCTATTTCAACAGTTTCTACGAAAGAAAAATATGACTTTTTTCGGCTGTAAATTATGAAGATATATGCTCGAAATACGAGAAAAGCAAAAAATGCACAATTTTCACAAAAGCCACCGTACGATATAGAATTTTGGCGGGGAAGTTATGCATAATAGTGTTATTGTGGAATAAAATATACAACATTTAGGAGATGAGTATGATTATTAAAATTAATCGGAAAAGTTTGTGTAAATTACTTGACAAGACATTGGATAGAGTGATATAATAGACACAACTATAAATACATATCCCGAAGTGGATAAAGGAGAAGTCGAAAATGAAACGGAAACTCACAGTGCTATTAACAATTTTAGCAATGTTGGTCTGTGCCGTATTCGCCGTAGTCGGCTGTACACCGGAAGAACCGGTAGAGCCGGCGGGACCTGAAGGCGGAGCATATTATTGTGTGACGAACGATGATTACAGGATCACGCTCGAAGACAATAATAAGTTCACGTTCAAAGTCGCAGGCGAGAACAGGCAAGGGACTTATCGGTTTGCCGGCAACACGCTCATACTCACATTTGATGATGACACGAAGATAGAAGCGACGCTGGACAACTACAACGAAATGAATTTCGAGTACAAGAATAAAGCGTATACATTCTTGCGCGAAACGAATTTCAAAGTAAAGTTCGAAACGAGCGGAGGATCTGCGGTAAATGAGCAGACGGTAAAGAACGGGAAGAAGGCGACAAGGCCTAACAGCCCGACGAAAAACGGTAGCATATTCACAGGGTGGTACGCAGACGAAGGATTAGAGAATGAATTCGACTTCGAGAGCGCGATCACGAAGAATACGACGTTATATGCAAAATACATAGACGCAATAGCGAGAAATCCGGAATTTACCGCCAAGTTTGAAAATACGGATACGACTATCGAATCCGTACAGACGAAAGGCGGAATAGTAGATATAAATAAGATAGCCGAACCGAGCAAGAGCGGCGACAAATTTCTCGGCTGGTATGTAAGCGCAAGCAACGAGAAAGCAAAACTTACATATAAGTATGAATTTCAGATCCTCAACGAGAACACGACATTGTACGCGTTGTGGGCGAGCGATCTTGACGGTGCGCCCGAAGTATCCGTTTACAACGGAAAGGTGACCTGGACAGGCGAAAGCGCAACATTGTCGATCAAGACGCCTAGCGGCGAAACAGTTACCCCGCAGGTAAGCGGCAACGAATACACGATTCCCGCAAGTACGCTCAGTGTCGAGGGCGAATACGAGATAAAAGTAACGGTAGGCGAGAAGTCAACGACGAGATACTATGTACATAAAGGACTTGCGCGCGTATCGGTATTCAAGATCGAAGGGAACACCGTACAATTCAATAGAGTGGATAATGCCGAGAGTTACGAACTTACGGTAACGACAAAGACAGGCGATCAAACGCTCGAAGTAAAACTTGACGATACCAACCGCGTAGGTCATGCGGACTTTTCGGCATGCGATATACCCGAAAACGGCTATGTGTTCAAGGTAAAGGCGACGGCGAACGGATTCTCGGCGAGCGAGTCGGATCCGTACACATACAACAGAGTGCTCGACAGCGTAGCGAACATAAACGTAGACGAAGCGACGCAGAACATAAGTTGGGACAGCGTAACGAATGCGACCGGCTATGTAGTAGAGATAAACAATGTTAGATCAACGGTACAGGAAGCGAAAGCAACGTTGAGGGACCTTGATCCGCAATCTGTAACGATAAAGGTACAGCCGACGGCGTTCGGATACAACAGCCCGGTTGCATCCGAAAAGACATATAACAAAGTAAAACTTGCAGTACCCGAAAACATTCGTCTCGAAGGCACCGACCTTACATGGGATCCTATCAACGGTGCGCAAGGTTACGAAGTAAAAATCAACGGGCAGACACAAACCGTCACCGGTGAGACGTTGACTCTTACCGATTCGAATATTACGGCAGATACTACCATAACGATAGTAGCGAAAGGCAAGACCTCGGCAGAAGATTCGCCCGAAAGCGAAGCGTTCAAAATTACGAAGGGTAGCATCGGTAACGTATATTACGAAGCAGGCAAACTTAAATGGGACGCTGTATTCGGTAAGCATGAATTTGTAATAAAGGTAGCAGACGGAGAGGAAATTACCGTTTCCAATGCGACCGAGAAGGAGATAGTGCTTACAGGAAAGACCACCGAGGTAAAGATCAAGATACAAGGCACCGAGGAATGGAAGACAATCACGGTTAAAGCAAACGAGATCAAACTTGCAATGGGCTTCGATAATTTGTATTTCGGTTCGATGTTCAAGCAAAAGGGCGATCCGATCGATTTCAACGACACCGATTCCATTATATATAATACAACGGCATATAACAGTAAAGAACTGTTTGTAAACAACTATCAAAAGAGAACAGGTTATGAGTTCGCCGGATTCTATAATAACGCATACAGCGGCGGCGGAGAAAAATACACGCTCGGAACGTATATTTTCGACGGCGACACCGAGTTCTTTGCAAAGTGGACGCCGCATACGCACAACGTTTCGTTCGACCTCAACTTTGAGGGCTTGGAGGTAGATGGCACTGACGAAGAAATCGACCCGACGGTATTTACATACGCATCGACAAACTTCAATTGGCCTGTACCGCAACAAATTGTACCCGGTTATATGTTCGAAGGCTGGTACGTATTCGTAGGCAATCAACATGATTTCACGACAAATAATAAGTACACCAACGAGAATGGCGTAGGCACGCAAGCGTTGACGGGCGGTATATTCGACGCGGATATAACTGCCTACGCGCGTTGGGTTTTGGTAGTCACATTTGTTGATAACAAAGGCGGTTGGACGGCAACTAAGAATGATTCTTACAAGAGCATGACTCGTCTTACCATACCTGCAATGTACAAGGACAAACGAGTAACGCAAGTGGAGAATTTTCAAAGTTGTTTGAATCTTACCGAGATCAACATTCCGGATACGGTGACCGCGATCCACATGGGTGAAGGCGGCGAAGCGTTCAAGTCCGATAGTCGATTGGTAAACGTAAACATCTATCATTATGCAGATAACAAAGACACGCCCAAGTATTGTTCGATAGAAGGCGTAGTTTATGAGAACGATGATGACGGCAATTTGAACAAACTTTTCTACTATCCGTATGGCAGACTTTATGACAACACCCATAAGTATGACGAATACACGATAGCGAAAGGTACGAAAATCATAGGTATGGGCGCGTTTTTCAGCACGCTTACGTTGAGCGATGATAACAAGTTGCGCGGTTTGAAGATCATTCATATACCTGCCTCCGTAGAGGAAATCGAACAAGGCGCATTCACCAAGACATACGGTCTTACAACTATCGATTTCCTTCCCGCGGGACAAGACGAAAAAGAAGCAACAAACATAGTATTGTACGACACTTCGTTCGACAATTGTCCGAGCGTAGATACATTTAATCTTCCCAAGCGCGTACAGTCTATTTCGGCAACGTTGTTACGGGAATTTACCAACCTTACGCACCTTACCGTAGAGAAAGGTAGTACAAAATATTCGGCAACGGACAACGTACTTTATATGACGAGAGATGATGGCGACAAGGAACTTGTGTTCTATCCTCATGCGATAACGCCCGCCGATGGCAAAGTTTCGATAGCCACCGACGTACAACATATCGGCAAGGCTGCATTCAAAGACAATAAGGCTTTGCGCGAGCTTACGATCTCCGCATTGGTTGAGACGATAGGTGAAGAAGCGTTCAAGGGTTGCTCTCATATACAAGTCCTTGAATTCCTCGGCACCGATGCAAGTCCCGACCTCAAAATCGAGAAACAAGCGTTTTATAACGTAAGTTCGAGTAGTACCGCCGACTATCCTGTCACAAGGTATAAACTCGTACTTCCCGCAAACCTTGTTTATCTCGGTGAAAACGCATTCGGCGCTACAAACTTTATCAAGGAACTCGAGGTTACGACTTCCGGTTCTTCGAGAAGCGAAGTTTCGTTTGCTGCAGGTGCATTTAAGTCGACGAGCGGATCGGGTTATGTGGAATCTTTGACAATAGGACCCGCTTGCCCCGAATTCAATATTACCGAAGTACTCGGTACGACAGTAAAAATTATCGTTATTCAGGGCAAAAACCCGAACTACGCTATCGACGACAAGGGCGTTGTATTCGACGATGAGTACAACAGATTGTTGTATTTCCCTATCGATTTCGAAGGCGAATATTCGCTTCCGAGCGGCATGGTCAACGTGCCCGAAGGGATGTTCAAGGAAGTTGCAGGTCTTACCAAGATCACTATCCCCGATACTGTACGCAGAGTAGGAAAGCAAGCCTTTTATAAATGCGAAAGTTTGCGCGAAGTTATCTTTAATAACGGCACGTTAGGCGAGGATGACCTTGGTCTTGTAATTGAGGATAGTGCGTTCGCTCAATGCGGTGCTCTTACCACTCTTACGTTGCCCAATACGCTATACAGTCTCGGTGTTGCGGTATTCCAAAACTGTTACAGATTGGATAATGTACAATTACCCGATAACCTTACAATGATAGGCGACAAAGCGTTCCAGAATTGTAGCGAACTTTCGAGTATCAATATTCCCAAGAACGTCATACTTCTTCAACGTGACGACAAGGGATACCTTAGGATATTCCAAGGCTGCGGCAGACTTGCAGAAGTGAATGTCGATCAAGAAAATACCTCGTATATTTCGGTTCAAGGTATTCTGTATTCAACGAGAGAGGTAAAGAACGGCGAAAAGCAGTTCGTTGCCGACACATTAATCTATTGTCCCGCGAATGTGACGGGCGACATCACCGTACCCGGTACTGTTCGCACCGTAGCAGGTTATGCGTTCAACAATATTTCGGGTATCAAAAAGATCACTTTCGCTACCCTCGTAAAGACCGAAAATGCTAACGAGGAGAACCCCGACGACGTATTGGATATCAAAATTAATCATAGAGCATTCGAAAACGATTCTACTTATTCGGGACACAGTATAGAGGAGATAGAGTTCCCCGAAGGAATGACGGCACTTGGCGATACAGGTTCTGTTGCCGATCCGCTCATCTATAACCTCGATTCGCTCACAAAAGTTATTATTCCCAATACCGTTGTCAATGTGTATAAATTTTTGGGTGGATGCGATAATGTTAATACGATCGAATTTGTCGAGGGCGGCAAGTCTGAACTTCGAATAGAAGATTCGACGTCTTCATCTTCATATGGAACAACATCCGGTAAAGGTATTTTCTCCGAAATGCCTAAACTTAAGACGATTAAATTCCCCAAACGACTTACTTACATCGGCAGTTATGCATTTGTACAATTCAGCAGTTATAATAGCGTTATTAATTCTACTTGCTCATTAGATAAAGTTGAATTTACCGAGAGCGAGGAGTTTAGTTTGGAAATAGGTGCGAATGCCTTTGAATATGCGACTTTCCCAATCGAATTACCTAATAATACTACTAAAATAGGTAACTATGCATTCGCCTATTGTCCGATTAAGACAATAGAGATTCCTGACAAAGTTACTATTATAGGTGATAGTGCGTTTGCATACACAGGTATAGAAAACATTACTATTCCCGCTTCGGTCACCGAGATAGGATATAGTGCATTTGCATCTGATTACAATTTTGTTTATGCTAATCTCAAGTCAATAACTTTTGCCGAAGGAGGACATCTCAAGTCGCTCGGTAAAACAAGCATAAGTACCGGAACCTCAACCGGTTATGTATTCAATAATCAACGTAATCTTACATCGATAAAATTTGCCGCAAATAATAGTGATGTTCTGCTCACGATTTACAGAAGTTGTTTCGCTTCGTGTTCGTCGTTAAAACAGATAGAACTCCCGTATTATCTCGAAACTTTGGAAGGATGGGCGTTCAGCGGAAATAAAGAACTCACAACTGTTACTTTTACTCAAAACAAGAATATAATGACCAAGACTTTGGGTCAGCAACTCTTTGAAAATACGTCAATAAGCGAATTTATCATTCCTGATAGCGACCCGTCGGTAACCGAACTTACGCTCGGCGCGCAAATGTTTAAAAACTGTGCAAATTTCCGTACACTTCGTGTTCCCGATACGGTTAAAACTTTCAGTGTAAAAAATGCTGCCGGAACTATGGTCGGTGTCCTCGATGGATGTGCTGTCAGTGAAATAAGGACTGACGACGATGGCAATCCCAATTTCACGATAGACAACAATAACAAGATTATATACGATAAGAACAATAATATAGTACTTGTGTTTGGCAATTTAACTCAATTTAATATACCCGATGGCACGACGGTAATAAGTAACGGTTCGTTTGCTGGCATAGTTGGGCTTAAGTCAATAGTAATACCCGCGTCGGTAACTACGATCGAAGAAGGAGCGTTCCGTAATTGTCTTGATCTTACAACAGTATCTTTTATACCGGGTAATTCTTTGAAAGAAATAGGCAATGAGGCTTTCGCGGGATGTAAATCGCTTACAACCATAGATATGTCGCTTTGCACTAATCTCACCAAATACGGGTCGAGAGTATTCGCAGGTTGCAAATCACTTACAACCGTCAAGTTGCCTAACGATTTCAATAAGTTTACCGATCCGGGAACCGGTACAAAAGTTTCGGGTATGGGAATGTTTTCAAGTTGTATTTCTCTTGAAACAATAGATTTATCCAATACCAAGTTCACGGTTTTGCCTTATTCTGCGTTCCTTTTGTGTACGAACCTTAGAGAAGTAACTCTGCCGGATACTATTACAACTATTGCCAATAACTCGTTCAACGGCTGTACGTCTCTTACTACGATCAACGGTCTTGAAAATGTAACTACGTATAAAGGTGCTATGTCGAGTTGGGCAAACGGAACCAAACTTTCGTCCTTTGTTTTGAGAGGAACAAACAAGGCAGGCACCGCAATAACATATCCCGCGAACTTCTTCAAGGGATTCGATAATCTTACAATTACGCTTGACGACGAAACGATCGGCGGATTGAAGAGCATACCCAACAGCATGTTCGAAGGACTTACAAATCTTAAGTCGTTTGATTTCACAAAACTCACCGGACTTGAGAGCATAGGTACCAAGGCGTTTATGGGTACAGGACTTACCGAAGTAGATTTGTCGAAGTGCACAAAACTCAAAACTTTTGTTGTTCCCACTAGCGGTACCGATAGGACATCTTCTGTGTTCTTGGATTGCGCCGACCTCGTATCTGTCAATATGGAGGGTTGCGACGCTCTTACCGCACTCGGCGGCAAAGACTTCCAGAACTGCACATCGCTTACAACCGTTAAGTTGCCTACGAAAATCACATTCCTTGGCACATATGCGTTCAGCGGATGTACAGATCTTGAAAGCATAGATATGTCAAAGTGCACAAGTCTTAAATTCTTCTCCAATTCCAATAAGACGGGGCAGATTACAACGGCGGCAAGGACGTTCGAAAAGTGTACTTCGCTTACCGAAGTTATACTTCCCGAAGTTGCCAACATAGAACTCGGCGCATATGTATTCAGCGGCTGCACCGAACTTTCGGATATTGATCTTAAAAACGTTGTCATGATAGGAACGAGTTGCTTCGAAAATTGCGCGTTTGATTCGATCACGCTTTCGTCGAAGATTACCAAGTGGGGAACTTCTCCTTGGCTCGGTTGCCCGATTACGCAGATCGACTTCGGCGACGCTACGATCGCTCCGCCTGCAAGCATGTGCAAAGGATTTAATTCGCTTACCGTTGTAGATATGAATGATATTAAGTTCACCGAACTTCCGAGTAGCATGTTCGAAGATTGCACGTCACTTAAAGAAGTGAGGTTCGACGCTTCCAAGATCACCAAGTTTGGTAATTCGGTATTCAAGAACACGGCGATCACGACCATGGACCTCAGCGGATACAAGGGAACTGCGCTTGGTACATCGCTGTTCGAAGGTTGCGCACAACTTACAAGCGTTACGCTTCCCAAGACGCTTACCGCGATTCCGTCCAAACTCTTCTACAACTGTTCGAGTCTTGCAAATATCGATATCGTCGGAATGCCTCTTGCCAATACCAACGCAATAGGAACATATGCGTTTGCGGGTACGGCTATTACGACTATGAATCTCAGTTCGTTTACATTCAATGGAATCAATACTTATACGTTCCAGAACTGCGCTAATCTTACGTCAGTAACTTTGCCGAATACTCTTGCATTCATAGCAAACTATGCATTCCAGAATTGCACGTCTTTGGAAGAGATAGATCTTACAAATACTCAATTGACGGCAATAGGCACTTCGTCTGCGACAGGAAAGGCTAATTTGACAACTAATTCTTATGTATTTGACGGGTGCACGTCGCTTGCTACCATTAAGTTGCCTGCTACTTGCACGCAATTGAACGGCTATACGTTCTCCAATTGCCCGAACCTTACAAATTTCGATACGTCGAAGATTACCCTTATAGGTAAAAATGCGTTCGAGAATTCCAAGATGGTTTCGATAAATCTTTCGGCAATTACTCAGGTAAACGGCGCTATTCAGATCGGCGCTAATGCCTTCAACAACTTTACAGCCGATACGGTTGATCTCGGTGGAAATGATTTGTTCAAGATTGAAAACGTAACTTCCAAAGATATAAGTTACAACGTGATTAAGAGCGCCGACGACACTACCGAATACTTCTTTTATGAGTTTAACGGTAATCTTAATCCCGACGAAGATGGCGTTCTTGACTTGACGAACTCCGACGCTCCGATTGCTGCAATAAAGAAGGCGCTTACCACCGGTACTTCTACCGTCAAGAAACTAATCCTTCCTGCGGCTATTACCGAAATACCCGACAGCGCATTCGTAGATTTTGCTCTCGAATTGGATGAAATCGCTATTCCGGAAGGAGTTACTTCGATAGGCGCTAACGCGTTCAGCGGTTGCGTAAATGTCAAGAAGTTCACTTTGCCCGACAGTCTGTTGACGATAGGCGACAACGCATTCAAGGGTTGCGGCTTTACGGAGATCACTATTACCAAGAATGTTACTTCGATAGGCGCTAACGCGTTCGACGGATGCGCGACTCTTGCGACCGTTACGTTTACCGCAGACGCGAACGTAGTTGAGCCTTTGACGCTCGGCGCAAGCGTATTCGCTAATTGCGTATTGCTTAACAGCGTCACTCTTATCGATCGCATTACCGAAATACCTGACAACGCGTTCAATGACGACGCAGTTCTTGCAAATGTTAATATACCCGACATAGTAACGAGCATAGGTGCGAGTGCATTCAACGGTACGGCAATAGTTTCGCTTAAATTGTCCGCTAACTTGTTGAGCATCGGTGACTCCGCATTCCAAGATTCTCAGGTCGCTACATTGGTATTCAATGATGAAGCGCAACTCATGGTAGGCAAAAGTGCATTCCAAGGTTCGAAACTTGCAAATATTACATTCCCGAAAGAAACAGGTTCTGTATCGTTCGGCGCACTTGCTCTCAGCAATACACTTGTTACGAAACTCGAAATTCCTTCGAACGCATTTGCAGACGGCGTTGCACAAGGTACGTTTATGAATTGTGCGCTTCTTCGAGAAGTTACTTTCAAGGAGGGTACTAAGATTACCATACTCGAAGGTAGCGGTTCCAGTTCCGGTATGTTCTTAGGTTGCGTTGCATTGGAAACTGTAGTTCTTGCGGAAGGCATCGAAGTACTCGGCGACTACTGCTTCAGCGGTTGTACCGAACTCAATTCTGTAACTCTTCCCGAAAGTCTTACCGAGATCGATAACTGGGCGTTCAAGTCTTGTTCGTCTATCGAACGTATAATTATTCCCGAAAATGTTGGCACGATCGAAAATTACGTGTTTGCAGGTTGGAATAGCAATCAGACGGTTGTTATAATTGGCGACAGATTCCTCAAAATCAAAGTATTGGGAACGTTGTGGATGTATGCTACTACTCAAGGCCCAAATTATGAAACTTACTTCCAACTCGAATTTAAGGATTCCGCCGATAATGCCTGATTAACAAGATATTTTATCTTATGGATTTTTGCATTAGATAATTATTGTTGATAAAAAAGTTTCTCGGTTTACCGAGAGACTTTTTTTGTAAAACGAAAACCCCGCCATAGTGGCGGGGTTCAGTGAAGGCTATGCCGATGAGGTAGACAAAAAAACTCCGTTTGTTTAGAATAGGTAAGACCTGTCAGTCAAACCAAAAAAAACAACAAACGGAGGATATTAATATGTCGGAAAAACAAAATAATACCGTAAATAGTTTAGCACAAGGTAAATATTCTTGGGGATAAATTCAATAAATAAGAGTTCAAAAACAGTAAGTTCGTATTAAGAGCAGGGAGAAACATCTCTGCTCTTTTATTTTGTTGAAATAAAGTCTAAATTATAGATTTTTGATTGCATTTGCTTTAAAACTATGCTATAATATAGCCAATGATAGTTGAGAGGTGTTCTATGGCGGTCAGTTATAAAAAATTATGGAAATTACTGATTGACAAAGATATGAAGAAAAAGGACCTGCGTCTTGCCACGGGCATGACTACGACTGCGCTTGCAAAACTCGGAAAGGATGAGCCTGTCAACCTCGAGATCCTTTTGAAGATATGCAAGGTTTTGAAGTGTGATATTTCCGATATTATGGAGATCGTCGAAACTAAGGAGTGAGGCGAATATGGTGCCCGACAATAACTATTCCGAAATTGTAAAAATAATACAGTCCGCACGAGAGAGTGCATTTTATAAGGTGAACGAGGAACTCATCGGAATGTATTTGCAGATCGGCAAATATGTTTCCGAAAATTCTCGTGGTGCGGCTTTCGGCGATGCCTATGTAGAAGGGCTTGCCGACTTCTTTGCTAAAAATTATCCCGAACTGAAAGGCTTTACCCGCCGTGGGCTCTATCGTATGCGTCAATTTTACGAACTCTACGGCGAGGATGAAAAAGTGTCAGCACTGCTGACACAATTGAGTTGGACAAATCATCTTCAAAT
>CANQAE010000037.1 GCA_947589465.1 uncultured Clostridia bacterium | reverse complement strand
TGCTGTTGTGGCTCAGTAGGTAGAGCACGTCCTTGGTAAGGACGAGGTCACGGGTTCAAATCCCGTCAACAGCTCCAAAAATAACGGCTCCCGATGAGAGCCGTTATTTTTGCACGGTAATTTGCATGTTAAAGGTTTCCAAAACGACAGTAAAGCAAAAGATCCGCTCCTCGGTTCGTGGATTTTTAGATATTTTAGGCGAACAAAACAACTCGGAGGACAAAAAGCGAGCGTAGAAAAAGGCGAGGACAAGGAAAAAGCGTATTCCGTCACGGAATACGCTTTGCGTTTGGAGCAAGAGACGGGGCTCGAACCCGCAGATGTCAGCTTGGGAAGCTGATGCCATACCATTAGGCGACTCCTGCATAAGCGACGGCGAATTTGCCGCCGCGATCATAAAGATATTATCGTTTCTTTTGGAATTTGCCGTCCTTTTTGTGGACAACGAGATTGAGTTCTTGATTTTCGCAAAGTCTTTGCGCGATTTCCAGCGCTTCCTTTTTGGTGTTCACGCGACGAATAACTCGTTTTGCGTTATCTTTGCGTATCTCCCAAGTCTTTGTTTCCTTGTCGTAGACGATACGATAACTGCATTTGCGCTTGGGCGCGTTTGTCTGCTGTTCGTTCTGGTCTATGTCGTCCGCCTCGAAAGTGATATCGTCGGTGTTATTTTCGTCCTCTGCCGCTTCTTTGTGATTTGGCTTTTGAGCAGGTTTTTGTGCCTGCTTTGTGGGCTGAGCGGGCTTCTGCTCCTGCTTTGCGGGCTGAGCAGGTTTTTGCTCTTGCTTAACAGGTTGAGCGGGCCTCTGCTCCTGCTTCTCGGTAGGTTGAGCGGGTTTTTGCTCTTGCTTTGTGGGCTGAGCGGGCCTCTGCTCCTGCTTCTCGGTAGGTTGAGCGGGTTTTTGCTCTTGCTTTACGGGCTGAGCGGGCCTCTGCTCCTGCTTCTCGGTAGGTTGAGCGGGTTTTTGCTCTTGCTTTACGGGCTGAGCGGGTTTTTGTTCCTGAGCGGGCTTTTGTTCTTGTGCCTCGGTAGGTTGAGTGGGCTTCTGCTCCTGCTTAACAGGTTGAGCGGGCCTTTGCTCCTGCTTAACAGGTTGAGCGGGCTTTTGTTCTTGTGCCTCGGTAGGCTGAGCGGTCTTCTGCTCCTGCTTCTCGGTAGGTTGAGCGGGTTTTTGTTCCTGCTTTACGGTAGGCTGAACAGGTTTTTGCTCCTGCTTAACAGGCTGAGCGGGCTTTTGTTCTTGTGCCTCGGTGGGTTGAGCGGGCTTTTGTTCTTGCTTTTCGGCGGGCTGAGAAGGTTTCTGCTCTGCGTTTTGCTTTCTTGCCTCTGCCTTTTCTTTTGCTGCTTCGTCAACGGCGCGATCTATTTCATCGGCTTTGTATGACGTCTTTTGGGTTTTCTTTCTGGTTACGCACACACATACAATTAAAACGATAAGAGCGATCAAAGCCAAACCGCCGATTATGTAGGCGAGATAGTCTTTGACGAACTGCTCCCAAGTGAGTGAGGACAATAAATGATTTATCATACGCTTCTCCTTAATAAAAAGTCTTAATTTATTATATAACATTTATTCCGATTTGTAAAGTTAAAATAGAAAAAAAGTTGTTTAATTTTTTAATTTGGTGTATTATTTATATATGAAACTTCTCGACGGTGAAAAAATCAAAGAGTTACTTTGTTACGATATGGGCGTGTTGGTTCGCGAAACGACGGCGAGTACCAACGACGATGCGATGGCTTGCGGCGGCATAGTGTTTGCCATGTCGCAGACGGCGGGGCGTGGCAGAATGAACCGCAAGTTCTTTTCGGGCGAGGGCGGTTTGTATTTCAGCATATGCTTTCCGCTGGACGGGGAGTTGCACATTGCCGAGATGACGGCGCCGTTTTCTCCGTCGCGGCTTACCGTTTCGGCGGGGATAGGCGTATGCAAGACGCTTATCGAATACGGATACGATGCAAGCATTAAGTGGGTAAACGACGTTTACGTAAGCGGGAAGAAGGTGTGCGGGATCCTCGCGCAGGGCGCGCCGAACAAAGCGGTCGTCGGCATAGGCATAGATCTCAACTGCAAAATTCCCGAATACCTATCGGGCATAGCCGCGTCTTTGCACTTCGAGGGGGACACTGAAATTTTTGCCGCTCGGACAATAAACAATGTGTTAGACCAAATAATTTCGCCCGATATCGGGTTTTTGCAAGAGAATTGTTTCACCTTGGGCAAGAGAGTGATCGTGCGCGGCGGCGAGGGGATCGCGGTCGGCATAAATGGCGACGGAGCGCTTATTGTAGATATGGGTGGCGAAAAAATAAGCGTTTCGTACGGCGAAGCGGAAATCAAGTTTTAGTCAGTGCTACGCCGACTGAGCCGAAGTCTGCCGCCGAACCTGTTTTTGCGCCGCAAAAGAGTTTTTGGGGTGCAAAAAATCTCATTTTAAATGATTTTCAAATTACTTTGGAAAATATTTGATTTATTTAATTTTTTATGATATACTTAATTAAAGTCGATTTTCGGAGGAGGAGCAATTTATGGCTCGAAAGAAGAATCGTCCCGCGAAAGTAGTGGATTACGAGAGTTTGAGTGAAGAATTGAAATCGATCTACGACAAAGTTTTTGCGGGTTTCAATCAAAAAAGTATTTTCGCATTGCGCGAAGAAGCGCAGCAAATGCGCGTGGAATCGCCTACGACGCTCAACAAGGAAGATCTTACAAGGCGCATGACGGATTACGTTATCAGCGATTATTTGCCGCAGCCCGAACGCAAGAGAGCAGAACTCAACGAACTTTTCAAAGTCGATTCGTCGGCGGAAATGAAGTGCGGTATATTCGAATTTATTGACGGCGAGTATCGAATAGGGCGAATTTTGATACCCGCTCCGCTCGTTTACGAAAACGATCTTCGACCCGGCGACATGGTAGAGGGCGCCGTATCGACTACGCTAACGCAAAAAATGTTCATCGCGGTGAGCGCCGTTGACGGACACGCGGTGAATGAGCCTCGCCCGCGGTTCAACGACAGCACGGCTATCGCGCGCAGGAATTTCGAATTCGGCAGCGCAGAGGTGCAGAAAGCCTTGCCGGGATTACAACAGGGCGAAAGGGTTATAATCAATCAAATGACGATGGAAGCCGCCAAACGACTTGCGGCGATCTTCACTCGCGCGATATCGTTATACGTCGGCATAGTGCCCGAATACGAGTCGAGCCTCAAAAACGGCGAGTTCGTAGTTCCGTTTGACAGAGCCAAGGATGAAACGATACGCGTAGCAATGCTTGCGCTCGAACGCGCAAAGAGGCTGTGCGAACGCGGCGAAAACGTTGCGCTTATCGTGTACGGATTCGATAGGATCGGGGATCGAGACACCGAGCGAGCGATATTCGGCGCGGGACGGTGCTTCGAAGAAGGAAGTTTGACCGTTTTTGCGGATGTGAACAAAGACAAAGATGGCGGAGTATTCGCCAAAGTGGCAACACGAATCATATAAATCGAGGAGCATATGGGAATAATATCATTTATAAAAGGCGGCGACAACCGCAAACAATTGGCGAAATTGGAGATCATCGCGGATAAGATCGAGAGTCTTGAACCTCAGATGCAACAATTGAGCGACGAGCAACTCCGAGCCAAGACGGACGAGTTCAAAAAAAGGTTGAAAGAAAATTTCGAAACGACAAACGACATTTTGCCCGAAGCGTACGCGGTAGTACGCGAGGCAAGTCGTAGAGTTTTGGGAATGCGCCATTTCAGAGTTCAACTCATGGGCGGCATAGCCTTGCATCAGGGCAGAATAGCCGAAATGCGTACAGGCGAAGGAAAGACGCTCGTCGCCACTCTCCCCTCATACCTCAACGCGCTCGAAGGCAAGGGCGTTCACGTCGTTACCGTCAACGATTATCTTGCAAAGCGCGACGCCGAATGGATGGGGAAAGTTCATAAATTTCTCGGCCTTACCGTAGGCGTGATTATAGCGGGCATGACGAACGACCAAAAACGCGAGGCGTACAACTGCGACATTACTTACGGCACGAACAACGAATTCGGTTTCGACTATTTGCGCGACAATATGGTGGTTTATCAATCCCAACTTGTGCAACGCGGACTCAATTTCGCCATAATCGACGAGGTGGACAGTATCCTCATTGATGAAGCGCGTACTCCGCTTATCATAAGCAGCGCGGGCGGCAAAAGCAGCGATATGTATATGATAGCGAACAGGTTCGTGCGCGGTTTGAAGGCTTCGACCAACACCGACGACGAAGGAAAGGCGATCGAAGGCGAGGAGAGCAACGGCGATTACGAACTCGACCTGAAAAAGAAAGCGGTCAACCTCACCGAACGGGGCATAAGCAAAGCCGAAAAGTTCTTCAATATCGAAGATCTCACCGCGGTAGATAATTCCGAACTCAATCACTACATCAACAACGCGCTCAAAGCCAATTACGTCATGAAGAAAGACAGCGATTATATCGTGGACAGCGGCGAAGTTCTCATAGTAGACGAGCATACGGGACGTGTTATGGTGGGCAGGCGATACAGCGACGGACTTCATCAGGCGATAGAAGCAAAAGAAAACGTGCGTATTCAGAATGAAAACCGCACGCGGGCTACGATAACTTTCCAGAACTATTTCAAGTTGTATGGCAAGTTGTGCGGAATGACAGGTACGGCAAAGACCGAAGAAGCCGAATTCCGCGGAATCTACAATCTCGACGTAGTTGTTATTCCGCCCAATATCCCCAGTCAGCGTATCGACGAAAACGACGCTGTATTTACTACCAAGAACGGAAAAATAAGAGCCATTCTCGCAGATATCGAGGAATGTTACAAGGTCGGGCAACCTGTGCTTGTCGGGACGACTACCGTCGAAAAGAGCGAAGAACTCAGTAAGATCCTTTCGCAGCACAGGATCCCGCATAACGTACTTAACGCCAAGAACCATCAACGCGAGGCGGAGATCATAGCGCAGGCGGGCAAAAAGCATCAAGTTACGATAGCCACTAATATGGCGGGCCGCGGAACAGATATTCTTCTCGGCGGCAACGCGGAATATATGGCAATGCAACGTATGCGCGCTCAGGGCATGAGCGAGGAGAGCATATACAACGCGACGGCATATTTCCAGACCGACGACCCCGAAATTCTGGAAGCAAGGCGCATATTCAGGGAACTTTACGATTCGTTCAAGACCGATATCGAAAAGGAGAAACAGGAAGTAAAAGCCGTGGGTGGGTTGCGAATAATAGGCACCGAGCGTCACGAATCGCGCCGCATAGACAATCAGTTGCGCGGTCGTGCGGGACGTCAGGGCGACGAAGGCAGCACCAAGTTCTATCTGTCAATGGAGGACGATATGATACGTCTTTTCGGCGGCGACAGAATGAAGCGTATTGCCGAAATGTTCGGCATGGACGAGGATACTCCGATAGACAAAAAGATATTGTCGCGCGGAATAGAGAGCGCGCAACGCGATCTCGAAGGGCGTAACTACCGAATACGTAAACAAGTGCTCGAATACGACGACGTTATGAACGTTCAACGTAAGACGGTATATGCCGAACGTAATCGTATTCTCATGGGCGAGTCGGTACACGAAACCATACTCAATATGATGAAGGGACAGTCCGAACTCATAGTCGATTCGTACACCAACCCCAAACTCGACTGGACGGAATGGGATTACGAGGAACTCAACAAGGAAGTTCACCGCAAACTCTTGCCCGACGAAGAAATGTTCTTTACCGAGGAAATTCTCGACAAATATGACATCGAGGAATTGAAGAAACTTCTTTATGACGAAATGCTCAGCGTCTACAACGAGAAGATAAGGGAAGCCGCCGAACTCGGTTGTGATTTCGAGGAAGTCGAGCGCATAATCCTATTGAAGATCGTGGACTCCAAGTGGACCGATCATATAGACATAATGGACGGACTGAGGCGCGACATAGGTTTGCAGGCTTACGGACAAAACGACCCCGTCCTTATGTACAAGCGCGAGGGCTTCGACTTGTTCGAGGATATGAACAACAATATTCGCGAGGACACGGTAGCATATCTTATGCGCGTCAACGTCGAGAAGGCGCCGCAAAAGCGCGAGGCGCAAAACGTCGATCTCACCGTCAACAGCGACGGCACGCGACAGGTCAAGACGGTCAGCAAGAGCAAAAAGCCGGGACCAAACGATCCGTGTCCGTGCGGAAGCGGGAAAAAATACAAAAAATGCTGTATGTTGAAGGATAACAAGTAAGGTTTCATGATAGTTTTAGACGAAATAAAGGCAAGAATAAAAAACGTTAAAGCCAAGTTTGAGGGTTGTTGCGAGGCGTTCGACGAGCAAAAAATCAAAGAACGGCTCGAAGAACTCAATAAATTGCAGGAAGATCCCGAACTTTTCAAGGATTTGAAGCGAGCGCAAAGCATAAACACCGAAGCCAAGACGCTTTCGGACAGGCTCGACGACCTCAAATCAAAGCGGTCGCTCATAAAAGACGCCGAAGAATACGTTTCGCTCATAGAGGCAGAGGGCGACGACAGCCTTGTCGCCGAACTCGAAGAATTTTTGGGCAAACTCGAAAAGCAGGTTGAAACTTTGCACCTTACCACGCTTTTGAAAGGAGAGTACGACGCGAACAACGCCATACTCACTTTGCACGCGGGCGCGGGCGGAACGGAAGCGCAGGATTGGACGGAGATGCTGTACAGAATGTACAGAATGTATGCCGAACGCAACGGCTTCGGAGTAGAGGTTCTGGACGTTTTGGACGGCGATGAAGCGGGGCTTAAAAGCGTGACGTTTATCGTAAAAGGCGAAAACGCATACGGCTATCTCAAAGCCGAAAAGGGAGTACACAGGCTTGTGCGCATATCTCCTTTCGACAGCAACGCGCGAAGGCATACCTCGTTTGCGAGCCTCGAAGTTATGCCCGAAATCGAAAACGACACCTCGATCGAGATCAAGCCCGACGAACTTCGCATAGACACGTATCGAAGCGGCGGCGCGGGCGGACAACATATCAACAAGACGGACAGCGCGGTTCGCATAACCCATCTGCCCACCGGAATAGTCGTGACTTGCCAGAACGAGCGCAGTCAGATCCAAAACCGCGAAACGGCGATGAAAATGCTCATAAGCAGGCTTGCCGAACTCAAAGAACGGGAACTGAGCGAACGCAACGCCGCAATCAAGGGCGAACTCAAAAAGATAGAATGGGGTAGCCAAATACGCTCTTACGTGTTCCAACCGTACACCATGGTCAAGGATCACCGCACAGGTTACGAAGATCCCGATGTGTTTGCAGTCATGGACGGAAAGATAGACGAATTCATATTCGAGTATCTGAGAAAGGCATAAGATGTATACTCAAAACACAAAACAAAAGTTCGACGCGCTGAGGGGCGGCAATCCCGTGGTAATGGGCATAGAAAGTTCGTGCGACGAAACCGCCGTGGCTATCGTTCGAGGCAGAAAGGTACTTTCGAACGTCGTTGCGTCGCAGATCGATATTCACGTAAAGTACGGCGGCGTTGTGCCCGAAGTCGCTTCGCGCAGTCACACCGACGCCATTTTGCCGTGCGTGGATGAGGCGCTCGAACGTGCGGGACTGTCGCTCGACGACATAGATTGCATAGGAGTTACGTACGGAGCGGGACTTATCGGCTCGTTGCTCGTCGGCGTTTCTACCGCGAAAGCGATAAGCCTTGCAAAAAACATTCCGCTCGTCAAGGTCGATCACATAGAGGGGCATATCTGCGCCGACTACATAGATACAGATCTAAAACCGCCTTTTGTCGCGCTTGTGGCGAGCGGCGGGCATACTTCGGTCATAAGAGTCAAGGGGTACAACGAGTACGAAACGCTCGGCTCTACCCGCGACGACGCGATAGGCGAGGCGTTCGACAAGGTGGCGCGTATGCTCGGTCTGCCTTATCCGGGCGGTCCGCAGGTGGACAAACTCGCAAAGCAAGGTAACGCCTGTATCAAATTTTACAAGCACGGAAAGGGAGTCAATCCCGATCTGTCGCTTAGTTATTCGGGGCTCAAAACGGCGGTCGTGAATTATATTCACAACGCTCGTCAGCGCGGCGAAGAAATATGCGCCGCGGACATATGCGCGTCGTTTACCGCCGAAGCGGTCGATCTGCTTGTAGACACGGCGCTCGAAGGCGTAAGGCGGTCGAAACTCGACACGATAGCGCTCGCGGGCGGAGTGGCGGCAAACTCGTATTTGCGCGAGAAGATCGCTGCGTTAGGCAAGGCGAAAGGGTACAAGGTCGTTTGCCCACCCCTTCCGCTCTGCACCGACAACGCCGCCATGATAGCCGTTCGCGCCTACTTTTCGGCAGTCGAGGGGAAAAACTACGCCGATATGTATTTGAATGCGAGGCCGGGGCTATGAGTAAGACGGTGGTTGTGGGCATGAGCGGCGGCGTGGACTCCTCGGTAGCGGCGTTACTACTCAAAGAGCAGGGATACGACGTAATAGGGCTGTTTATGCACAATTGGGAGGAGGAAGACGACGGACAATGCACTTCGGCGGAAGATTGGGCGGACGTTCAAGCGGTTTGCGGCAAACTCGGATTGCCTCATTATTCGCTCGATTTCAGTAAGGAGTACGGTGAAAAAGTTTTCGAGTACTTCCTCGAAGAATACGCAAAGGGCAGAACGCCCAATCCCGATGTGCTATGCAACCGCGAAATAAAGTTCGGCGTTTTCCGCGATTACGCCCTCAAATTCGCAGATACGATAGCCACCGGGCATTACTGCGACATAGCGACGGAAAGCGGCGAACCGATTCTTCTCAAAGCCGCGGACAGGTCAAAAGACCAAACCTACTTTTTGTGCGACACAAAGACCGAAAAACTCAAAAACGTACTCTTTCCGCTCGGCAAAATGCAAAAGAGCGAAGTGCGCGCCCTTGCAACGAAATACGGGCTTGTGACTTCGGCAAAAAAGGATTCCACGGGCATATGCTTTATCGGCGAACGCAAATTCAGAGAGTTTCTTTCGCGCTATCTGCCCGCAAAACCGGGCAAGATAATCGACGTTTCGGGCAGGGAGATCGGCACCCATATGGGGCTTATGTACTACACTCTCGGTCAGCGACGCGGACTCGGCATAGGCGGAGTAAAGGGCGAGGGACAGGACAGGTGGTACGTCGTCGAAAAGAGGCTCGACGATAATGTGCTTGTCGTTTCTTGCGGCGAGGGGGAAGAACTGCTTACAAGCGGACTGAGGACGGGACCGCTCAACATAATAGGCAAATTCGACCCGCCGAGCGTATTCGAATGTAAGGCAAAGTTCAGATACAGGCAGGACGAACAGGACGTTACGGTCAAGTTCACGGAAGGCGGCGCGCTCATTCGTTTCGGCGAAAAGCAACGCGCGGTTACGCCCGGACAGTACGCCGTATTGTACAGCGGTGACAGGTGCCTCGGCGGCGGCGTTATCGAACAAACGTTCAAGGAACCGCCGCAATTTTGAAAAAATATTAACACCATGGCAAGGTGCGAAATAAAATACAGGAGCAGGATATGATAAAGTTCAACAAAAAATTCGTTTGCGATACGATCCAAAGTCTTATGGCAATAGACAGTCCTTCGGGATATTGCCGCGAGGCGATACGTTTCGTCGGCAAGGTGGCGACGGATCTCGGCTATAAGTTCGAGGTAACAAAGAAAGGTTGCGGCGTTATTACCGTCAAAGGCAGGTCGAGCGACAAAAAAGTCGGGCTTGCGGCGCACACCGACACGCTTGGACTCATGGTAAGGTCGATAGGCGGTGACGGAAAACTCACGTTTACCCAAATAGGCGGGGCGCAACTGCCCACGCTCGACGGCGAATACTGCCGCATTTACACGCGCGACGGAAAGGTGTACACGGGCACGATCCTCAGCACGAGCCCGTCGAGCCACGTCTATCCCGACGCCGCTTCGAAGCCGCGCAACTGCGACAATATGTACATAAGACTCGATGAAAAGGTCAAAAATGCCGATGACGTCAAAAAACTCGGCATAGGAGTGGGCGATATCGTTGCCTACGACCCCAAGACGGTCATCACGCCGAGCGGATTTATTAAGTCGCGCTTTCTCGACGACAAGGCGAGCGTAACTTGTATTCTTGCCGCCCTCGAAGCCATGAGCAAAAACGGACTTATGCCCGAATACGACGTTGAGATCTTCATCACCGTCTACGAGGAAGTGGGGCACGGCGGCGCGCCCATGGGCGACGGGCTCGACGAGATGCTTGCCGTGGATATGGGTTGCATAGGACTCGATCTCGGCTGTACCGAATACGACGTTTCGATATGCGCGAAGGACGGCGGCGGACCTTACGATTACGAAATGGTCACAAGGCTCAAACAATATGCAGACAAAGAGGGACTGAGTTACGCGATAGATATTTATCCGTTTTACGGGAGCGACGTCGGGGCTATGCTGAGAGCGGGTCACGACGTAAAGGGCGCGCTCATAGGACCGGGCATCCACGCCTCGCACGGAATGGAACGCACTCATCTTGACGCGCTCGAACAGACGGTAAAACTTATACTTTTGTATCTGCAAGCAAAGTAGCATTAGCGTCATATAAGGACAAAATCCGAAAAAAGTCCCGTTTTTGTCGCGGAAAACAAAAAAATTTTTCGAAAGAGGCGTTTTTTGCTTTGTAAATAGTTTGTTATGCGATATAATGGGCATAACTCATTCATAAAAGGATATACGAGTGACAGAAAAGAACGTACAACCGAATAACAGAGAGAAAAGCGACGAATTTTCGATGCTCGAATTTTCCAAGCAAAACAGCGACAAGAAGAAACGACGACTGAAATCGGCGGCGCTCCTTATTTTCAACGTACTCGTCATCGCCGCCATAATCATAATCGAACTGACGACAAACAACGAGCGTGTAGACATAGGGAATGTGCTAATTACCTGGGGGGACAATTGGATATTTTTGATTTCGCTTCTTGCCCTCGTCGTCGGGTACTATCTGTTTTTGACGCTGAAAATAAACGTTCTCATTCGCTCCACGACGGGGAGATCGCGGCATAAACTTGCGTTTTCGACAGCCGTCCTCGGCAAATATTACGACAACATAACGCCGTTCGGGTCGGGCGGACAACCGTTTCAGATGTTCAATCTCGGCAGAAAACTCGATGTGGGACACGCGACGGCGATACCCATAGCCGACTTTATCATAAACCAACTCGTTTTCGTGATAATATCAGTAGTCGTGTTTATAGTCAATCCCGGTTCGCTCGGCGACAATACGTTTTTGCAAGTGGCGGCTTATATCGGGCTTGTGTTCTACGCCTTTATTCCCGTGGTGGTAATAGTGTTCTCGTTCTTCCCGCGCGTCATAACCGCGATCGCGAAGTTTTTTTGCAAGTTGGGTCACAAATTACACCTAATTAAAGACCTCGAAAAGACCGAACACAAGGTGACCGACGCCGTGCAACGCTATTCGTCGTCCCTCAAACTCGTAAGCAAGAATTGGGGATATCTCATAATATCTTTCGTTTTTTCAGCCATAGCCTGGTGGATACTTGCGTCCATGCCGTATATGGTTTTGCGAGTATGCGGAGTGGAAGCCGACTATTTCGACGCGGTATGTATGTGCTTTTTCGTGTATGCGGCAATAACCGTAGTCCCCACGCCCGGCAATGCGGGCGCCGCCGAGGGCGCGTTCTATGTGATATTCAAATCGCTCAGCGGCGGATATTTGTTCTGGGGAACGATGCTCTGGCGTTTTTGCGTATATTATTTTTCGCTCATATCCGGATTTTCGGTCACCATATACCAATATATCCACGCCGCCCGCAAGGAAAAACGCCATGCAAAGCAGATGGCGGCTGAGGGCGTTTCCGCGCCGCCCGCGCAAAACGAAAGCCAAGGCGGCGAAACGTC
>CANQAE010000036.1 GCA_947589465.1 uncultured Clostridia bacterium | reverse complement strand
TCTCTATCTTAAAAGTATGAGTCTTACTGCCGCTGAAATTACCCTCGTTGGCGGTGACGATTACCGTCGCGTCGCCCGCTTTAATGTTCTCGCCGTACGAAACGGAATACTCGCCTCCCTTCATTTCGAGCGCACCCACCATAACCTTCGTGACGTTCGGTTTAATAGCCTTACCGGTGTAAGTCTTGTCTGTTTCGTCAAGAGTAATGACCGCATCTGAAATATTTCTTGCCGAAATGGTTATCGTAGTAGTAATGGTATCAGTATAAGTTTGTTCGTTACTGTCGTCGTGGAAAGTAAGTTGAGCCTCTGCCGTGTAAGATCCGACGTTCTTAACTTCATCAACGGTCTGATCGCCAGACTTGTACGTGATCTTTGCCTCGTACTTGCTCTCGCTACCAGCGGGGAACTTGACGGATAAGGTGTGCGTATTGCCGTCGTAAACTATACTCGTATCCCCCTCGAATTCCACGCCGCCGAACGCCTCGTCGGTAACGGTATAATGTCCGTCTACCTTTTCAACCGTGTAGTTATCCCACTCGGTCTTATTGAGTGTAACAACGATATTGTAAACACCCTTGGTTTCGGTGAATTTTTCATTCTCGACTTTAAGCGTGTAGTCGGTATTTTCGGTGAACTTATAATCATCCACCACGCCTTTGATCGTTGCCGTAAGTTTGAGCGCGTCCTGACCTTTGGGTGAGTTCTTGTCATCGGCGGTGATCGTCACTTTCGCCTTGGCAATGTTGAACATGCCTTGTGCCTCGCCCGTGAAGTTGTTTGTACCTGTAACCTTAACAGTCGCCTTGCCCGCGTTCTTGTTATCCGTGAGCGTGTACGTGAATGTCACGGTAAAGTCGTCGAGCGTAACTTTTATCTTATCTTGTTTCGGGTCGATTTCGCTACCCGTGTAAGTATATTGTCCTTCGACTGTAACTTGCGCACCCGAAATATTCTTTGCCTTTATATCGAACTGCTTGGTCGCTGTGCCCTTAAAGTTGCCTTGACCCGTTAAAGTAACGGTCGCCGTACCCTTATTAAAGTTGGACGAATAAGTTACCTTATAATCCTTTTCATTTTCGAACGAGGAGAATCCTTCGAGCGTTGCGCTCTGGAACGGCTCCCAATCTGCGTTCTTGAACTCGAACTCTGTGCCGTCGAGTGTGATTTTTGCGTCCGAAATATCCTTTTGCGTAATGTGGAACTTGCTCTTGCCGACGCTTGCGGAGAAGTCGTAATTCTTGCCGTTGTAAACGACGTTAATGTCGTAATCATTAACGTCCCACTTGTTCGTCGAATCGCTGATATCGAGCCTAATGCCGAGCGATTCAAGTTGCTCATTGCCTGCAAGCGACGAACCGCTGTCGAGAGTAAAGTCTGTACCTGCATTGCTGCTTACCGTCGGCTTCTTGCCCGAATAATCTACCGTCTGCTCTTTAATTTGCAAGGTGACCTTCTTTGCCACGATATTATACGTGCAAGTTACCGAGCCGCTCAAATTGTGTTGACCCGTCACGGTAATCGTAACCTCGCCCGCGTCCTTGCAACCCGAATATTGTACCGTGTAATCTGTCTGTTCGAGCGCAGTTTCGCCGCCCTGGAAGGTGATTTTCACGCCGCCCACGCTCATCGTAAAGCCGAGTTTCTGCTCTGCGCCGTTGTAAACAACCGACTCCTGCGTAGCGTTTATCACCGCTTCCGTTATGTTGAGTGCAACGATCGTGAACTTCAAACTCTCCGAGAAACTCCAACCACTATTGTCCCCGTTCAACCACATAAACTTGCCATTATCTGTGAGCGTGAACTGAATCGAATGTTCGCCTACGTCCTTATCTGTCGTCGCGCTCGCGGTGACCGAAAGTCCGTCAATACCTGTAAAGTATGTACAGAACAAGTCTTGAAGTTCATCCGCCGTAAACGCCTTGCCCTTGTAAGTGAGTTCGCCGAGCGATTGAGGTTTGGAGAGCAAATGCTTGTGATCCTCGTTCGAGCAACCCGTTTCGGTACAAACGCGGGTAAGTTGTTCAAACTTCTTACTATTAAGTTTGTCCTTTTCCTTGTCGAATTTCCAATCGAACTTATGATCTTCGTGATCTACTTTCCACGCGCCCGTAAGTCCCGAAATTTCGTCTACCGTCTTATCTTCGAGCGTATGATTGCCCTTATTTGCATGCGCCGCACCGGCGGTTACCGTTTCGTACGAGAACTTGATGCCGGGGATAGTCCACGTTTCTTCGGTGACTACCGAAGTATAATTTCTGCCGACTTCGAGGTTGCGCAGTTCCTTATGAACTTTATCATAGACGCGTGCGGGCAAATCGTACTTGGTGTAGTTGCACGAATATTGAGTAGCAACTCCGTCGAACAAAGACGATCCAAGTGTAACATCCGACTGTATCTCAATAGCCGCGTCCTCTTTTTCGGTCTGGATAGTACCTGCGAAAGTTGCGCCCTTCTCAACAATAAACTTGCCGTTTACCGTAAATACGGCGTTCTCTTTATATTTTGCCGTTTTGAGTTGCTCGGCGGTAGGATAAGCCCGCCTTTCCACGTTCGGCGTATAGAACATATCGTGAACAAGGAATTGCTTGCCCGCCTTGACTGTGAGCGTCGCGCCCTCGCCTACCGTAAGTTCTGCGCCCGGCATAACCTTGGCATGGTTTGCAATATCATATTGAGCCTTATCGCCGAGCAAATTAACTTTGTAGTTGTACGGCAACGAGAATGCCACGCCCGAAGTGTTTATACCGAGCGGGAATTGCATATAGCCGAACGACGCGCCGCCGGTTATATCCATCGTAGTTCTTCCTACGTCCTCAACATTGACCATTTTCATGTCGCTTGTCGTCTTTATCCTTTCGTGACTGTCGTCGTAAACCGAATGGAGCGTCGCGCCTTCTTTAAGAATAATAAGCGCGTTTTCAAGGTCGCCTTCCGCCTTCTCGTATGTTATGAACGGCGTGTCGATAGTCGTTGTACTGCTCCAAAAATACAGGCTCGCGTGACCCATAAGTACGCCGCCGTATTCGATCGTGTAGCCCTTGGTGCATTGAATGTTGACCATTGCGTACATCTTGAACGGCGTAACGTTCTCACCGAACATAGCCTCCGTATTAGTACCACCGCTGTAATCGAGTATCATAAACGGCTGATAGAGCGTGCCGCCCTTCTTGACCGTTATGCCGCCCTTGCCCGTCACAAGTCCCATTATGTCGAGCAACCCGCCATCGGCGACCTCGATACTGCCGTCGAGAATAAGTTTGTTGTATTTGCCCGAAGTGTGTCCTTGCGCCGATTGGTCTGGATAGTTGAGAGTTGCGCCGAGATGCATTTCGCCCGAAATAGTGAGTTTTGCGTTCTCCGCTATCGTAAGCGTTTTCATCAAATAATTCTTGGTGCTGTTTACATCTGCCCAAGCCACTCGCGTCGAAGCGGTTTCTGCTGTGCCGAGCGCATAATAATCGCCCCTGTCGTTGACGGGAATAACAAACGATACGCCTGCGGGTATATTGACATTTCCTTCTATCTTGACCTCGTCCTTAATAAGAAGCACCTTGTCGCCTTTCTTGCCGCTCTCCAACGCCTCTTTCAAGTTCTCGTAGAATTTACCGTCGTTACGTGCAACGTATTTGCCTTCTTCTTCCACAATCGCTTTTACGGTAAAGTCATTTCTTGTTATCGAAGTCGTATATTCAGCGGAAGTCGAAAGCAATTTATTGTTTTCGTCTACCCAACCATAGAACTGATAGCCGCCGTTTACTTCTGCTTTAAATGTTAAGCGGCTACCGAGCGCAATTTCTGTTCCGCTTGCATATTCCTCGGCAGAGGGCTTTTGCGCGCTTACTTTACCGCCGTCATTATTGGAAATAGAATAATTTACCGTACCCGTGCCGGAAAAGAATCCCACGTTCCTCATTGCGGCATAGCAATTCAAACCGCTACTGCACCAAGGTTTAGCATATGTATAACTACTAGTAGCAAGATAATAACTTACATAATAAGTTTTTTCTTGCGCTTCTTCCCCCATTGGAATGGATACATGCGCCCAACCGTCATCTAACATAGTTGTCGTTTTACTTCCTGTCCATTTCTCATCGCCTACAAACCAAAACATATAGTTTTTGTTTGAAACATCTTTTTGACTCGTACAACCCGCGGCAATAAATTTGCCTAAATCAGTTTCATCGTCCGAATTTAAACGCCAAAATCTCTCGCCGTTATTATCTCTATCGTTTTCATGCGTCCCGCTGTAAGCCTGCCCTATACTGTCGGTAATCGATAAAGGTTTCTCGCCCCATACAAGCCAATAATTCCCGCCGCCGAGCAGTTTAAAATCGAAATCGAGCACTCCCGCGCCGGTAACCGTAAACTTCAAACTCGAAACAGCCTTGCCGCCATAAAAACCGAGTTCTCCCGAATTGCCCGCCATATAAGCAATGCTTTCTTCGGTTGAAAGTAATGATGAGTATACCCACGGAAGATACGGATCGTTTTCCACTTCAATATTTTGCGCACCCGGCACAAGAAGGTGTTTGCTTATATCGTCTTCGTTGGTTACTACAAGATAAACGGTAAATGTCGAACTTTCGAAATATCCTTCCGCCGAATATTTTACCGAAACGGTTTGATTTACTTTTACGTCTTGCAAAAGGAAGTTATTTTTGCCCGCCTCTAAAAGTACTTGTATCTCCGGTTTTTCAACGCCGTCAACAGAAACCGTATACTGTTCTTCTATACTGTCAAAATCGGTAAATTGGAAGCCTACTTTATTTACTTTGCCGGAAGGCAAATTTATAGTTTCACCGTTTTCGATTTTTTGTTCGGGCGAGAAGTCACTATCCGACGTAACCGTTACGGAAACTTCGGGCAAAACCGCAATTTCTTCAAAAACCGCTTTTACATATAAATCCGTACTGCTTGCTCTACTACCATGAGTCCCATCGTCGTCAAACCGTACATAGCACGAATATGGATCCGGCCACATTTCCTTGTCCTCTTTTGTCTTAAATCCGCCAAAGCGAATATTCGTTTTTTGTTCGGGATCTATTGTGGACGTATAATCGCTATTGAATATTGCCGAAAAGCATACGTTTTTATTTTTGATTACTTCATGAGTCCCCGGCGCAATTTCGATATTGTCCATATAAACGGTCGCTTTTTCAGTGTCGTATTCTATTTCGAATTGAGTAGTCTCCGCCGGTTTTTTTGCCCACTCTATATCTTTTATTCGAAGTATATCTCCTTTTTCTCCTTTTGCATTATCATTTGTATTTTCGGTTCCGTTGAATTCTATTTCCAAACGATGATATCCTTCTCCCGGAATATGAAGATATGCGTTATTCCAAACAGGGCTTTGGGGATCTTCCGTTTGACCGTCTCCATAATGGTTCTCAGATATAAAATCTCCATTACTGATATAAAAATAATCTTCACCGTTCAAATAACTGTCAATTTCATTGCCTGAATAATCAAATACATTCAACTTATAAGCATATTGCAATGTCAAATATCTGTCGCCGACCAATTCGAACGTAAGATATGAAAACTTTCCGATAGCCGATTCCGTAATTTCAAACCCTGTATCATCGTCGCCTGTTTTCTTCCAACCTTCGCCGATCGTCACAACAACGTCCTCGGTTGTTTTGAAGAAATTCGCTTTGTATTCCTTGTTCGAAAGTAGCGAAACTTTCATTTCGGGCTCGTATGATACTATATTGTTTTCATTATCCGTCCAATAACTGAAAACATGAGTTTCGTCCGGCTTTGCCGTAAAAGTAACGACAGACCCGAAAGGCTTATTCTGTTGGAACGAACTTTTGGTTTGTTCTTCGAACTCGATTTCGCCGCCTTCTCCCGAAGTCAACTTTATTTCGGGATTTTTTATATCCGGCTTTTTTAATCCCTTGACATAGACATTATCTTCTTCGCCGGCGTCAGCCACTCTAGTGTATTTGAACGTGATTTCGTCGCCCGCCTTTAAATCAAAAGAGAGCGTTTCATAATCGCTCATCATTTCGGCATGCTTAGCCAATATAGTATTGGTTATATTATCTTTTTTTAATTCAATACTAAAGTTAGTGACATAAAATGCATAACTCGTATGACCGGGTGTATTGTCGTCTACGCCATGCAATTTGTATTCGAATTCTACTTTTCCGGCTTGCGTAACAGAAATCTTAAACGTAGTTTCGTTCTTGGTATTGCTGTTATTCTTCCATTCGTTAGTGAGATAATCGTAATCCCACGGATTTCGACTATCGTTTGTGAACTCGTATTCCGCCGTGTTACCGGATAGCACGGTCGGGTCTTCTTGCGCCCTTACAGGCAAAAACGCCGTCGCCGCTACGCAAAAAAACAGCATCAAAAATAATGCCGCAAACAAAAATCTCCCTTTTGTTCTACTCATATTTCCCTCCCATATTTATACATCTAATATCATATTAGGCGTATATATGTCTGTATATTAACATTAAGTTTATTCATAGTCAAGCGTTTTCGCTCCAAAAATTAAGTTTTTTTAAAATTTTTTTCTTTCTCTACCCCCTTTTTGCCTATTTTTGGGAGCAATTAAGTTTTTTTGGGCTTGGTAATCCTTATCTTTTTAGTGCCACTCTCTTTTGAACAGTCCCCTCAGTCTACTTCGCAGACGGCTCCTCGCGTCGCAACCTGCGCTTTTAAGCAAGTTTGATTGATGAGCAAACTATGCAATTTGCGCTTGGTTGCTCCTTTTCGTGCGAGTACAGGCATCATAAATGCCGTTCTTCGTCAAGTCATGTTTTGGCGAAGCGACCGAACATCGTAATGATTTATTGTATTCGTTTCATTTATTTAACAAATCTCCTCATAATGCTATGAGTATAGAATAAAAACAGCGATTTTGTAATTACCGAGTAACTCCCAAAAACAACCACCTAATATGATATTAGATGGTTGTTTTTTATTGTAAAAAGCCATATTTTCTACACCCATTCCCCCATTAAACTTTTACATTGCGGTTACGCCGTCGGCAAAGAATATTTTCCAATCAAATCCGAGAAGCAAACCGATTCGTTTAGCCATTTCGGGTGCGGGCGTGCTGTCGCCTTTTGCTATTTTCGTAATATACGAACGGTCAACTCCCAAAATTTGAGCCGCTTGATTTTTTGTGTACCCTTTCTTTTTGAGTCCGCGTTCGATTTCCTCCACTATCTTTTTGCGTAATACTTCACGCGTTTCATCGAAAATCGCCGCCTTGATAAGTTGAACGAATTCTCCGTCCTTTGTTTCTATTTCTTCAAGTTCGCTTGCCGCGGGCGCGTCGTCGAATGCGTCCAACCACGCATACAATGCGTCTCCCGCCATATTGAACGCTTCTTCGAGCGTATATCCGTATGTTATACACCCTTCCAAATCGGGAAACGTCACTGTGTATATGCCGTCATCTTCTTTGCGGAATACCGCAGGGTATATCATATTTTTCATATCGTCTCTCCTTTTTGATTGTTTTGTCCAAATCCATTATTGCTTTTTTAATCCTGACTGTTTCAAGATCGCCTTTTCAGTGCCGATAGGCAAGTCTCTGTTGTGCATAGGTACTACCGCGATTTTTCCCGTCGCGGGATTACGCAATACTTTATGCGACGTCGAACCTTGTCTTATCTCCTCAAATCCGTTTTCTTTGAGAAATTTGACCATTTCTTTGGCTGTCATCGGCATTAAAGTGTTCTCCTTTGTAAGTTGATTTCATCACTGCAATTATATTACAATATTATTATACTACAATGTTTCCTAAAAGTCAACAGTATTTGAACATTTTTTCAAAAAATTTTCCACACTCAAACGTTTATTCGCAAAATGTCGTACGGGTGGAGGCGAATGGGAGATTTTATATGCAAGATCTGTTGAACTTTGTCCGCGACGGTGACGGAATTGCCGTCCTCGTCACGCATTTCGACCACTTCTATCCTTTTGCCATTGTTCTCGTCGGGCGAAATGACTTCCAGCGCGTCGCCCACCTTGAACCTGTTGCGCATTTCCACGCAAAAACCGTCCGTTTCCTCTTTCGTGACGATCGCGGCGAAGATCCCTTTCTGTTCGGGCTTTGACGTGTCGTAACACTGTTCCCCTTTGCCGCCGAAATAAAATCCCGTCGAATATTGCCTATGGCTCAATAATTCGAGTTCACGCTCGATATTTTTCGGCAAAACGTAATTTTCGCCCGTGCGCAAATACTCGTCTATCGCGCGCCGATAAGCGTTCGTCACGCCCGCCACGTAGTACGGCGACTTGACCCTGCCCTCGACCTTAAATGAGTTTATGCCCGCGCCCGCGAGTTCCTTGATATACGGCGCCATGTTCAAATCCTTGCTGTTCAGAATGTACGTCCCGCGCCCGTCCTCGCCGATCGGAAAGTATTCGTTCGCCCGCGTCCGTTCGCACAAGGCATATTCCCATCGGCACGCCTGCGCACATTCGCCGTGATTGCCGTGCCTGCCCGTCGTAAAATCGCTCAGTAGACACCTGCCCGAATACGATATGCACATTGCCCCGTGTACGAACGCTTCCAACTCGATTTCGGGGGGGAGTGCGTCGCGTATTTCCTTGATTTCGTCGAGCGAAAGTTCGCGTGCAAGAACTATTCGCTTTACGCCGAGTTCAGCCCAAAAAGCCGCCGCGTATTTGTTGGTCGTGTTGGCTTGCGTGCTAAGGTGAATTTGCAGTCCCGTTTCCTTTCGAACCGTCGCAAGGATCCCCGGATCGCTCACGATAACCCCGTCCGCGCCTATCGATTCGAGATATCCAAGGTACTCGCTCAGCCCGTCGAAGTCGCGATCGTGCGCGAAAATGTTGACCGTAACGTACATTTTTTTGCCAAGCCCGTGTACCAGCCTAGCCGCCG
Source organism: uncultured Clostridia bacterium (assembly GCA_947589465.1). GTDB lineage: Bacteria > Bacillota > Clostridia > Christensenellales > Pumilibacteraceae > CAG-552. The sequence goes on along the minus strand of CANQAE010000036.1, from coordinate 4,114 downwards.
CTTCGAGTTCGCCGCGGTCGAAATTGTCCGCCGCCGCTCGAAGTCCGTAATTTTTGCCCGCAAGATACACCGCGTCCGCCCCGAAATGGAGCGCACACATGAGTTTTTCCATGCTGCCCGCAGGCGACAAAAGTTCTATCATATCTTACTATACCTTCTTTATGCTCACCGATACGCCGTCCCCGACGGGCAATATCGACGTTTCGAAATCACCGTCGCCGCTTAAAGCACGCAAAAATTTGTCGAGCGCCGCGACTATCGTGGTTTTCTTCTTCACAAGTTCGGTTTCGCCGCTCACCATTCCGTTAAAAAGCACGTTATCGCACACCAGTACCCCGCCTTTTTCGAGCATCTGCTTTATGTACGGCAAATATTCTATGTAACGCGTCTTTGGTCCGTCCATGAACACGAAGTCGAATCTTCCGCTGAATAACGGCACGATCTCGTTTGCGTCGCCGAGAAACGTCGTCACTCGCCCGCCGTATCCCGACCGCTCGAAAAATCCGCGCGCCACTTCGAGCGACTTCTCGTCCGCCTCGATAGTGTACAAATGCCCGGTACATTCGCCGAGCATTATGTGTCCGCTGTATCCTATTGCCGTGCCTATCTCCAATATCTTACGCGGCTGCTTTATGTACACGAGTTGTCGCAAAAACGCCGCCGTTTCGGGCAGTAACACGGGTATCGTGTGTTCGTCCGCAAATTTCAGTATGCTCCTCACGTTCTCGTCCCGTTCTTCGGGCAGTATCGAACGAATGTATTTCGAATTCGCATTCGGCGTCTTGAACGGCATCGTTTAGATCTCCACGACCTGCGATATTATCATCGGGTTGCGCTTCGTATTGCGAAAAATGAAATTTTTCAGTTCCCTGCGCATCGCCGCTTTCGCGTTGTTCCAATCTTCTTGCGCCTTGACGTCCATTCCCGCAAATATGTCGCGGATTATTTCTTTCGCGCTACCGAGCAGTTCGTCTGTGTCCGCCGTGTACGCAAAGCCGCGCGACGCGATCTCGATCCCGACCACTTCGCCCTTGTTCTTGTCCACGCACACCGCCGCAACGACCGCGCCTTCCTGCGCCAAATGCTTGCGATCGCGCAAAACAAGGCTCCCTACTTCACCGACACCCAGCCCGTCCACAAGCAACGCTCCCGAATGAACCTTTTCACCGAGCGCAAAAGTCTTGGGACCCACTTCCACCACGTCGCCTATGTCGGCGATAATAATGTTCGACGGGCGCATTCCCATCTGTATGGCAAGGTCGGCGTGCTTCTTTTGATGCCTGTGTTCGCCGTGTACGGGTATGAAAAATTTGGGCTTTATGAGCGAGTGTATGAGTTTCAACTCCTCGCGGCAGGCGTGTCCGCTCGCGTGTACTTCGGCAAGACTCTCGTATATGACCTTCGCCCCGTGCCTGTATAGGTTGTTTATGACCGAGTAGATCATTCGCTCGTTGCCGGGTATCGGCGACGCCGAAATTATGACAAGGTCGTTGTAATGCAATTTGATCTTCGACTCGTCGTTCGCTATTCGCGTAAGCGCGCTCATCGGCTCGCCCTGACTGCCCGTCGTGATTATCATGAGTTCCTTGTCCGCGTACGAACCTACGTCGTCCACTTCAACCAAGTTGTCGCTTGGGATCTTCAATTCGCCGATTCGCATCGCGCAATCGACTATGTTCAGCATACTGCGCCCCGCAAATACCACCTTGCGTTTGTACTTCGCGGCAAGGTCTACAAGTTGTTGCAATCTGTGTATGTTCGATGCGAACGTCGTCACGAATATCCTGCTCTCGGTGTTCTCCTGCAATATCCCGTTGATCGATTTTCCCACCGCCGTTTCGCTGAGCGTAAAGCCCGGCCGCTCTATGTTCGTGCTTTCCGCGAGCAGCAGCAAAACTTCCTTTTTGCCGAGTTCGGCTATGCGCGACAAGTCTATTATGTTGCCCTGCACCGGCGTGTAGTCCACCTTGAAGTCGCCCGTGTGAAATATCAGTCCCAGCGGAGTCTGGATCGCAAGCGCGCAACTCCCCGCTATCGAATGGCTCACGTTCACGAATTCGACCTTGAAATTCTTGCCGAACGGAACTACCGCCTGAGGCTTGATAACGTTGAGTTCGGCGTTGACCTTCGCCTCGCGTAACTTCGCTTCCAATATGGCTATGGTCAATTCCGTACCGTATACCGGCACGTTTATGTCTTTGAGAATGTACGGCAGCCCGCCTATGTGGTCCTCGTGCCCGTGCGTAAGCACTATACCGCGTACTTTGTCCCTGTTCTCTATGAGATACGCGGGATCGGGTATCACCAAATCAACGCCCGGCATATCCCCGCCGGGAAATGTCGAACCGCAGTCGATCACCAAAATGTCCTCGCCAAATTCGAGCGCGGTCATATTTTTACCGATTTCGCCCACACCTCCAAGGAATATCACCCTGAGGATAGGTTTGTTGTTATAATTGTTCAATTGTGCCTCCAATATTCGCAGATATTCAATTAATCGCTATATTCAATTTTCCGACTCTGTCTATTATACGATATTTGGCGCAAAAAAACAACTATTTTGCTATGTGTATCGAATTTTTTTTGAAAATTTTGTCATTTGCGGGCGCAAAACTTTCCGTTACGTCTATCGCTATGTCCCCGCTTATTATGCATCCGCTGTGCCGCCCGTGCGCTATCGTCTTCGGCAATACCACACATTCGCTGAGCACTGCGTCCGAGGCTACCCTGCTTTCATCGCCTATCACGCAGCCGTTTATTCGCCCCACCACGCTTGCCGAACACGAAACAAGGCTTATGTCCGAGCCGCCGTATAGTTCCGCGTCGCTAACGTACCTATCGTTGTAGGCAAACGGATAAAATCCCCCCTTCATCATTTCGAAATTCGCCCTGTAATAACTCATAAAGTCGCCGAGGTCGCTCCAATATCCTCTATGCTCGTATACGCCTATCGACCCTTTCGACAGCACCAGCGGAAACAAATCACGCGAAAAATCGTACGCCTCCCCGCTCGGAATGTAATCAAGCACATACTTGTTTACGATATACACCCCCGTGTTTATCCACTTCTTGCCAATTACGTCACGCGGCTTTTCGCGGAATTCGCGCACAAACCCGCCCCGATGCTCCACCACGCCGTAAAGATGAGGCGTACACGATTGCGTCACCGCCATGGTAACGTCCGCACCGCTTTTTATGTGCCGCTCGTACATCGCCGCAAGGTCGATATTGCTTATGCCGTCGCCGCTCATCACGACAAATACGTCGCTCATATATTTCGAGGCGTTCTTGACCCCGCCCGCCGTGCCGAGCGGAACTTCTTCGACAGCATATCGGCACTTGAACTGTTTGTAGCCCGAAGCCCATTCTATTATCTTTTGGGGCATATACGCCAATGTCAACGTAACGTCTGTCACCTTGTAACTCGACAACTGCGCAAAACAGTAGTCGAGCATAGGTCTGTTCGCTACGCTTAACATCGGTTTGGGCAAATCGTTGGTCAGCGGAGCAAGTCTCTTGCCGTATCCGCCGCATAAAATAACCGCATTCATTTGTCATTAGTATCTTGATCGGTGTGCGGTTTTATGCACCATATCCCCTTTTCTTGTTGTTTTTGCCCGTCATTCGGTTATCTTCGCCCCGCGCGGTAATTCTTCCACCACGCGCGGTAATTGTCCCACCACACTCGGTAATTGTCCCACCACACTAGTTGATAGTCACCCCTCGCAGCAATAAGAAAATAAAAGATATTTTTCAAAACTATGCCTTTTTGTTTGCTTAATTCGAAAAATTATGTTATACTACAAACGCTCGATATGAGCCACTATAGTCTAGCGGTTAGGACGTTGGCCTCTCACGCCGAAAACAGGGGTTCGATTCCCCTTAGTGGTACCACAAAGAAATACTCACCCTTGCGGTGAGTATTTCTTTGTCCCTAACGGGGAGTCAAGAACCCTCATCGCGAGCATTTGCGAGCGATGGGGTTCGCTCAACCGAGCGGAACGAAGTGGAGCGACCGTCACGGAGCGTAGCGAAGTATTCCCCTTAGTGGTACCACAAAGAAATACTCACCCTTGCGGTGAGTATTTCTTTGTCCCTAACGGGGAGTCAAGAA
>CANQAE010000035.1 GCA_947589465.1 uncultured Clostridia bacterium | reverse complement strand
TGTCTTATCTTCGGCAGGCTGTGCTTCCTTGTTCTCGGTTTCCGTGTTTTCGGGAGCCTGCGCTTCCTTATTCTCGGTTTCCGTGTTTTCGGCAGGCTGTGCTTCCTTGTTCTCGGTTTCCGTGTTTTCGGGAGCCTGCGCTTCCTTATTCTCGGCAGTCGCATTTTCGGCAGGCTGCGCTTCCTTATTTTCGGTTTCCGCGGTTTCGGAAGCCTGCGCTTTGGCTGCGGCAGCCTCAACTTCCCAGATTTGAAGCGTATGAGTTACCTTAACCTTGATCTTGCCTTCGTCGATAAGTTGCTCGGTAGTCTTGTATTCCGTTACATAGTTCACGGGAACGAAGTTCTTCCTGAGTTCGGTATCGGTCTGTTGCAATACCATATCGATAAGTTCCTTAGCGTATTTAAGCGAACGTGCGCTCTTGATTTTAAGGAGCGTCGGGGTAAGCGCAAATCTCGGCTTATCTTTCAAACTCTTGTGATGATACTTGGGATCGAGCGTATCGGGATCGAGCGCAATATACATCATAAGCGATTTGCCCTTGAACTGCAACTTGCAGATCTTGTTCCTGCCCTTGTTGAAGGACTCGAAACGCCAACTCATTCTGCCGCGTACTTTCTTGTGCGACAAGAGATAGTTTTTGAGTTCGCTGTACTTCTCTTTCATGCTGTCGTCCATTTGAGCAAGACGGGATTCGAAACTTCGACTGAACGAAATTCTGCTTATTTCGTCTGCGGGCGGAGCAACGGGCACGACTACGGGAGCAGCGGGAGCGCTTTCCGTAACGGCACTCTGTGCAGGTTCTTCGGGCTTGCTCTCTGCGGGAGCGGCAGCCTGTTCGGTTGCGGGTGCGGGTTCGGGCTTACGCAAGAACCTGAGCAAAAGCGCAAGCAATACAAGCACTACCAAAAGCACGAGAAGCACTATGAGCCACCAGTTGCCTATTTCGACGGGATCCAAAGCGATGACCGCATAGATCGAGAAGCCGTCTACTTCGAATTCCATATTGTCGTCCACGCGAACGGCGCCGTCGATGAACTCGATCTTACCGTCGTCGCCGATATGAATAACGGCAAGACGTCTGTCAGGATACGAAATAAGTTCTTCGGGTATGGCTATTGAAACGCGGAACTTGTGTCCTTTCGTATTCAATTCGTTGTGCGAAGCGTCTTCGAAATGAATGTCATAAGCCACGCCCATTCTTGCGTCGTAATCCTTATACTTGTCTTTGAGTTCCTTTCTGTAATCGTCGAGGTTGGGATTCGCTTTCGATACCGAAAGGCTTGCATCCTTTGGCAAATAATTTTCGAGGTCGCGAACGGTCACTTTTCCGTTTTCAAAGAGTTTGCCGTCGGTATAAAGTTCCCATTCGAACGTTTCGGCAAATTCGATCGTGTCGCCGCCTTGCGTATCGGTAAAGCAAACATTGTTCTTGTATTCGTTCTTTATTGTATATACAACGCTGAAAGTGTATTTACCCGATTTTGTCGTTTCGGTATCGCCGTCGACCGTGTGGCTAAAATATTTGCTCTCCGCATATACAATATTAAGTTTGTACTTGCCGCCATCGGCTTTCGTCGGTACTGTGAAAGTGGTAATGGGATTGTCGAGTCTGAGTTTGTCGATCGTGAAAGTCAAACTGTGATCTTCGGTAGCGCCCGTAAGACGATATCCCTCGTTTGCAACTACCCAAACTACATATGTACCCGCATCTGTGGGTGCACCGTCGAGCGGCGTAACAACGCCTTGCTTATAATATTGATAAGTAACGTTTTCCAAAGCCTTGCCGTCTTTTACAAGGGTAAAGTTGCGTGCATTGCCGTCGAATACGATACTATCCTCATACGGCGCTCCGTCCACGTTCCAAATCGCGTCCGTGACGTCTATGTCGATAAGTTCGGTAGCGGCGACGATCGTGAACTCGATGTCTGCGTCGTCGAAGTTGATAAACTGATAACCGTGTGCCGGAACGGCGCGGACGAAATAAGTTCCTGCCGTAGAAGGAGCGGATTGAAGTTTGTCGCCTACCTCACCGTCGTTCGATACATAATACTCGTATTCAACGTGCGAGAGAATATCTTCGCTCACTCCGCCGAGTACGGGAGATTGACCTTCGCCGTTCTCAACGAATAACTGATTGGTATAAATATCATCGCCTTTATACCATTTTGCCTCGGAAAGGTCGAGATCAGCGGGATCGATCTTGACGTCGAATACCAATGTGTCTACCGCATAACCGCTAAACTTGTCGGTAACCACTACCTTGTAGTTGCCGCTGTCATTAACGTCACATACGGCGAAAGTATTTTCGGTTGCGTCCTCAATGAGTTCGTCGTCCTTATACCACGCGTAGGTGTACTCGGCAAACGATACGCCGTCAACTTCCGCTCTCAAAATCGCATCTTTCTCATCGTACGATTTCTCGATCGAAACGGTCTGTTCGTCATCTACATAGCCTTTAACTTCGAAATTTGTTACGGCATAGAGTTTAACGTCGCGGGCAGGCATAACTTCGACCGGCTCGCCACATTCTTCTTCGATCCAATACAAAACGTCGTATCTTTCTTCCGCTTTTTCGTCGCCGAACAAATCAACGGCGGCACCATCGGGCAAAAGTCCCGCTACGGTTTTCTCGCCGATAACGTACTCGACTTTGTAAACGTTCGGCATATTCATCGTGAAGTTGACGCTGAGTTCGGTAGTCTTGTTTTCGAGCGTAGTTGCCGCGTTTTTGAGTGCGTTACCTATCGAGCCGAAACCGTGATTTAATAGAGTCGAACCTATCTTTTCAACAATGTTCTTGAAATTGAAATCAAATGTTCCGTTAAACGAATAATCGTTGTTTCCGTCATACATATCTATGAACGACTTATCTTTGAATACCTGCGGCAAATAGCCGTACGCTTTCTCGATATAGTCGATTATCGTGTCATAAACGTTATCGAAATCGGCAAACTGTTCGATATAACTGTATATCGTGTCATTGAACGTTGTGGATTCACTCAACATTTCGTGAACCTTTGCCGCGTCGTATTTCGCCCAATCTATTTTGTTGACGATAGACAAGAGTTTGTTGACTGCCTTTTCGAGAGTAGCCGACTCAATCGAACCGAATATCGAGTTGAAGCCGGGAATGTTGTTTTTAAGGAAATCGAGAGCCTCGTCGTATGTCCAATCCTTGTTTGCGAACGAAGCCGCTCTGTCCGCGAATTTATCTATAAAGTTATCTATCTGTTTTTGTGTGAGTTCGTGTCCTATCGCTTGCTTAAAGAAGTTGCCGAAGTATGTATTGATGAAATCGGCATTGAGCAAGTTGTTGAACATATTGCGATAATCTACGCTTTCGAGAAGGTCGATAAACTGCTCAAATGTAAATCCTTTGAGTTGTTCGAGGTTTTCGCTACCCGTTCTGCCGAATATGGCGAATATTCCCTTCTTTGTGCTGTCGGGGATCGAAGCAGATTCGGTAATTTTGAGCATCATTTCCGAAACGACCTGCGGAACATTGATATTGAGGTCGAGTTTGCCGTTTGCATACGAAAAATCTATATGGTCGGCAAGGAACGCGGCAGCCTTTTGAATAAGTTGGGTGTCGCCGAAGAAACCGAACGTAACATTGAGTTTAACGTCGCCGAACGTCGTAACGACCAACACATCGGCTTTTATGAGGTTCCTTATTTCATCCTGCCCCATGTTCGCAATTTCATTGGGACGGGGAATGAGCGAAATTACCTTTTTAAGTCCGCTGACGCTCAGTCCGTTTTCCTTGGACATAACTTCTTCGCCTTCAACCATCACAGCCCTGAGTTCGCGTATAATGTCGTCGGCAGTAATTTCGGGTGCTTTGCCGTCGTTTTCCTGAACCACGGTAGCCGCTTTTTGAACTACATCCTTGCTCTTTTTGACGCTTTCCTCAATAAATTGCTTTTTGAGTTCTTCTTTTTCTTCTTCGGGTTTGTCTTTGAAAAGTTCATCGGCAACTTCCTCGACGACCTTATCGACAACGCTTTGGATCTGATCCTCTATCTTTTGATAAAGTTCATCAAGTTTGTCCTGATCTGTCGCTTCGCCCGATTCGGTCTTGTGCTCTATGTACGACCCTATTGCCTGTTCGAGCATAAAGTTGTATTCGCCTTCGAGATACTTATCGAGTTCGTCGGGATCTTTGAGCCTCTCCTCGACCATATCTTTGAATCCCTGCAATTTCTGATTGAGATTGGGATCGTTCCAAAAATCGTCGTCAATTTCCGGAATGTTCGGTAAATCAATCGGTAAATCAATCGGATTAACACCTTTGATGCTTTGCGATTTGCTCGACAAAAGGTTGTTCATAAATATCTCTTTGAGCACGGTCATCATATCACCTGCAAAGCGCTTAACTTCACCCGTACCTGCATTAATATACTTACTGAAACTGTCGCTTAATCGCAATTCGAGCGCATTGTCGTTATACTTAACTTCGTACCATTCGCCTGTTACGGTTTCGTATTCAGTCCCCGAAGCGTCTTCTGCAAAGGAGTACGGAAGGACGGCAACGACACCGCAAAGCACGATCATAACGATCAGTAAAGCAAAAAACAATATTCTCGGCTTTCTTCTTGTCTGATTCATACAAAAACCTCACTAAATTTTATATGCAAAATATAGGCGCATATATACTTCGAGCGCATATAATCACACATATTAACTATATAACTTTTGATTGGGGTTTGTCAATTATAATTACGACAATTTTTGTAAAAAGCCGAAATTTTTTTATTTTTTGCCAGATTTTAGTTTTCAAATGGAAAAACGAGGTATTTTTTTAAGATTTGTCGGATTATGTGCCCTTTTTGTTCTCGTTTTCGTTAGAACTTGCCCCGTTTGCGGCGAGGCGACGCTTTCTGCGCACAATCAAAACGGCGACGACCGCCCCGATAATCAAGACTGCGACTATCGGCACGACTATATATGCCGCTCGAAGCAGTTTGCTCGTCGTCGACTCCTCGATATTTTCGGGAACGTACGGGGTGCGTTCGAACTTCGCTTCGAATATCTCGTTCCCCGTCACCGTGCCGACCTCTTTGTCCCAGCCGACGAAAGTATAGACGTATTCATTGTCGGCTGGTTTAATTGGGTTTGCGGGCGGAACTATTTTTTCGCCGTATTTGAGTTTGTAGGTGACGAGCGTCTTGCCGTCTGCCTTGAACGTGATTTCATATTCATAAAAATCGCATATCGTACCTATCGAAACGGCGAAGGGCGGCATTACGAAAGAATAGTTCGAAACGGGTACATCAGATCCATCCGCCGCCGTAACGTATATCTGCCTTACGAAAGATCCGACCGACGGCTCGCCTAGCCCGAACGTGACAGACTCGCCCGCCGCCGCATGGAGCGTATCGCAGAATATTTCTACGTAGTTTGATTTTATTATTCCTATCGTATATTCGGGGCGCAGTTCGTACACAAATCCCGCACGCATAACGAAATTTAATTTGTTTCCGACTATCGAAAATCGCACATCCTCTCTTTTGCCGCCTGACAAGGCGGAAAGCCACGATACGTCCTCGTCGAATTCGCCCGTGAACTCGACGCTCGCCGAAACGCTTTCGGGATATATCTTCTCCCCCTCTGCGTTTGCGAATTCGAGCGAATAGCGATAGACAAACGGTTCTCTCTTTACGGCGGAATAATTTACGGAATACAATCCGTTTCTTTGTGCCTCGTACACCGCCGAGGACGAAAAGTACAAATACCCTCCCGACAGAACAAGTTTGACTCCGCATACGCGCTCGTCGGCGACTTCGAACAAGTTGCCGACGACGTATTTTCTGCCTCGTGCAGACCTGCAATCCGCGTACAGAATTTCATCTTCATACGTAACCTTTCCGCCGTTCCCCTCCTCGAATTCACACAGATATTCGGAAGAAAACTCGGCACGGTACGTCGTATCCGCGTAGATCGGTTCTAACGGTTTGTCCCATTTCTCGAACGTATACTTATAGTACATATCGGACACGACGTTCGGCATGCCGTTAAACGCGGGTATGTCACCGCTCCATACAGATGATTTGTAAATATCGTTTTTTATCTGCCATTCGACGAGCAAACTGCGTTCGAACTCGGCGGTATAGACGACTTCGCCGATAATCGGCGGAACTTCGTCCGCCTTGTAGACGTTTTCGCCGTCGCTCCACCCCGAAAAGCGGTAATCTCTGCCGTCGTTACGCTTCATTTCGAGTTTGACGCCGAGTTTTTGCTCGTCGAAAGTCGGAACTTCGCCGAACGGACATTCGTCCTCGACGTTCTTTCCGTCCACGACCCATGTAACATTATATAACTTTGGCTTATCGACAAAACGCGGATATAGTTTAAGGTCTTTGTCGGTATCGAGTTTGTCGAGGTCCACTTCATTGCCGTCCTCGTCGAGCCAGCAATCGAAAATGCTGTCATAACCTTCGCGCTGTTTTGACGGAAGATCGCCGTCATATTCGACGGCGGCACCAACAACCGCTTCCTCAATTACGTGTAGCAATTTGTTTTCGAGCAGATCTTCGTAACTGTTGTAAAATCTCAAAGTGACAAGTATGACATTACGGAAATATTTGACGACCTGAGTGTGCAATTCCAGATAAAAGTCGTCCTTATCCTCGCCGCGATATACAAGTTCGCCGCTTAAATATGCATTGAGTACCCTCTCCTCGAAATCGGTTAATTTCTCTTTTTTCGGAGGAACGGGCGCTTGAACTTCGTTCGGCATTACGGGTTTTTCGACAGTCGTCGGAGGATCACCCGGATTTTCGGCTTTTTGCGGTTCAACGGGCATCTGCGGACGTTGAGGCATTGTGCCCGGCGGATCTATTTCGGCGGGTGGGACGGGTCTTGGCGGAAGATTCGGCCAACCGCTTTCGAGCGGAACGGCTTTGTTCTTGTCTGTAAGCACCCCGCCTTGCCCCAAGATCTCGCTCGGCGACCTTTTTTGGATCTTGTAATTCGAACCGTAGTCCGCGCTTTTGTCGCTATTGTGTTTATAAACCTTGTAGTAATTGCCGACAGAGCCGTCTTCGAGCGCGAACGACACGTAATACAATTGAGCAATCAGAATCTCGAACTTGTCTTTCTTGCCATATTGGTCTACGGCTCCGCGCACGGTTGCGAATTCGTAAAGATAATCGAGAGTGCGAAACAGATCGCAAAAATTCTTTTTCAGTTCGTCGTAACAACCGATGTAAAATATATATTTATCAACATCCGTATTGCATTTTTTCAATTCGCCGAGCAGGCTGCGCAAAGATATCGCCGCCTCTCCCGCGATGTTGACCGCCTTGCGATCGGGCCCCGCGGCGGCAAGTTCTTCCTTGTGCGACAAGACGGTAAGGACCGAATCGCCGAGTATGGAGTCTATAAGTGTGCGCTTTAAACTCGTCATAGGCCGTGTAATGTAATCGAGTATGGACAATTGATACAGCGCCGTCTTCGCCTCCTCCGATTGAACCTTGCTCTCGTACTCGACAATATCCGTCTTGTAATCTTCGAGTTCTTGCAAATAGCGCTTGTAATCTTCCACGCTTTGGTTGTATCTGTCAAGGACAGCGCCGAAATTGTCGTAAGCGGCTTTTTCTTCGAGATACTTTTCGTAATCGGCAATGCTCGACTTGTAATCTTCGTAGCGACGTTTCCATTCGGCATACCGTTGTTTGTATTCGTTGTATTCTTTCAATCTTTCGGGATAACTCTCCACGGCGGCGCGATATTCTTCGTACTTTTTCAGATCGGCTTCGTACTTCTTGCCGTCGAGAACAAATTTCTCGTCGAAATACTTTTGTTTTTGCTCGGCTTCTTTGCCCGCATAGTACGCCGCATTTAGTAAGCGCGTCATATCGCTACCGCTTACAGGTAATTCCGCCCTGTATACGGCGGTAACGAAATCACTTTCGCCTACCGAATCGGCGACGAACTTTTCCCCTTCCTTTCGCATGGGGGCGTTGTCCAAAAGGACGCTTTCGGGTGTCCAGACCACTGTTTTCCCGTTATTTTCATATGAGTACGGTAAAGCGGTCGCGCATAACCCCACCCCGTCGAAATCGAGATGAACATTAGTCGAACTTATCGAATCTTTGTAGGAAAGCGAAAAATCGTAACGGGACAAAATTTCGTTCTCGACCTCGCCTATGTCGCCAAGACGAGCACGCACGACGTCCGCTCCCGAAAAAGTCTTGTAGGCGGTTCGCATTAACCCGTAAGAAAAGTCCTCTGCCGCCGCTACTTGCATTAATGGCGTCGAAATAAGGCTCAGCAAAACAATTGCCGCGATAATAATACAGAATTCGTGCTTTCTTCGGCTCGTCATAAGATTAGTATAACATAATACCGAACAAAAAGCAATAGTTTCCGCTTAAAGAAAGGAATATGAAAAATCCGACGCTTTCGACTTTGATTTTTTCGTAAAAAACAACCCGCACCCAAATAGGATGCGGGTCGTCTTAAAAAGGTATAAAATGAGATAATTGCGATATTATTGCGCGTTTTGCGCGTTCTTCTTTTCAAGCGCTTCGGTATACTTATTGAGCAATTCTTCACCTATATACTTCTTTTGCGCCGCCGACCTCGAAATCGTCTTGTAAAGATCGGCAAGTTTAGTCCAGGTTTCATCGCTCCACGGCTCGTCGGAATTCACAAGTTGTTTAAACTCGTCGGCGTCCGCCTTTTCCTGCTCGACTTTTCTCAAAGCATTTAAGTAATAAGCGCCCAAGTAACTTTTGGTAACTTCATCAAGAGCATCGATCTCGTCAAGTAGTTTTTTGACCGATTGCATATATTCGGTGTTGCCGTAATCCTTATCGTTATACAAAGCGGAAATCTGATCATTGAGTTCGAGCCCTTTCGTCCTAAGTGGATCGGTGGCTTCCTTGCCCGCCTCGTATTTGGTCAGGACTTCATTGTCTATGTATGCCTTTTGAGCATCGTTCAAACCATTGTAAGCGTTTGTTATCGAATTATAATCGCTCATTTTCCAGGGCGCTTCCTTGGTGTTTACGAGCGTAACGAAGTTGTCCGCCGACTTTTTCAAAGATTGGACTTTCGCTTCCGCGCCGCTCAAATCGGCATAATTCGAAATGAGTTTTTGGACTTTCACGTCAAGTTCCCCGATCTCGGCTATCAATGCGTTGACTTCGGTTATAAACGACTCGTCGGTCAAAGACATTTTGCTCATCAGCGTTTCGATCTTTTTTACATAAACGTCTGCCTGAGCGGCTAATGCCGTCAAATCGGCAACCGTCTTTTTGTCGGTGGCAAAATTTTCGATATCGGCAGTCGTCATATCGTTGATCTTTATTTCGATGGAGAGCAATACGTCGTTATCTTCGTCGTTTTCGTAAAACACGCTTTCTGCTCTGCCCATGACGACAGCCTTAACGGTATTCGCATTGCCATCCTTGCCTATCTCCAACCTTATCTCGTCGAATCTCTTAATGCCGAGCCAGCCGCCTATAACGGGCGCAAAAAACGAGCCGAGCGAGCCTGCCTGTTCGGTAAGAACTTTTTCGACGGCGGGAAGGATCGTGTCGTTCAAAAGAGTATTGTACTGCTCTGTAATATACGTATAAATGGGGGTTTCGCCTATAAGAAAACTTGAATCGACAGTCAAAACTTTGCCGTTCTCGTTTTCGGTAACTTTGATAAGTTTCGACAGATCGATACCGCTTGCGTCCAACAAGCCGCTTATATCACCCAATCCGTCGGTAACGCCAAAAGACGAAGGAGTCTGATCGGACGGAAGCAATTTCAATAAGTCTATTTTCTTGATTAAAAGCCTGTCCCCGTCCGCATCGTTTATCGCTATGACGGGATAGCCGTCGCCGACATAATACATATCCACGGTACTCAATCCCGAAATATACGGCGGGAACGACATTCCTACCATTTGAGCCACCATAGCATATTGAGATATTACTTTCGTTATAAACGTAAGGTCGGTTATGCTTAATCTGAGATCTACAAAATCGAGCGCGCTGAATTGCGGATTGTATTTAGCGTATGCGTTTGCCTTTATTACCGCATCGTCCGTCGTAAATTCGTTGAGTTTCAAAAAGTTGAGGTCGAGCGATATATCCGCTTTTATTCCTTCCTCGATATTGCGCCCTTCCAAAGCGTCGGCAAGGTGAACTAACGGCGATTCGTCTACAACTCCCGGTTCTACCACCGACGGCGTCGAACCTATCGCTTCATTGAACTTGGCTACGTCCGGCAAAGTAATATTCGTACCCATATCCGAATAAACGGCGGTAATATTTTGCGTGCAAACCAAATCGAATATCTTTTTAACCCCATATGAGCATTTTACCGTGTATTGTACGGGAGTCCAATCGGACTTTAACGTAAGCGATATTGTTATATCCGAAAATTCGGGGAGATTGCCGAGTCCGCCGAACGCTTTCGTCTGATAACGCATATTTGCGGAAGCGGATTCCTTGGCTCTGTTCTCCTTTACCGCTTGTTCGCCCGCAAGCACATATTCGTACGTGAGAACGCCGCCGTTGTTCGATGCGAGTTTGGACGAAAGTATCGTATTGTCGGTGAAAACAAAGCCACCTATCGCGTCGTCGTTCGGCAAAACGCCGTACACCTTTTTGTAGTCCTCGCACGAAGCGACCTTGACTTCACCGTCGAACGAGTCGCGATAAACTACCTTGCCGTTCTTCGTGAACGCTTGGTGCTTCATGGATACTATCCAGGACGACGAACTTGCTTGGGCAAGATAATCGTCGCCGTTCTTGTACGTCACGCTACTTACTTCCTGAGTGGCAAGAGGCGCAGACGCCGTACCCGTAGTCGTTATTTTGTAACTTTTCAATTCGCCTTGCTTCTTTATAAAAGCATATGCGACTTCGTTGGGAGTAAGATCGGTCGGAGCCTTTTCGGTGTCGATGATCGAAGAATTTCCTCCGCCACCGCCGTTTCCGCCGCCTTCCGGATCTTCTTGCGGCGCGCAGGCAATAACCAATGCAAAGCACAAAATGCAAAGCACGCTTATCCCGATGAGCATTAATTTACGTTTCATTTTTTCCTTTCCTTCGACAATAGCCCGAATATTTTTAGAATGGTCATTGTCGAATAAAATCATACATTGCCAATGTTAAATAAATATTAAATGCAAAAAAATTACAACAAATTTTCTTTCGCCGTTTTACGACCAAAAACCCTTGCTTTCTTTCCCGCTCCGCTTTTTTACTCACCACCCGCTTTCCTTTCCGCCCCGTTTTTACCCAAAAACCACGCTTTCCTTTCCGCCCCGTTTTTACCCAAAAACCACGCTTTCCTTGCAGACGTTTTTACAGCCTAAAAAAGCCCCGCAAAGTTTCTTCTTCGCGGGTGCGCGTGCGTTTATACGCGCGTATTCTATTTGATAATCTATTTCATTAGCCGCTTATTTTCGCCGTTTATTCCATAGCCGCTACAACGCCGTTAGAGCGGAAGCACGACTTCGAAGCAAGTTCCCTTACCGAGGCTCGACGTAAACGAGATCTTGCCGCCGAGTTTATGGACAGCGCGTTTCGTGAGGTACAAGCCTATGCCGCTCCCCTCCTTGTTGCGCGACTTGTTGCCTGTGTAAAACAGCGCAAAGACCTTTTCCTTGTCCTCGTCGGCAATACCTATTCCCTCGTCCTCGACCGAAAAAACAAAGTCATTGTCGCTCTTATGAAGCGAAACTTTGATCGTCCCGCCCTTGTGCGAAAATTTTATGGCATTGCTTATGAGATTTTGCCAAATCAAATACATGAGCGGCGCATTGCCTGCTATATCGAAGTCGTCCACGTCCATATCTATATTGAGATCTTTGCCCGACCATTGCATTTGCGTGGATAAAATAAACGACCTTATCTGCTCGGCGGGCGACACGTAATCGTTTTTTGTAATGATGTCGGTGCTGTCGATCTTGCACAAGGCTATTATGTTTTTCGAAAGTTCGACAAGGTGGTCGGTTTCGTTTATAATTACGTCCGTATATGCGTTTCGTTCCGCTCCGTCCGCATCGTAAAGCGCCTCGGCGTGCGTACGTATTACCGAAAGCGGCGTCTTTAATTCGTGCGAAACGTAACTGACAAAATCCTTGCTGAGCATCGTATTGAGTTGCAATTCCTTGGTCATCTTGTTGAAATTTTTGGACAGCGTGGATATTTCGTCGTTGCCTTTGTCGCCGACGGTCACGGTGTAATCGCCGCCAGAAACCTCTTTTACCGCTTGGTCGAGTTCGATTAACCGTTTTAGCACTATAAAGTATATGAGTACCATAAACAACGCGACGAGAATTATGATGCCGAGCGCGCCGAAAGTGAATATGTATATGGCGTCCTCGCTTATAAATCTACCGAAGTTGACTATCCCGAACAGCGAAAACAGCGCAAGTATGCCTACGAGCATTCCCGCCGCGCTCAACGAGAGTTTGGTCAAAAGCCCCATCCTTTTGAATTTCTTTTTGCCTTTTTCTTTTACTTTTTCAATTTTTTCCATCGGTCAGCACCGCCTTGTATCCGAGTCCGCGCACGGTCACTATTTCGAAATCGGGACTGTGAACTTTGCTTCGCAGCCACGTTATGTGCGTGTCTATCGTTCTATCGCCCGAATCGCTATCCAACCCCCACAGTTCGCGCATTATTTGCTCGCGCGAAAATATGAAATTCGGTTTGCTCAACAGCAAAAACAGGATCTGAAATTCCTTTTTTCCGAGCACTATTTCCTGCCCGTCAACGGTAAGAGTCAATGTGTCGTAATCGAGCATGGTGCTACCGAACGTCAATTTGCTTTCGGTAGCCCGCTTGTAACGCCGAAGCAGCGCCTTTACCCTCAAAAGCAGTTCTTTCAGTTCGAACGGTTTGGTCAGATAATCGTCCGCGCCAGCCTCGAAGCCTTTTTCTTTGTCGTCCATCGTTTCGAGAGCCGTAAGCATCAATACGGGTATGTCTTTTGATACCTGTCTTACGTTTTTCGCAAGTTCCCTGCCGTCCATAAGCGGCATCATAACGTCGGTTATCACGAGGTCGATATTCTCCGCAAGCAAAATTTCATATGCCTGCTCGCCGTCTTTTGCGGAGAATACATTGTATCCTTCTTTTTTCAGTTGCGAGGTCAAAATATTATTGAGATTGTCCTCGTCTTCCGCAAGTAAAATCTTGAACATTTTTGCTCCTCCGTCCTTGTCGCGATTTATCTCCTTTCTTATATTCTATCACAAACGAATCGTGAAATCAACCGAACTTCGACAGGTTGCGCTTTTTATGCGTAAACAAAACTATCCCGCTTATGGAAAAAACGTTTTTTTTGTCATTTTTACCCCACCCGTTTTATTCGTCGCGCTCGACGGGGATTTTGCGAAGCAGATCTTCGTATCGCCACAGCGAATGATATCTTATCGGTCTTGCGTACGGCGTCGTCCGAAATACGAGAACGATCGCGAAATCTCCTTTACCTTCTTTGATCCCCACGAGTTCTCCGTTCGCTATGCGTTGTTTTATGCGGTTATGATATGAATACATGACGCCTTTATTATACCCATTATGCGGGTAATTCTTTATTATCTGTATTAAATGCATAAAGCGACAAAAGCACCCTATAAGAATAGGTTACGCAGCGACCGCCGAGTAAAAAGAAGGTCGGCGGTCATCATGCCTATTATTAACAAAAACATCCCCCCTCATGCCTATTATTGACAAAAACATACCCCCTCGTACATGAG
>CANQAE010000034.1 GCA_947589465.1 uncultured Clostridia bacterium | reverse complement strand
ATAGTAAAACCTTTTTCGTTCATCAAAACAGTAGTCCTTTGCCAATAAATTTGTTGTTCATCGCGCCGAAAAGTTCGAGATTTTCGGCTATTAGTTTGTCCTTTATGACTATTTGCTCGATGCGCCCGTAATCTTCGAGCATATCTTTCGGGAGAGCGACCTCGATTGCAGTATGAAGCCGTATCGAAATGTTCGGAATGTGATATTTGCCGCCGAGAGTGTCCCGCATTTCTTCGAGAAGTCGTAAAAGACGTTTCAGGTTATTTCGGTCTTGATTTTCGGTAGTTCGCTCCGCGCTTCCGATTAGGGGAGAATTGCCGAATAAGTAATCGCTTCCGTACGGAATAGTCGTAAATCCAATCGGAATCATATCCGCGATGGCGATAACGCGCGTGTAATTGCTTTTTATGTCGGCAAACATAACGTTTTCGTGCTTGCAAATAAGCCCGATGGCGCAAAGCGCGTTCGCAGTCATTGCAGATGCAAACGAAACCTTTTTTGATGCGAATCTATAATGTTTGACGGCGGAAATGATGCCGTCTACTTGTTCGCCGTCGGTAAGATAGGCAAAATATGCCATTTTCGAAGTGTCAATAGTAGCCTTTGAAACGAGCAAAACTTTGTATCTTTCTATCTGTTTGAATCTCGATGAAAGTTCAAGACGAACGAGGCTTTCCGCGCGTTTTTTGGCTGCGACGGACGGAATTTCGATGTAAGAGCAGGCGACGAAATCGTCGGGCAGCACGCACACGAGATTTGTGGGTACTGAAATGTTTGAGAGCGGAGCGAAAGTTTTGGGCGAGATATCGTTATTTGCAAAGCAATCTTTGTCGAGTTCGAAATCCTTGCATATGAGCGATGACCCTTTGAAGTACATTGTCCGCAAAAGACAATTTGTCGTATCGAATGTAATTGCAACGTTATTCATAAATTTTTTCTCCGTTTGTTTTCGTGGCGCTCAAATAGTGCAAAAACGAGTATTCGTGTTCGTTCGCGACCGCTCTGCATATGACGATCGAGTCGCATAACTCGAATGTCACGCTCGTTATTTTGTCGAAGGCGATGGTTTCGGTATTTGTCCCGTCGTAAATGTAAAACGATTTGTTTTCATATTTTAAGTAAGAATTGGAGGCTGCAATCTCGGTTTCGGCAACCGTTATTTCGATATCGTTTGAATCGCGTTCAGCGAAAAAATCTTCGTATGCGCTCTGCAACATAATGAGATCGGCTTGACATTCCGCATCGAGCAAAGTGCGTTCTTTGACGCCTTGCACGATCAGCGTTATCGAGGTAGCGAGCGCGCCCAAAAGGACAAAAAGGGCTATTACGGTCACAAGTTCCACGATCGTAAACCCTTTTTTATTCAACTTTTGTTTTAAGCGTTTCTCCATTGCATTAATTATAGCATAAACGAATGGTTTAATGCAATATTTTGACAAACATAAGCAGTAAAAAGATGAAATATGTCGCGTCTTGTCGGCAATTCAATCGGCTTGTTTAGTTTTTTTTCGGCATTGACTTGTTTTTTTCGCCCACAAAATCGTTTTATAGTGTATGTATGACGGTTTACATAGAGTATGTTATTGCGGACAACTTCATATTTACCGCTCTTATTTGTTATTTAAGTTACAAACTTTTGAAAGAGCGGGCGAGGTGGGGACGAATTATCGTCGCATCAATAGCCGCTACGGCTTGTGCGGTCGCATATCCGTTTGTGCGCGGAGCCGTATGGGTTATTTTGTTCAAACTCGCGCTTATGATAGTCATGTGCGTCATCTTATATATTAAACTTCGTTCGTTCTTTGTACACTCACTTTGCTTTCTGGTGGCGACGGCGATAATGGGCGGAATACAGTTTATGATAGGTTTTGCCGTTTACGGCGACGTTTCTGCTGCGCTGAAACTGCCCGTAAGCGAATTGCCGCTATGTATTTTCTTTTTACCGCCCATTGCGCTATTCGCGCTGTCAAAGAAAATATTTTCGGTCGTAAACGAGCACAGATTGAAACAAAATTATCTTTACGATATCAAACTCACGGTGGGCGACAAGACCGTCGCGTTGCGTGCGCTGCTCGATACGGGCAACAACGTCAAAGCGGATAAGGACGTGGTATTTATAGGTAAACTCACGGCAATGGAACTACTTGGGCTCGACTATTTCAAATTGGACGCCGCCGCGAGTATCGATGTAGCCACAGCCGCCGGCAACAAAAAAATTATGCTCATACCTGCGGGAATGGAATTATATTCGGCAGAGGACGAGCATATATTTATTGATGTACAAGTCGGGATCGGCGACATAAAAACCAACGGGGAATACGAGGCGATTTTGCCTTTGTCCGTATTTAAGGAGATACAGTTATGAACATTCTGAAAAGACTGAAAGATCTACTGCTCGGCGTACGCAAACACAATACGCTGTATTACATTACCACTTCCGAAGCGTTGCCCATGCCGCTCAGCGCGGACGAGGAATGTGCCACTTTGCAAAGGCTCGTGCGCGGCGACGATAGCGCTAAATCGGTGCTTATCGAACGTAATTTGCGCCTTGTCGTTTATATCGCACGCAAGTTCGAAAATACAGGCGTCGATATCGAGGACCTCATATCGGTAGGTACGATAGGGCTCATAAAAGCCGTAGGTTCGTTTGATGCGTCGAAGAACATCAAACTTGCGACTTACGCTTCGCGCTGTATTGAAAACGAGATACTAATGTGTTTAAGACGCACTGCGAGATTAAAGAGCGAAGTGTCGCTTGACGAGCCTTTGAACGTCGATTGGGAAGGTAACGAACTACTTATGTCTGACATACTTGGGACAGACGCCGACCTTGTTAGCAAAAATATCGAAACAAAGGTGGAAAAACAACTTCTTTGGGAGGCGCTCGGAAAACTTAACAAGCGCGAAAAACTTATCATGAAGTTGCGCTTCGGACTGCTCGGTAACGAGGAAAAAACTCAGAAAGAAGTGGCGGATATGCTCGGCATATCTCAGTCGTACATATCACGCCTCGAAAAGAAGATAATATTCAGGTTGCGCAAGGAAATAGCGAAAGCGCTTTAAGTCAGCCTATATTCTTTTTTATTGAGTGCAGTGCCGCTTTTTCGAGTCTTGAAACCTGTGCTTGCGAAATGCCGACTTCGTTCGACACTTCTACTTGCGTTTTGCCTTCAAAGAAACGCAGGTTGAGAATTTGCCGTTCGCGATCGCTGAGTTTAGTTATCGCCTCGGCTATCGAAACAGAAGTCAACCAATTTTCGTCGGTGTTTTTCGAATCGGCGATTTGGTCCATTATCATGACCGTTTCGCCGCCGTCGTGATAGACGGGGTCGAAAAGAGAAACGGGATCGCTTATGGCGTCCATAGCGTAAACTACGTTCCTATACGGAATGTTGAGAGCCGCCGCTATTTGTTCCATCGAAGCCTCGCTTCCTCCCGCGCTTTCGAGTTCCTGTCGCGCCTGCAAAGCCTTGTACGCCGTGTCGCGTATTGAGCGACTTATGCGTACATGAGAACTGTCGCGCAAAAATCTACGTATTTCGCCTATGATCATAGGTACCGCGTAGGTGGAAAAGCGAAGGTTGAGCGACGTGTCAAAGTTTTCAGTCGCCTTTATGAGTCCGATACAACCCACCTGAAAGATATCGTCAACACTCTCTTTTTTCCCCGCGAAACGTTGAACGATACTGAGAACGAGTCTTAGGTTCGCCATAAGAAATTCTTCGCGCGCTTTTTCGTCGCCGTCGTGCGCCTTTTTCAATAATTCCATGCTTTCGGCGTGGGTAAGTTTTGGCAGTGTAGCCGTGTCTATGCCGCAAATTTCAACTCTGGTGTTCATTATTTTCCTCCGTAAAACTATTTTCGGCATTGAAAAATCAAATTATCCGCATAAGCGGAAAAAATGTGCAATAAATGTCGAAAGCGCGCATATATATTTTACGAGGTGTGGCAATGGCGGAAATCAACGAATTGTCTTTTTGCGAGTTGAGGCGGAAAGATATTGTCAGTATCAATGACGGTAGAAAACTGGGTAGGATCGTCGATTTGGTGTTCTCATCGAGCGGAAAGGTTCAGGGAATAGTTGCGCCTTACGGGAGAAGATTTCTGTTTTTTCGGTCGCAGGAGGTGTACATACCTTATTGCAATATCAAAACAATAGGCGAAGACATAATTTTGGTCGATATCGATGCAGGACTCGGTCAAAGGTCGTACCGTTATGACGGACCGAAACAGTCGCCGCCGAGTCATCCCGCAGAGGAAGATAGGCAAGGCAAGGATTGCGACGGCAGATGCGACAAGTGTATGCTGTTCGACTGCGAAAACAGGTGGAAAAAACACAACAATGTGTATGTAGACAACGCGCCGTATAAATAATTGACAATTTTTGCTCGATACGATATAATACTACCGAATATTGTACCAAGGAGCAATTATGAAGTGTATATATTGCGGTCACACCGAAAGCAAGGTGATCGACAGCAGAGCAACCGATGATTTTACCAAAATACGCCGCCGCCGAGAGTGCCTTTCTTGCGGAAGAAGATTTACGACTTACGAAGTTATCGAAACGACTCCCATACTCGTCATAAAGAACGACGGCACGAGGCAGCCGTTCGACAGAGAGAAAATAGAGTCGGGCGTCATCAAGGCTTGTGAAAAACGCCCCGTATCGGTAAGCGATATCGAGGCTTTGGTTTCGTCGGTGGAAAAAAAGATAGTAAATAGTATGGAACAAGAAATACCGTCGTCCAAAATAGGCGAACTCGTTATGGCGGAACTCAAAGGACTTGACGAAGTGGCGTATATCCGATTCGCGTCGGTGTACAGGCAATTCGGCGACCTTTCCACATTCACCAAATTCATAAACGAATTCGAAAAAATGATAAATAAAAAGTGATCTATGGTTTTATCGGGAGCAAAACTCAATTCCGTTTACAAGATAGCGGAGGTTAAGGACGGCAGGCTGACAAGGCGACTGCTTGACATGGGTTTTACTCCTCGGTGCAAGATCAAAGCGCTTGGATTTGCGCCGTTTGGCGGAA
Source organism: uncultured Clostridia bacterium (assembly GCA_947589465.1). Taxonomy (GTDB): domain Bacteria; phylum Bacillota; class Clostridia; order Christensenellales; family Pumilibacteraceae; genus CAG-552. Next base: position 9,600 of record CANQAE010000034.1, on the reverse strand, counting down.
CGGTTCTCGTCGAATTGAGAGGGTTCACTGTCGCGTTACGAAAGAGTGCTGCCGAATATATTGTTATCGAGGCCGATTAATGGAGTATTCTTTTGTGCTGACGGGCAATCCCAACGTCGGCAAGACAAGTTTGTTTAACAGACTGACGCGTTCGTTCGAACACGTCGGAAATTGGCACGGCGTGACCGTGGACAGAGTAAGCAAAAGCGCGAAATTCGAAGGCGACGACATTAATATCGTCGATCTTCCGGGATTTTACAGCCTTACCGTACATTCGTTCGAAGAAGAAATTTCACGCGACGAGATACTTTTCGGCAAATATGACGCGCTTATCTATGTTTGCGCCGCCGACAATCTGTCGCGTAATTTGTATTTATTACTACAACTGCTTGAACTCGACGTTCCCGTTGTCGTTGTCGTGAATATGATGGACGAACTGTATGCGGTGGGCAAGACGATCGACGCGAAAAAACTCGGCGACGCTCTCGGTGTTCCCGTCGTTTTGACAAGCGCAAAGCGCGGTTTTGACGGCGGGGAAATAATATCGGCGGCAGTCGCGGAATCGAAAAAGCATAGAAAGCGAGATCTTCCTTATTTGCGTCATTTACCGATTCGAAGCATCTATGAAAAGAATAAGGACGGAATAACAAAGAGTAAATTGAAGCCGCTTTATGCGTCCGTGAAATTGCTCGAACGCGACGCATTTGTCGAAAGTTCGGTGGGGAGCGGACACGTCGCCGAAACGCGTTATGTGGCGGAAACGGTGCGTTTAAGATACGAATTTATAGATTCAGTAACCGAAAATATAATTATACGCGACGGCAAACAAAGCGCGCTGAACAAGGCGAGCGAGGCGCTTGCTTCGTTTGCAGACAAGATTCTGCTAAATAAATTCCTTGCTCTGCCTATGTTTTTGCTTATTATGTCAGGCATATTCTGGATTACGTTTGGCACAATAGGCAGTTTTTTTACCGATATTATCGAAAAAGGCATTAATATCGCCGTCGAATCTACCGAAAGTTTTCTCGTAAAAACTAACTTGCCCGTGTGGCTCATTAAACTCGTTTGCTATGGAATAATCGACGGTGTCGGCGGAGTGGCGGCATTTTTGCCTCAAATAGTAATATTGTTTTTCTTTTTGGCTATACTCGAAGACAGCGGTTATATTTCGAGATTGGCGTTTATGACCGACGGGCTTTTCGAAAAAATAGGTCTTTCGGGCAGGGCAGTCTTTACTATGATAATGGGTTTCGGGTGTTCGGCGACCGCAGTGCTTACGGCGCGCGGACTCGACGACGAAATGATGCGCAATAAGACTGTGGTGCTTACGCCGTTTTTGCCGTGCAGTGCGAGATTGCCCGTTTTCACCGCCGTTGCGGGCGCGTTTTTCGGGAAAATGAGCGTGCTTGCGATATTGGGACTTTACGTTCTCGGCGCGGTAGTGGTGGTTGCCTCGGCGGCGATATTCGAAAGCGGCAAAAAGTTGAAAAGCGGCGAGGGGTCGTTTGTTATGGAAATGCCGCGTTACAGAATACCGACGACGGAAAGAGTATTACAGATACTTTGGAGCAATGCAAAGACATTTTTGATAAAAGTTGGTTCGATTGTTCTTGTTCTGAATGTCATAATCTGGATTCTCGGCAACTTTTCGCTTACGCAAGGATTTATTGGAGCGGGTAGCGGCGACAGTATTCTCGAACAGATATGCACCGTTATCTCGCCGATATTCGCGCCGCTCGGTTTCGGCAATTGGAGGGCGGTAACCGCTCTCATGAGCGGGCTTGTGGCAAAGGAAGTCGTGCTTTCCACCGTAAACAGTCTTGGCGGAGTAACGGCGGTATTCGGCGATTCGCTTGCGGCTATTTGTTTTTTGGTGTATACTTTACTATATGTTCCGTGCGTAGCCACTCTCGGTTCGATTCGCAAGGAGGCAGGGACGAAATGGATGATATTCGGACTCTGTCTGCAACTCGGCACGGCATATGTCGTCACGTTGGCTTTCAGGTTGACTGCGCTTGCGTTTTCGTGCGGAATAGGTTACGGGATAGCGGCGGTATCGTTTTGGGCGGTAGCCGCTCTGCTTGCGGCACTGACGAAAATCATTTTCGAAAAACGGAGGTGCGTCCGTTGCGACGGATGCAAACATTGCGGATGAAGTTTAAGACTGTTGCAAAAGAAAAAAGTACGGTTTTCGACGTTGTTTCTTGCCTTGCGCCGCTGACGTCGGGTAAGGTAAAAACGTTGATTTCCAAACGCGAAGTCAAACTCAACGGCGTGCGCATAGGAAGCGACGTTTCGGTCGAGCCGGGCGACGAGATAGAGGTTTTCGTGCCGTCATCCTTTTTGGGCGAAACGCCCGAAATAGTTTATGAGGACGAAAACATTCTCGTTGTAAACAAGCCTGTTCTAACCGAAGTTGAACCGACTCTCACCGAAATTTTGCGTGGCGAGAGGGAATATTTGCGTCCGTTGCACAGACTCGACCGCAACACTTCGGGACTTGTGTTGTATGCCCTCGACGAGTGTGCGTACGAAGCGTTGTTGTCGGCGTTCGTGCATAGACTCATAAAGAAATATTATCGCGCGGCGGTAGTCGGTGAGGGAATAAAGTCGGGTCGCTACGTTGCGTATCTTTTCAAAGACAGCGCAAAATCGGTCGGTTATGTTTACGATCAGCCGCGACCGGGCGCAAAAAAGATAATTACCGACATTCAAACTTTGGAGAGCGGGAACGGAATGACATTGCTTGACATCGGGCTCGTGACGGGAAGGACGCATCAGATACGCGCACATCTTGCGCATTTGGGACACCCGATAATAGGCGACGGCAAGTACGGCAATGGCGAAATAAACAGAAAATACGGCTGTAAATTCCAACAATTGTGCGCTTACAAATTGATTTTGGGCGGACTCGGCGGCAAGTACGATTATTTGAACGAAAAAGTTTTTCAAATAAACCCAAAATTATTGACTAAACAAATAAAATAATGTATAATATTACATATTAAGAAAGAGGAAAATTCTATACATTTTATGAAAAAGAGGAAAATTACTTATTCGCCGACCGCTCGGCAAAAAAGACAGCGTGACGCACAACCCGAACCGCCCAAACCCGAAGTTACGGACGAAGAAGCGATTGCGCGCAGACAAAAGACAAAAACTATTGTTTGCATAGCCGTCGCCTCAGTGTTAGCGGTCGTTTTGATTACCGTCGCGATCCTGATACCTGTGCTTCTCATGAACGAAACGGTCACCGACAATACCTTTTTGGAATGGAGGACGTGCAATCCCAAGACCGGCGAACCCGAAGATGGAATATTCAATTCCAACCCCATAGCCACTATCACGATCACGGGGGACGACAAGACGGCGTTTAGACAATTTTTCGGCAAAGACAAGATCGATCTCGAATTCGAAATATTCATGGACAGCGCTCCGTACGCGGGAATGAACTTTTTATATCTTGCCGAAAGCGGCTTTTACGATAACACGATCATAAGTTATGTTCACGGCGGAAAAGCAATGTTTTGCGGATTCACCGAAGCAAAGAACGGTTCGAACAGGGCGCTCGAAGAAAATTTCATATTAAATCTCAAAGGATTTGTTAATCACAGACAGAATACGCCGAGTTTTTCTAACGATAATAAGGATTTCAAACTCGGTTACAGATTAAGACGCGAATATGACAGAAAGATCACCGGCGACGTCAGCGGATTTCTTACGATGATCGCAAGTAATTCGTACAGTTACAGTTCTTCGACGGCGTTTATGATGTTCACGAACAGCAGTCCGCAATACGATATGCTCGGTTTAAGCAACATAGATTCGTATTTGTCGTGGGTGGGCAAGACAAATAATGAGGAATCGAAGGCTGCCATGGCAACGATAGATTCTTTGAATTCGGAATTGAGCGGTAAGTTCTACAAGACCGATTGGGCTGTAAGGATCACGTCGATAAAGACCGATCTCTCCGCCGCCCGCAAGAATTATTTGAAAAACAATTTCGAAAAACTTTTGACTTGCACGGAAGGCAAGGGGGCTTATATCGACAATTGGACAAGCACCGCTTACAACGAATCTTATTTTTGCTACTGATAAAAAAATAATTTTTTTCGTAATTACGTATAAAAAACGATAAAATTACCAACTATTGAGTTGTACAACTTTTTAGGAGGTAATTTTTTTATGACTATTGGTTTGGTTCTGCTTACGGTAGTTGCCATCCTTATATTCTTTGGACTGTCCGATAAATTTTTCAAAAATCTCGGCGTGGCGTCCTGGATAGGTTTCATTTTGGCGCTCGCATTGATCGTCGGGGCGGTCATACCCGATATTGTGACAGGCGGTTTCGTAATGAATATCGGCGGATTTATTATTCCCATAGTGGGAATGATAGTGCTTGCCGCGTTCATCGGCTGGAATTGGGAACTTGCGAGAATGTTTTTCGCGCTGCTTTCGGTAGCGGCTGTTGCGGTTGCGACGCGTATGCTCATTTTGCCAAACACGGGCGGAATGATACTCGCGGCTTCGCTCATCGTCGGCTTTGTAGGCGGCACGGTGGCGTATATTATAGGCGGCACGAGATTGTCCACTCTTGCTTCGGTAATGGGCGGCATAGTACTCGGCGATCTTATCGTCAACCTTATTTACGTTTACGGAATCGGAGGCTACGTATTTTCGATGGGAACGCGCGGCGTGTTCGACTCGATAATCATAGCGTGCGTATTCGGCATATTGCTTTTGGAAGCCGTTGTTACGGCGCGCAGAGCGGTAAGCAATAAGCGTGTGGCGAACACGGCGACGCACACCGAAAGCGGCGAGGACGTAGACAACGACTTCGACGATTATTTCGACGACACCGTGCTTTAATAGAAGTTTGCGTTTTGCCGAAGCGTACGAAACTAATTCGTATGACTTCGGCTTTTTTTCGGAGTTTTTATTTCGTTGCCGCTTTTTGATGGACAATTGTGCCTGAGTGTGGTACAATGTTTACTATACGGAGTTGTAAATGAGTAAACCTTTGGTGGCTGTGGTCGGCAGACCGAATGTCGGTAAATCGACTTTTTTCAATAAGATATGCGGAAAGCGAATTTCAATAGTCAAGGACACGCCGGGCGTTACGCGCGATCGTATTTACGCAGACGCAGAATGGTGCGGTTATTCGTTCACCCTCATTGACACCGGCGGAATAGATTACGACAAGAGCGACGCGATGTTTTCGCACATACGCAAGCAGGCGGAAGCGGCTGTCGAACTCGCGGATGTCATATTGTTTTTCGTTGACGGAAAGGAGGGACTTGTGGCGGCTGATTTCGATATAGCCGATTATTTGCGTACCTCCAAAAAACCGGTCATACTTGCGGTAAACAAACTCGACAACTTCGAACTCGATACTCTCTATGATTTTTACAAACTCGGTCTTGGCGACCCCGTTCCCGTTTCCGCCGAGCAGTCAAAAGGATTGGGCGATTTGCTCGACGAAACAGTCAAATTTTTCGATCGAGTAGACGAGGACGAAAATGCGGGAATAAAGATCGCCGTTGTCGGCAGACCTAATGTGGGAAAATCGTCGATCGTAAACAAGATACTCGGTTACGAGCGCGTTATTGTAAGCGAAACCGAGGGCACTACGCGCGACGCCGTGGATACTACTTTTTTCCGCGGCGACAACAATTACACGGTCATCGACACGGCGGGATTAAGGCGCAAGAGAGGAATAGATTACGACTCGGTGGAAAGTTACAGTGTTATGCGTTCGATAGCGGCGATAAAGCGCGCCGACGTAGTGCTTGCCGTATTCGACGCTTCCCGCGAAGTAAGCGAACAGGACGTGCGTATTGCGGGCATGGTGCATGAAGAAGGCAAGCCGTGCATAATAGTAATGAACAAGTGGGATAAGATCCAAAAGGACACTCACACGATCGAGGAATTCAAGAAAGATCTCGACAACAAACTCGCGTTTATGAGTTATTACCGCAGTATATTCGTGTCTGCGCTTACGGGGTTACGCATAGACAAGATCTTCGAACTCATTGACAGCGTATACGAAAACGCCTCGCGCAGGATACCGACGGGAGTTCTCAACGACGTGATAAGGGAAGCCGTCGCCCTCAACGAACCGCCATCGCCGAGCGGACGCAGACTGAAAATTTTGTACGGAACGCAGGCGTCGGTCAATCCGCCCAAAATAGTGATATTCGTGAACGACGAAAAACTTTTGCATTTTTCTTATCGCAGATATATCGAAAATTACATTCGAAAATCTTTCGATTTTTCGGGTACGCCGATAAATATCGTTTACAGCAGTAAAAAGGAAGATCAATGACGGCAGTATATATAATCATAACGATAATAGTTTGTTATCTTCTCGGAAGCGTAAACAATGCGCTCATTATTTCCAAATTGAAAAAAAGCGACATACGCGAATGCGGAAGCGGGAATCCGGGCGCTATGAATATGTTTCGCAACTACGGTTTCGGGATAGGCTTGCTTACTATGGTACTCGACGCGGTCAAGGGAGCGGCGGCGTGCGTTATCGGCTGGTTTTTGGTGGGCGGATTTTCCTTTACGGGTACGGCGCTCGGCAAATACATAGGCGCGATAAGCGTTATTGTAGGGCATATATTCCCGATTTTCCTCAAATTCAAGGGCGGAAAGGGCATTGCCTCATCTATCGGGATATGCTTTGTTCTCAGTCCGATTGCCGCGGCAATTTCGCTTGCGACGGGTTTTGTGTTTATATTGATCACGAAGATGGGCGCAGTAACTTCGTTCATAATCACGGCAATTCCGCTGGCCTACGACGCATATTTGCTTTCAACAGCCGATTTTTACGGAAATCTTCCGTGCCTTATAATCATATTCGCCATGTTTGCGCTTACGTTGTGGGCGCACCGCACCAATCTTATGCGGCTCTTTACGGGTACCGAAAATAAGACGGACTTATTCAAAAAACTTAAAGCAAAATTCGGGAAAAGCAAACGCTGAAATTATAAAAAATTCATATTATTTGTATCCTCGCATATAATTTAGTATTAATTCCGGGAGGATACATTTTTTTATGGAAGAATTCGATATTTACAAGGATATCAGCGAACGTACCGGCGGAGATATTTATATAGGAGTAGTGGGACCGGTGCGATCCGGCAAATCCACGTTTATAACCAATTTTATGCAAAAATTGGTTCTTCCCAATATAGCCGACGAAAACGTTAAGCAAAGGATGAACGACGAATTGCCGCAGAGCGCTACCGGCAAGACGATAATGACTACTCAACCGAAATTCGTTCCAGCGCAAGCCGTTCCAGTTACGTTAAGCGAAAAGGCGTCGGTAAATGTGCGCCTCGTCGATTGCGTCGGGTATATGATCGACGGCGCAAACGGGCATATGGACGGCGATTCCATGCGAATGGTCAAAACTCCGTGGAGCGATGAAGAAATTCCGTTCGAGCAGGCTGCCGACATAGGCACGAAAAAAGTCATAACCGATCACTCGACGATAGGCGTCGTAATGACGAGCGACGGCTCTATTGCGACCGAACTCCCGCGCAAAAGTTACGAAAAAGCGGAAGAAAGAGCGATCGCCGAACTTACCGAACTCGGCAAACCGTTCGTTGTCGTACTCAATTCCACGGTGCCGAGCAGCGAGGAAACGAGAAAACTCGCTGAGTCGTTGAGCCAAAAATACGGAGCGTCGGTACTTCCTCTCGACGTACTTCATCTCGGCGAGCAAGATATAACAGATCTATTCAAAACCATATTGTTCGAATTTCCGTTGCGCGACGTAGATATCGACGTCGGCAAGTGGATCCGCGCTTTGCCGATCGACAGCGAACTCGTAACCGAACTTTTGACCACGCTTAAATCGAAATGCCCGGACATCAAAAAGATGAAAGATTACGAGAATATTGCCGCCGCATTCGACGGAAACGAACATTTCGTTCCCACGCTCGATGAGATAGAACTCGGTTGCGGCAGAGTGAGATATTCGGTTGCGGCTGAGCCCAATCTGTTTTATTCGGTACTCAGCAAGGAATGCGGAATGGATTTTGCGGACGATTTCGAACTTATGTCGGGCATAAAAGACCTTGCGATCGCAAAACGCAATTACGACAAACTCAAAGGCGCGCTCGACGACGTTTGGAATACGGGATACGGAGTTGTTTCGCCGTCGCTCGACGAAATGACCCTCGAAGAACCGCAGATCGTAAAACAGGGGAGCAGATACGGAGTCAAGTTGCGTGCCACCGCGCCGTCACTTCATATAATGCGCGTGGATATCGAGGCGGAAGTCAGTCCCGTGGTCGGCACCGAACAGCAGAGCGAGGAACTTGTCAAGTCTTTGCTCGCTCAGTTCGAGAACGATCCGAAAGGCATATGGCAGACCGATATGTTCGGCAAATCACTCCATATGCTCGTAAACGAAGGGCTGAACAACAAACTCAGCGCAATGCCCGAAGATACGCAAAAGAAGATGCGCAAAACGCTTTCGCGTATAATCAACGAGGGGAAGGGCGGGATCATCTGCATTTTGCTATAAAAATAAATTACCGTAATTATTATGGCGGCGACAAAAATTGTCGCCGCTTTTCACTTTATTATGCGCGAACATTTTTGCGTGTTTGCTTGTCGCCATTCCGATTTTGTATTATAATATTGTTGACGACTTTTTCGGAGCGAAAAATTATGAAAGTGATAGTGGCTACTAACAATCAAAACAAAATGCGCGAAATACGCGAAATTTTCGGCGGCATAGATTTAGTTTCGCTAGCCGAGGCGGGGATAAATATAGATATCGAAGAAAACGGCAGTTCGTTCGTCGAGAACGCGCTCATAAAGGCTCGCGCCATATATGATATGGTAAAAATGCCCGTACTCAGCGACGACAGCGGATTGACCGTGCGTGCGCTCGGCGGCGAACCGGGCGTTTACTCGGCGCGCTATGCGGGGGCGCACGGGAACAGCGCGGCAAACAATGAGTTGCTTATAGGCAAAATGCGCGGGAAAAGCGACCGCTATGCCGAATTCGTTTGCGCGGTTGCTTTTATATGCGAAAAAGGGGAGTTTACGGCGGAAGGCAGGGCGGCAGGCGAAATCACGAACGATTACGTCGGCGGCGGGGGATTCGGTTACGATCCGCTGTTTTATTCCTACGACTTGCAAAAATCTTTCGGGACGGCTTCGAGCGAAGAAAAAAATTCGGTCAGTCATAGGGCGAGGGCGCTCAAAAACCTTAAATCGCTCCTCGCGGAAAACAATATTATATTGGATAAATAAATTTTTATAAAATAATTTTCTGTAAGCGCGTTTATTTTCTTGACATTTTTTTGTCGCTGTGATATTATCATATACGCTGCTTTGGCATCGAATAATCGTGCGGGTGTAGTTCAATGGTAGAATTCCAGCCTTCCAAGCTGGCCGCGTGGGTCCGATTCCCATCACCCGCTCCATTATTTTGCGCCAGTAGCTCAGTTGGATAGAGCAACGCCCTTCTAAGGCGTGGGTCGGGGGTTCGAATCCCTCCTGGCGCGCCAAAGTCTCTAAGCAAATCTCATATGGTGGGTATAGCTCAGCTGGTTAGAGCGCCAGATTGTGGCTCTG
>CANQAE010000033.1 GCA_947589465.1 uncultured Clostridia bacterium | reverse complement strand
AGAACTTACTTATCATTATGTGATGTCAAAATTAATAAATTACTATATAAAAATTTATCCCGATTTTTGGGATAATTCTGACTTTTATTTATTACGCATAGACATATTGTATCTTCTTGGGCAAGCCGAGTACGATGGCAAAACTTACGGTATCCCCTACGACTTTTGGCTCGGTAAACTGACGGGAAAATATAATACATAGGATTGTAAACATAACGGGAAAACGCGAAAAAAGCCGCTTTGCATAGTGCAAAGGGCTTTTTTCGAATAAGTAAAAATCAGTTTTGTCCTTGGTCTTGACAGCCGCAATTACATTCGTTGCCGCCATTCATCGTATTTTGGGCCTTGGACTTGATATCGTCTACCATTTTCTCGGCTTTGGGGCACATCTTTACCAAAAACATACCGCCTACCAATCCAAGACCGGCTCCCAGAAAAAAAGCGCCTTTGATCATAATAAACCTCCTTTGGATTTATTATGTACACGCATAGCCGATATTATGTAGCGAGCAACCAAACAAATTATGCCAAATTACTTTTTGTTTTTGTACTCGGTAAGATAATTGTTTATTGCCTCTTTGATCGCTTCTTCGGCAAGCACGGAGCAATGCAATTTCTGCGCGGGCAATCCGCCGAGTTCGTCTATGACCTGTTTGTTCGTAAGTTTCAACGCTTCATCGACGGTCTTGCCCTTGATCATCGTAGTGGCTACCGACGAAGTGGCGATCGCCGCAGCGCAACCGAACGTCTGAAAACTTACGTCCTCAATAACGTCGTTTTCGTTGATCTTCATGAATATCTTCATTATGTCGCCGCAAGTGGCGTTGCCGACCGTTCCCACGGCATTGGCGTCTTTAAGTTCGCCCACGTTTTGGGGATTTGAAAATTCTTTTATTACTCTGTCGTTATACATTTGTTTTACCTCCTGTGAATTGTGCATAGAGCGGCGACATTGCACGCAATTTTTTTACCGCCTTAATAAGGTTGTCGAGTACGTAATCGACGTCCTCTTTTGTCGTATCTTTGCCGAACGAAAATCTTATCGAGCCGTGCGCTTTCTCGACAGGCAAGCCTGTCGCAAGCAAAACGTGCGAAGGTTCCAAAGAACCCGACGAGCACGCCGAACCCGACGAACACGCTATTCCCGCAAGGTCGAGGGTCAAAAGCAACGATTCGCCCTCTATGAATTCAAACGCGAAATTGGCGTTTTGCGGCAAGCGGTTGTTTCGGTCGCCGTTGTATATGACGTACGGAATATTCTTTTCGACTTGCTCGACGAAATAGTCCCTTATTTCCTTGATATGGCGACGGTTCTTGTCGAGGTCGCGTATCGCTTCTTCGAGCGCGACGGATATCCCCACTACCGCAGGAACGTTTGTCGTCCCGCCTCGCCTCGTGCGTTCCTGATGACCGCCCGCGATAAGTTTGTCGGGCTTTATGCCGCTCCTGACGTAAAGTACGCCTATGCCTTTCGGTCCGTAAAATTTATGCCCCGAAAACGACAGCATATCCACGCCGAGATCGGCTATGTCCACAGGTATCGAACCCATTGCCTGTACCGCGTCGGTGTGGAAGATCGCGCCGTGACGGTGCGCTATTTCGCAAAGTTCCTTTATGGGCTGGACAGAGCCTATTTCGTTGTTGGCGAACATTACGCTCACTATCGACGTGTCGTCGGTTATTGCGTCTTCGAGATATTCGGGGTGAACTATGCCGCCCTTGTCGCATTTAAGATACGTCACGTCGAAACCTTGCTGTTCGAGTTGGGCGCATGACGAAATTATCGCCGCGTGCTCTATGCTCGAAGTGATTATGCGCTTCTTCGGCAAATACGCCTGCGCCCCGCCTTTGAGCGCCCAATTGTCCGCTTCCGTCCCGCCCGACGTAAAGTAAATTTCGGTCGGCTTGACTTTGAGCAGGTCGGCTATCTTGCGCCTTGCCGTATCGACGGCGTACGCCCCCTCGCTCCCGTATGCGTGCATACTGTTGGCATTGCCGAAATGTTCCGAAAAATACGGCATCATCGCTTCGAGTACCGTTGGCGAAACGGGCGTCGTTGCCGAATAATCGAGATAGATCCTTTTCATAAAATACCTCTCAATAGCATTTGTAGTCGTTTATCATATCGCGGAGCGTGAACGACGAAAGCAATTCGACCATGGCGTTACGTAGTCTTGTGAAGATCTTGCAGTTGGGACAGTATTCGTCCGCACATTCGCCGCTGAGGCAGTCGCTGACTTCAACGTCGTCACCCACCGCCACGAGTATGTCGCGAATCGAGATCTCAGACGGATCGCGCGAAAGCGTATATCCGCCCGTCGCCCCGCGTTTGCTTTCCACAAGTCCCCCCTTTTTGAGCATCGCAAGCAATTGTTCGAGATATTTCTCGCTCAGTCCCGTCTGCTTTGCTATCGAAGAAAGCGAAATCTGTCCCTCGGCTATCCCTATCATAAAGCATAACCTCAGTCCGTATGTCGCCCGCGTGGAAAACTTCATCAATTCCTACTCCTTTACTATGATATGCACATTATACATCCTTATTCGGCGCTTGTCAACAAAATACACGCGGTATTTCGAAACAGAATAAATATTTCTTCAAAAAAAGGTTAAGTGCAAGAGAAACCGGCAGACGCGGACAGCGGTCAAAAACAAGCCGTGTTTGTCGCTATTAGTTTGAGAGAAAACGAAAGACGCTGAGGAAAAAACGCGGACAGCGGTCAAAAACAAGCCGCGTTTGTCACTATTAATGCGAGAGAAAACGAAAGACGCTGAGGAAAAAAATAACCCAAAAGAAAAAATCTTTTGGGAAATTGTTTTTTTAGTTCTTCGAGCCTCTTTTGCGAGCCTGTTCGGACTTCTTCTTTCTTCTTACGGACGGTTTTTCGTAAAATTCTTTACGACGAAGATCGCCCATAATGTTATCCTTTTGGCATCTGCGCTTAAAACGTTTGAGCGCGCTGTCGAGGGATTCGTTTTCTCCGACTTTGATATACGACATAAAATACACCGCCTTTGCTACAATAGCTTAGATTTACGTACGTAATTATAATGAAACTAACGCCTTTTGTCAAACGGATAAAGGCGTTTTCGAAAAAATTTTTTCGCGCTAAGTCAATTCTTCGGCTTGTTCCAACGAGCGATAAGCATTTCGAGTATCCTTTGCGCCGCTTTTGCGCACGCGTCGGGATTCGAAACGTAAACTCCCTCGTAGTCCTTCGAAAATACCTTGTCTAACTCACCCGCGAGTTTCTTTGCGGCGCAGTTATTGCACTTCTCGATGAACTTGAAGATGACCGCGATCTGCGGTTCATACACTTCGGGGTTAGATTCGAGCAACGATACGGGATCCCACTCATTGATTACTGTCTTGATGATTTCGTACATAATTTTTCTCCTGTAAGTAGATTTGTTTTTTATTTCAAAGCGGAAGTTTCTCGCCGCCCAAAATATGAATGTGAAGGTGCATTACCTCTTGTCCGCCGTCTGCGCCTTGATTGATTATTACCCTATAACCGTTGCTTAATCCAAGCGACGGAGCCAAATCGGCTATTTTTTTGAGCGCTCTGCCCAAAACTTCGCCGTTTGCGTTCTTGTCGCCGAGATACGCATAGTGGTCCTTGGGGATCATCAGATAGTGGCACTTTGCGCGCGGATTGATGTCGCGGATCACGAAAACTTCGTCGTCCTCATAGAGTTTGGGAGACGGAATCTCGCCGTCGCGTATCTTGCAAAAAATACAATCTTTCATATAATTTCTCCTTTTAAGCCGTCACGAAAGAGCGAAACGAGTTTCAATTTTTCGAGTTCACCCTCTTTCAGCGGCGAATATACTTTTATGTAATTTGACGTAAAGCCCTCGCTCAGACCGCCTTTCGTCGTTTCGGCGTAAACTTCGGCTTCGCGTCCTATGTTCCTTTTCAAAAATTCATTCCGCATCTCCGCTCCGAGCGAAAGCAATTCGTCCACCCGCCTTGAACGGACTTCGGGTTCGACCTGCTCCATCTTCGCCGCCGCCGTCCCTTCGCGGAGCGAATACGGAAAGACATGTATCGCGGCGAATTTAGCACCCATTACCGTATCTTTCGTCGCCTCGTGATCGGCTTCGCTCTCGGTCGGGAATCCCGCTATTATGTCGGTCGTTATCGCGGCATAAGGGAAATGCCTGTATATGAGTTTTGTCTTGGCGAGATATTCCTCCGCCGTGTAATGACGGTTCATCTTCGCGAGGATACGCGTCGAGCCGCTTTGCAACGAAAGGTGGAAGTGATCGCAAAACCCGCTTTCCTCCATGGCGTCGAGCAGTTCGTCCGTCACGACGCTACATTCGAGCGAACTCAATCTCTTGCGCACGGGCACGACTTTGAGCGCGCGGATAAGCGCGTCGAGTCCGCCCTCGGCTGTATGATAATCTGCTACGTCTATGCCCGTAAGAATTATTTCGCCCGACGTTTCGCTTATTTTCATGGCTTCGTCCACAACGCTCGCTACGCTTCGACTGCGACTTCTGCCGCGCAGATACGGGATCTTGCAATACGAACAAAAGCGATTGCACCCGTCCTGAATTTTGATATAGCCGCGCGTTTTAGTGGCGGCGGGCGTGATATTGTCCTCGTACGCCGTCGGGAGCGTCGTACCGTAAAATCTGTCGTCGCAACTGTTTATGTGTGACATAAATCGCTTTACTGCCTCGATTTTCGAGCCTGTCCCCGATACTGCGGTCACGTTTTGCTTGCATAAATACTTCTGCGGGTCGTTTTGCGCGCTGCAACCGAGTACGAGAATTTTCGCGTCGCGATTGTATCTTTTCAGTCGCTCGACCGCCTGACGCGACTTTCGATCCGCTTCGGAAGTCACCGAGCAAGTGTTGAGAATGTACACGTCGGCGTACTGCGGCTTGTCGTACGCCTCTATCCCCATACTTTCCAAAAGTTCTATAATGCCCTGCCCTTCGTAGGCGTTGACCTTGCAACCGAGCGAAAAAACCACTGCTTTCATCTCAGTTCTCCCGCAGCAAACATAGTCAATGCGGCCGCCGTCACGCACGCCGTTTCGACGCGCAAAATCCTTTTACCGAGTCCTATGCGCCTTGCCCCGACGCCGACTATTCGCTCGGCTTCGAGATCCGAAAAACCGCCTTCGCTCCCCACTACGAGCGCGATTTTTTTGCCGGCGACAGCGCGCGGAAATTGCTCGCCGCCCTTTTCGTAAAAGAACAAAACGTCGTCGTGATCCGCGAGAAGGTCGAGCATTTTTTCGAAAGAAATCGGCTCGTCCACAAGCGGAAGTTTGCCGCGCCCGCATTGTTGCGCCGCCTCGCGACATATCTTGTTCAGCCTGTCAATGCGCACGCTTTCGGGCTTCGTCTGCACGAACGACGAAACGAACGGGGTGATCTCGCTTACGCCGAGTTCGGTGCATTTTTGGCATGCCCATTCGAGTTTGTCCGCCTTCGGGAGCGCGACGAACAAGCGAACGAAAATTTTAGGTTCGCCTTCCGTATCCGCTTTACCCTCGTAAGCGAGCGTCGTGCTGCTATGGTCTATTTTGGAGACGGTGTAAAAATAGTCGTATTTGCCGTCGCACAATGTCAATTTGTCGCCAACGCGGGCACGCAAAACGACCGACACATGATGATGGTCGTCCCCTACGAGAATATGCTCGCCCTGTACGGCGTTGTCAACGAATATCTTCTTCATTTTCAAAGGCAAATGCTTGCCACTCCCCGTCCTTTATTCTTTGCAAAAGTTTATATCTTCCGTACGCGGCGCAAACTTCGTCCGCACGCGCGTTAATGATGCCGCTCAAAATTATTTTGCCGCCCTTTACGAGATATTTGCCTACCTTTTCGGATAGCCCTATAAGCACGTCGGCGGTGATATTGGCGGTCAGAACGTCGAACTTTTGCGTTTCGGGCAATTCGCCGCAAATTATTTGCACTCTGTCCGTAACGCCGTTGAGTTCGGCATTCGAGCGAGCGGCTTGTACGGCTTGTTGATCTATGTCGGTCATAACGCACTTTTTCGCGCCGAGTTTAACCGCCGCTATGCCGAGTATGCCGCTGCCGCAACCTATATCCGCCACCGCCATCTCGCGCAAGTCTATGCCGTCAAGCAGTTTGAGGCACATTGCCGTGGTTTCGTGACTGCCCGTACCGAACGCCATGCCGGGGTCTATACGAACTTCTATATGCTCGTCGCGTTCCCGCTTTATCCACTTGGGAACTATGACTATCTTGCCTATCTCGATCGGTCTGTAATATTGTTTCCAGACGTTCTCCCAATCTTGCGACCTTACGATCGACTTGACGGTTTCGAGCGAACCCACGTCAAATTCGCTGCGCTCTTTCAAGAGTTCGAGTTCTTTCATGAGAGGCGAAAGGTCGGCGTTCTCGTCAAAAAATCCGCTGACCGTGACGCACCCGTCGTCGCGCACGAGGCTCTCGTCTATGTAATCCCATATGACGTCGCTTTTTATCAGTTCGGCGACGTCCGCGCTATCCTTTACGGACACGCCCTCGCTGCCCGCCTCGATAAGCAAGCACGCAACTATGTCGCTGCCCGCCGTAGTAGTGTTTACGGTTACCATGCAATAGTTCATTTATTTTCTGTTAAAGGACCTTACCGACTCGTATTGATTGTCCTTGAAAAGAGCCGAAAGTTCTTTCGCCTTTTCCTTTTGCTCCCTTGTTAGATTTTTCGGGATATCTACTACGAGTTTGACATACATATCCCCCTTTCTTCGTCCCGTGTCCACGCCCGCGCCGCGCAACTTTATGGTCGTCGAACTTTGCGTGCCTTCGGGTATCGTCATGGCGAGCGGATCGCCTTTGAGCGCAGGCACTTTGACTTTGTCGCCGAGTAAAGCCTGCATTACCGTTATCGGGTAAGTCATATACAGATCGGCATTCTTGCGCGTAAACAACTTGTGCGGCAAGACGGTGATCGCTATTTGCAGATCGCCGGGAGTTCCCCCCTTGATCTTGTCGCCCTCGCCTCGCACCGAAACGACCTGCCCGTTCTCCATGAGCGGCGGGAATGTCAATTTGAGCGTGGTGTTCACCCTGAGATACGCCTTGCCGAAACATTTGGGGCAGGTTTCCTTTATTATCTTTCCGCTTCCGCCGCACTTGGGACAAACTCGTTCGCTCGCCATCTGTCCGTACGGAGTGTTTTGAACATACCTCACTTTGCCGGTGCCGCTGCAATTACTGCACTTTACGAACTCGGTGCCGTTCTTTGCGCCTGTGCCGCCGCAAGCCGAACACGGCTCGGTACGGCTTACCGCAACTTCCTTTTGTGCGCCGAACGCCGCTTCCTCGAAGGTGAGCGTCACTCGCACCGAAATGTCGCGTCCCTGCGCGCGAGCATTGCCTCCGCCGCCGAAAAAGTTGAAAATGCCGTCGAATATAGATTCTCCGCCGCCGAAGTTGAATCCGAATCCGTTCCCTCCGCCGAAATTGAATCCGCCACTACCGAAATTGGGAGCGGGATTATCGTATGCGGCGCGTTTATCGGCGTCGCCGAGCACTTGATAAGCCTCGTTTATCTCCTTGAATTTCTCCGCGGCAGCATTATCGCCCGGATTGTGGTCCGGGTGATATTTGAATGCCAACTTTTTGTAAGCGGATTTAATCTCGTCCTGAGTCGCATCCTTGCTTACTCCTAAAATGTCGTAATAAGATTTATCCATTTTTCAGTCGTCAATTGTTGCCGTTATTATTGTTGTTGCCCATGTCCTCGACTTTGACTTCTTCCTGACCGCCGCCATTATTCGCCGCCGATTGATAAAGTTTGGTAAACACGTTGCCCGAAACCTTTTCGAGTTCCTGCGTCTTTGCCTTTATGTCGTCGATATCGTCGCCTTTGAGCGCTTCTTTGAGAACGTCAACGTGTTTTGTGAGTTCGTTCTTGTCGTCCTCGGCAAGTTTGTCGCCGTTTTCGCTCAGAACTTTTTCTATCGAGCCTATGAGTATGTCGGCGTGATTCTTCGCATCAACCGTATCTTTGCGCTTCTTGTCTTCTTCGGCGAACTTCTCGGCGTCCTTTATCGCGTCGTTTATCTGATCTTCGGTGAGGTTGCTCGAAGCGGTAATGGTCACGTGCTGTTCCTTATTTGTACCGAGGTCCTTTGCCGAAACGTGCACTATGCCGTTCGCGTCGATATCGAAGGTGACTTCTATTTGAGGAATACCGCGCGGTGCGGGCGGGATCCCCGTGAGTTCGAACCTTGCAAGCGTCTTGTTTGCCGACGCGATCTCGCGCTCGCCCTGCAAAACGTGAATGTCAACGCTCGGTTGATTGTCGCTCGCCGTCGAGAATACCTGCGACTTCTTGGTCGGTATGGTGGTGTTGCGGTCGATAAGTTTGGTGAATATGCCGCCGAGCGTTTCTATGCCGAGCGAAAGCGGCGTTACGTCGAGCAAAAGCACGTCCTTGACTTCGCCCGCAAGCACGCCCGCTTGAATTGCCGCGCCTATTGCCACACATTCGTCGGGGTTGATGCCCTTAAACGGCTCTTTGCCCGAAACTTTGCGTACTGCATCCACTACCGCGGGTATACGCGTCGAACCGCCGACGAGTATAACCTTGCCTATGTCGTCGGGCGTAAGTTTTGCGTCGCTCATTGCGCGTTTGCAAAGCGTTATCGTCTTTTCTACGAGCGGAGCGGTGAGCGCATCGAACTTGCCCCTCGTCATTTCGTATTCGAGGTGAATGGGGCCGGACGGCGAATTTGCTATAAACGGCAAACTTATGGTCGTCTTTTGGAGCGACGAAAGTTCTATCTTTGCCTTTTCGGCTACGTCTTTGAGTCTTTGCATTGCCATTCTGTCTTTGGAAAGGTCAACGCCGTTATCCTTTTTGAACTGCTCGATGAGATAGTCCATTATCTTTTGGTCGAAATCGTCGCCGCCCAAACGGTTGTCGCCCGCAGTCGCAAGCACTTCGAACACGCCGTCGCCTATTTCGAGCACGGAGATATCGAACGTGCCGCCGCCGAGGTCGTAAATAAATACTTTTTGATTGGCGTTTTGTCCCTTATCGAGTCCGTACGCAAGCGCGGCGGCGGTAGGCTCGTTGATTATACGCTTTACGTCGAGTCCCGCTATCTTGCCCGCGTCCTTGGTCGCCTGACGTTGCGAGTCGGTAAAGTATGCGGGAACGGTAATAACCGCTTCGGTCACCTTTTCGCCGAGATACGCTTCTGCGTCCTGTTTGAGTTTTGTGAGGATCATCGCCGAAATTTCCTGCGGCGAATACTTTTTGTCGTCAACGGTAACCTTGTGATCGGTACCCATTTCGCGCTTTATGGACGAAACCGTCCTGTCCGCATTGGCGATAGCCTGTCTTTTGGCTACGCTACCTATAAGACGTTCGCCGTCTTTTGCGAAACCTACGACCGACGGGGTCGTTCTGCTACCTTCGGCGTTGGGTATTACTACCGGATCGCCGCCTTCCAAAACCGCTACGCACGAGTTGGTCGTGCCGAGGTCTATGCCTATTATTTTACTCATATCAATAAAACCCTCCGATTATTTTTTTATTTATTTTCCGACTATTACCACGGCGTGTCTTAATATCCTGTCGCCGAGTTTATAGCCTTGTTGGTAAACTTTGACTACTTTACCCTTTTGGTCTTCGGGAACGTCCTCCTCCATGACCGCATTGTGCAAATTTGGATCGAACGTAAGCCCCAAAGCCTCTATCTTTTCCACGCAGAACGAGGAAAGCAGATCGCCGAGTTGGCGTTCTATAATGCCGAGTCCGTCAAGCGTCTTTTCGTCCGTTATCATTGCTCTCGCCTGTTCGAGCGCGTCGAGGACGGGAAGAATTTTCGAAAGCGCTTCGACAATTCCGTCTTGCCGCACTTTTTTGTTCGTTTCGTTGGTACGTTTTCGGTAGTTATCGAATTCGGCTTGCAGTCTTTGCGCCTGTAAAGTCATTTCGTCCGCTCTCGCCTTTTGCTTATCTGCCGCCTCATGCGCCTTGTCGAGTTCGGCGGAAAGCCGTTCGATCTCGCGTTGCACGTCGTCGCCCCCAACCGGCGTATCCAATATTTCCGTTTCTTCTTTTACCTGTGTCTTTTTTTTGCCGCTCATATATTGCTCCTATCAATCTTCGCTTTCGTTGTTTCCATCGCCTTGCTTGTCCAAAGCGCATATCGCCTTGCCTATGCAATCGAGTACCGAAACCACCTTCGAATAGTCCATTCGCATCGGACCTATAACTCCCGCACTGCCTACGCCCGCCGCGCCGAGATCGTACGACGCAGTCACTATGGCACATTCGGGCATACCGCTTATCTCGTCGCCGCCTATCTTGATATTGAGATCCATGTTGCCGTTTTTAAGGACGGGATAAAGTTGTTCCTTGCTGTCGAGCAATCTCAGCATAGCCCGCGCCTTTTCCAAATTGCTGAATTCGGGCTGTTCCAAAAGTTTGCTGCTGCCCTCTATCGCTATGTCGTCGGATACCGCATAACTCTTTAATATCGCGATTATCGCGTCGAAAATGCGCTTGTATTCCTTGTGGATCTCGCTGACGATCTTGCCCGAAGTTACCTGAGATATCCTCTTGCCCGCGAATACTTCGGTAGCGAATCTGCTCGCCTCGTCAAAATATTCGTCACGGAGATCCTTAGGCACGCCGGCGGTCGTATCTTTGATTATCGACTTGTCGGTGACTATAACGAACAGCGCGAGTTCGGGCGTGATTTTGACTATCTTGATATTGGTGATAACGTCGTCGCGAATGTCCTCGACGTATGCTACCGAAGTAAGATTGGTGATCTCGCTTATGACTTTGGCGGTGTTCTTGACTACCTCGTCTATGTCTTTGAGTTTGTGCGAAAAATACTTCTTGACTACGCTTATCTCGCTCCTCGACAACTTGCGCCTGTTCATCAGCCTGTCCACGTAAAGCCTGTACGCGTCCGCCGTGGGAACTCTCCCCGCCGACACGTGCGGCTGTGTGAGATAACCCATGTCTTCGAGCGACGCAAGTTCGTTTCGAATGGTCGCTCCCGAAAGTTCGGGCAAATAACGCTCCCTTATGACAGAACTCGAAATCGGCTCGCAACTATCTATATAACTGTCAACCACCGCTTTGAGTATTTTTTCTTTTCTGCCCGATAACGCCATTTTTCTCTCCTTTCGATTAGCAGCCGTCTCGAACGATTGTTAGCACTCAACCCATATAGAGTATTAGCACTGTCCCTCGTCGACTGCTAACATATGATATCACATAATATAACCCTTGTCAAGCGTTTTTATCCAAATTCAGTAAATTTTTTTTGCCTTTTTTCGCTCGCTTGGTATAAGGTCGTTTGTCGCCGAATTTTAAATATGAGGTAGCAAAAAAGGCGGCTAATCATTGCCGCCTTCATTTTGAAAAAGTTATATTATTATTTCTCTACTTTGTTTAACAGTAAAATTTTGCGCCGTGTTATTGTCATTTACGACAACATTCGGGCTATGACAAATACCGCTAAATAGCGAGGGCTATTTACTCCTCGTTGAGGCACTCTATGCCCGGAAGTTTTTTGCCTTCGAGATATTCGAGGCTTGCGCCGCCGCCCGTGCTGATATGCGTCATCTTGTCCGCGAAATTCATCTGTCTAACGGCAGCCGCGCTGTCGCCGCCGCCTATGACCGAAACGCAATTTGACTCTGCGATCGCTTCGGCAACCTTTTTTGTGCCGCAAGCGAAGATCGGGTTTTCGAACACGCCCATAGGTCCGTTCCAAATTACCGTTCCCGCCGAGCGAATTTCTTTTGCGAACAATTTAACTGTATTTTCGCCTATATCGAGAGCGACGTCGTCCTTTTCGATCTCGCTTATCATTACCGAGCGATGCGGGATCTCGGCGTCGATAGGCGTCGGGAAGCAACCCGCCACAACGACGTCTACGGGCAGGAAGAATTTCACTCCGTGTTTTTCCGCCTTGTCGATAAGGTCGCGAGCGAGTTGAATTTTGTCCTCCTCGCAAAGGCTCTTGCCTATTTGCAATCCCTTGGCTTTAAGGAAGGTGTAAGCCATTCCGCCGCCGATAAGTATGGTGTTCGCTTTCTCGATAAGGTTGTCGATAACCCCAATTTTATCCGACACTTTCGCGCCGCCGAGTATGGCAACAAGCGGTCTTGTCGGATGTTCGAGCGCGCCGCCGAGGCATTGAAGTTCCTTGTCGATAAGAAATCCCGCCACCGCTATCGGCGCGAAGCCGTACTGAACTATGCCCGCGGTGGACGCGTGCGCCCTGTGCGCAGTTCCGAACGCGTCGTTGACGTATATATCGCAGAAGTCGGCAAGCGCGCGGCAAAATTCTTTGTCGTTTTCTTCTTCTTCCTTATGGAAACGAAGATTTTCGAGCAAAATCACGTCGCCGTCATGCATGGCTTTGACTTTGGCGTGCGCGTCCTCGCCAATAACGTCGGTCGCAAACTTCACCGTTTTGCCGAGCAGTTCGCCGAGGCGTTCGGCAACGGGACGGAGAGTGTACTTCATGTCGAACGTGCCTTTGGGTCTGCCGAGGTGTGAGCAAAGCACTACCTTGGCGCCGTTTTCCGCCAGATATTTAACGGTCGGCAGAGCGGCGACGATACGCGCGTCGTCGGTGATCGCACCTTCTTTCATCGGCACATTGAAATCGCATCGTACAAGGCACTTTTTGCCCTTTACGTCAACAGAACGAATACTTTTTTTGTTCATAATCAATCCCTCATAATTTTATAGTCGTCGAAAGTCGTCTTGATTTCTTTCAACTTATCTTCGTAGCCCTGTCTGCCCATTACGGCAAATGTGGCACGTTTCCCTTCTTCCACGCCCGGCTGATTGTAAGTATCCACGCCGAGCATCGCTCCCGCATAAGCGGTTTCGTACATAAACACGGCGACAAGTTCGCCGATCGACTCGGCGTCAACTCTGTCGAGCGTGAGAGTCATATTCATTCTCCCCGCCTTTTTGAGCGCGAAAGCCGTCGCTTCGAGTTCTGCGCCTATAAGTTCGTTGAGAGTATGCCCCTTCAAAAAATCGAGCCCGTCTATTCGTTTGTCTGCGGGAATGACACGCGTCGAACGAAATTCTTTGACCTTCAAAAAGGTTACGATCTTGTCGTACGGGCCTTCGGTATACAACTGTATCTGGCTGTGCTGATCCGTCACGCCCAAAGCCTTGACGGGAGTTTGACCGAGGTTGACTATGTCACCTGCCGTGTTCTCCTTTTTGCCGAGCGACTCGCCCCACAATTGAGCGAAAAAGTCAGACATGAGTTTCAGACTGTCCGCGTACGGCATCATAACGTTTATGTTGCGCCCCTGCCAATATGCCGAGATTGAGAGCGCCGCCATGGTGAATGCGATATTGTTCCTCAGTTCCGGACAAACGCTGTGCTCGGCGCCCTTCTTCGCGCCCGAAATAAGCGCATTTATGTCGATGCCGACGCACGCAAGCGGCACGAGTCCGACAGGCGAAAAGACCGAAAATCTTCCGCCCACTCCGCTCGGCACGAAGAACGTCTTGAATCCTTCCTTGACGGCGATATTGTACAGCGTCCCCTTGCCTTCCGTCGTAATGGCGATGATATGCTCTTTCGCTCTTTCACCGAGCCGCGACGTAAGTATGTCGTAAACGATAAGGAACTGACTGAGCGTTTCGCTCGTTTCGCCGCTCTTGGTCGTCACGATGAAATAACTGTTGCCGACGTCTATCACGTCCAGAAGGGCGTTCATGCGTTCGGGGTCGATATTGTCCTCAACGTAAAACTTCGGCGCTTTTCGCTTTTCAGAAGCAAGTTCGTTGTGCCTTAAATGAAGCAACGCCTCGGCTATCGCCGCCGCGCCGAGCGCCGACCCGCCTATACCGAGTACGACGACGCTGTCCGCCGAAGCGCATATCGGCGTGCAAAAAGATATTATCTCGTCGATCTCCTTTTGCGTCGGCAAGACCGACCATTCCTGCCAGCCTTTGCCGAGCCCCGAAACTACCGTTTCAAACGCCGATTGCGGATATTTCGGCATATCCAAACCCTTGTCGCCTATGCATCGCGACATCATGTTCGCGTAATCGAGTTCCACCGTCTATACCACCGCCTGAATCAAACCGTAGTCGCCTTCGTTCCTCTTGTAAAGCACGTTGACGTTCCCCGTTTCCTTGTTGAGAAAGACGAAGAAACTATGTTCGACAAGTTCGAGTTCTTCGATTGCGTCCTCAACGGTCATGGGAGTGAGTTCGTACGACTTCGTCCTTACGACAACGCTCCTCTTTTCTTCCTCGCGAGGTTCTTCGTCGAACTTATCGCGTATCTTCTTGGAACGCGACATAAGTTTTTTGTGGTGTTTGATGATCTGCTTTTCGAGTTTCGGCAAAGCAATATCTATGTTGTTGTACATATTGTCGCTCGTCACTTCGGCACGCATAACGTTGTTGTCAAGTACGATGGTAAGTTCGAGCGTGTAGGTGTTTTCTTTTACCTGTTTCATGCAAACCTTGATTTTCGTATCGTCGTCAACGAAAAATTTGTCAAGGCGTTGGACTTTCTTGTCGATCAAATCTTTGAGTTTATCGACGGGGGTGTAATTCTTGCTTAAAAATTCTATTATCATAAATCAACCTCCTGTTGAAACTTTTTCTTTTTTTCTATATTATATCATATATCACGCGATTTGCAATACTTTTTTCGCAAATTTTTACATCAATTTGCGCGAATATTTACCGCGCCGTCAATATAGTCGGCAGTGACTCTGTCGCCGTCTTTGACTTTGCCGTTCAAAATTTCCTCGGCGATAGCGTCCTCTATGCTCTGCTCGATAACTCGCCTCAACGGGCGCGCGCCGTATTCCATATCGTAACCCGAATCTATGATATGTCCCCTCATGCTGTCCGTAACGAGCAACTTGATATTGCGTTCGGAGAGTTTTTTCTGAACCTTGTTGAGCATAAGGTCGGCAATCTTGCCTATGTCCTCGCGCGTAAGATGATTGAATGTGCAAATTACGTCTATACGATTGAGAAATTCGGGTTTGAAATGCCTTTTGAGCGCCGAATTGATTATGTCCTCGGTGTTGCGTTCGGTTTCATATGCTCCGCCCGCGCCGAAGCCGAGAGTGCGTGCCGATTTGAGTTCGGCAACGCCGACGTTTGACGTCATGATGATGATCGTGTTCTTGAAACTTATTAGCCTGCCTTGCGAATCGGTAAGTCTGCCGTCGTCCATTATTTGCAGCAAGATATTGTATACGTCGGGATGCGCCTTTTCGATCTCGTCGAACAAAACTACGCTGTACGGTTTACGACGCACTTGCTCGGTAAGTTGTCCGCCCTCGTCAAAACCCACATATCCCGGAGGCGAACCTATGAGTTTGCTCACGCTGTGCGACTCCATGTACTCGGACATATCGAGCCTTATGACGGCGTTTTCATCGTCGAACATGGCTTCGCTCAACGCCTTTGTAAGTTCGGTCTTGCCCACGCCCGTGGGACCGAGGAACAAGAATGTGCCTATGGGACGGCTCGGATCTTTGAGT
>CANQAE010000032.1 GCA_947589465.1 uncultured Clostridia bacterium | reverse complement strand
TTGTACTCTATACTACCATTATAAAACAGAAATTCTATTTGTCAAGGCATTTATTAAAAAATTTGAATTATTCTTAAATATTCTTAATTATTCTTAATTATTCTTAATTATTCTTAAAATTTCTCTTTTAATGTTAATTTTGTTGAAGAATTATCATTTATAAAATGGAAAATATGCTTTTCCTGTGCCATTATCAATGTCTCTTTCAATCTACGTATCGTCTGATAAATACTTATGTATCTGTCAAGTGTTTTTAGCAGCCATCCCCACCCACTCGCCTACGACGAGAGCCTCCCTTTTGGTAAGGGTAGGCCGAGAATAAGGTCACATTGTTTCAGGTGATTATTTTCTGTTAAAAATACAAAACACCCGATCGTTTTTCGACCGAGTGTTTTTTGCGAATAATAACGGCAGATAAAAAAATTTACTTATGCTCATGAAGTCTTATGTACTTTTCACGAGTTGCGTCGCCGCCGCGAATGTGCCTTTCCTTCAAATTTACTTCGAGTATCTCTTTCACGTCCAAAAACTTGGCGTAATCGACTTCTTTCAGTCGCGCGGTCACGTCTTTATGTACCGTGCTTTTGCTGACGCCGAACACTCTCGACGCGTCGCGAACCGTTGCCTTATATGCGCATATGTAGTCGGCAAGCATCAAACATCTGATCTCAATGTAATCCTTCATAACAATACCCCTCTTTTTATCGGTATTAATATGTATGAAAGATTTTGCCGAAATATGACGAACTAATCATATTCAAACCATTGCGTTTCGTATCAATTGAGATCTCGCCTTTTTGCCCGTATTCACGCTGAACGGAAAAATAATAGCACAACGAAATTTCTTCGTTACGTTGCAAAAATAATAATGGCGCAACGACATTTTATCGTTACGCCATAGAAAGATTTTCGAAAAATTTTACGCAGATTATCTCTTGGAGAATTGCGGAGCCTTACGAGCCTTTTTAAGACCGTACTTTTTACGTTCTTTCATTCTGGGATCGCGTGTAAGGAATCCTGCCTTTTTGAGAGCCGCGCGATAGCCGCCGTCCGCCTCGCAGAGTGCGCGCGAAATACCGTGTCTAATAGCGCCCGCTTGACCGGACGTGCCGCCGCCCCTTACGTTGACCATAACGTCGAACTTATCGGTAGCGCCGACAAGAACGAGGGGTTGATTGACTATTTGCTTCAACGTATCGAGTCCGAAATATTCGTCGATAGAACGTTTGTTGATGACTATGGAGCCGTTGCCGGGCAAAAGCCTTACTCTTGCAATAGCCTTCTTGCGACGACCGGTACCCAAATACTGAATTTTTTTCTTGTTTACAGTTTTAGCCATAATTAGTTATACCTCTTTTTTTGGAGTTGAAGGACTTCTGGTTTTTGAGCCGAATGTTCGTGCTTATCGTCCTTATAAACGCGAAGTTTCTTGATCATTTGTCTACCCAACCTGTTTTTGGGGAGCATACCTTTGATCGCTTCGTAGACAGCCTCGTCACTCTTTTCTTCCATATATTTGCGGTACTGAACTTCTTTGAGTCCGCCCATATAGAGAGTGTGATGCCTCTTGAACTTCTTGTCGAGTTTCTTGCCCGTGAGCAATGCCTTGTCCGTATTGATAACGATAACATAGTCGCCCGTGTCAACGTGCGGAGTAAATATGGGCTTGTTCTTTCCTCTCAAAACCGCCGCAACCTGACTGGCAAGACGACCCAAAGGCTGGTTGGCAGCGTCTACAATATACCATTTACGCTGTTCGGCAGCCACTTTATTGTTTGCCATAAAAGTTTTCATCTATGAAATCATCCTTAATAATAAATTTTGTTGCGGGCACAAACTTGCCATTTCACGCTGGAAGTCGGCACGACTACCTTTACGGGAAAACGAGATATTTTCGGGTGGGCTAAACCGTCAAAAAAATCGCCTCTCGCAAAAGCCTTTATATTTTACTACACACATATTTTTTTGTCAAACGTTTTTACTCGATTTTGAAATTTTTCGGGCATTTTGTTTCGTTTTTCGGAAGTTTTGGGGCGTTTTGCCGCATAATTCCCGTCCGCCGCTTGCTCCCGACCAAAAAAATAAATAATTTACCACGTAAATTTCGAAAAACAAAAACCGTCGCTCCTTTCAAAGGAATGACGGTTTGAATTCGCGTTATATATTATATAGAGCGGTTACGATCGAAACGCCGCTCAGTTTTCGTCGTCTTCGCTGCTTTCGAGTTCGACATAAGGGTCGTAAATATCCTCGTCGGCTTTCTGTCCTACGAACTGCGTACCCGCCTCGATACGATCGAGATTAACAAAAAGCGAGTAATTGTCGGCGGAATCGTCCACCTTGCCGAAGAACATAACAAAGTCGCCCACAACGTCAAGTTCGAAAGGAGAAGTGGTATTCATTCCCTCACCCAAGGTCACGTTGTCCTCGCCCGTGTAAACGTTGGCGCGCATAAACTTGCCGCTACCGTCGCCGAAATACACATAGGTATTTTCTATGTTGTAGACCTCGCCGACCGTTCCGCTGTAAATGGTCTTCAAACTTCTGCCGTCATACAAGTCGATCTTGCTGCCCGTGTAACAAAGCGAATACACTTGATTGGAGCGGCAATCGGGACGGAAGCAGATGATCTCGTCGTACGAACTTATACCCTCTATATTGAGCGCGTCGCCGTCCTGGTTGCCGGACATTATAGACGACTCGCCGTTAAGTTCATTGATAGCCGCTTTCTTGCTGTTGTAATATTCGGCATACGAAGGACTGTTCTCCATAAGTTGGTTGTGCAAATTGGAAAATCTTATCACGTCGCCGCCGTTTCGCGCTTCCTGATAGAACAAGTAGCCGTTGTCTGTCCCTTTCAACGTCACGGTCACTCCGCCGTTGAATATCAAAGCGGCTTCCGTGCCGTCGGGACGAGCCATATAAGTTTTGTTGCCTGTACGAATGGTGTCGTTTTCGCCGATAGCGCAGGTATAGTAAACGAAATCTTCTACTTGACTAGTGTCTATTCCCTTAAAGTAGATTTTGCGAGTCGGGAACAATACCGACGTAACCTCGGTCGCGATCTCCCTTACCGCCTCTACCTTGCTGTCGCCTATCTGTACCGAAATGATCGACGTGCCGTCGTGAACTACAAGGAACACCTTGCCCTTTTGCTTGTAGAAAGCATATTCGGAACTCGAAGTGTCGTTCTTGCTCGTGTAAAGTTTGATAGTGTTTTTGCCATCCAACCCCGTGCGAAAGAACGCAGTCCTTTCGGTCGCGAACGTGCCGTCCTTGTTTTGCTCGTTGGACGGGCTCGCGTAATAAACGCAGTCGTCATAGACGAATATTCCGCCGTTCGAATAACCGCTTGTCCCCACCGTCTTTGACGCTATGCGAACGGTTTTCGTCGCATAGATCTCTTTCTTGACTTCTATGGGCTTGTCGTTGTCGTCGTAAATGACTTCTCCGTTATCGTCTTTCTCGAATCCGGTCACGACCGACGTCTTTTCGGCTTTGAAATTGTATTCCGTTTCGGGGTCGTACGAAGTAACGAACGTTTTGAGATTGCTCGTTTTCAAACCGAACGAAGAAGTATATTCGAAATTGTTCGCGTCTTTACCGTTGAGTTCTGCTCTGTAAAGTCCGCCTTTTACAACATTTTTATCCCAGAAATTTTCTTCGCCGTTCTCATCGGTATAGCCGCGATAGCCGTTGATGAAGTATAAATAATTGCCGTACTGAACGGCGCTGCCGCCGTTGCTCATAACGACATACGAAGTATCCTGTTTACCCTCGAAGTCGGGATTATAATAAGATTCGCCGCACGCAGTCAAAGGTACGCAAATAAGCAATAATGCAAAAATGACCGCAATAAATTTCTTTTTCATTGATGTTAAACTCCAAACAGTGATAATAGTCAACTTTAATATTATACATTCAAAAAGAAATTTAGTCAAACTATTTTAACAACAATTACCAAATAAATTGCGGCAGAACTAAAAAATAATGGGCGTTTTACTTCGTTTTCAGCGTTTCGCCGCTTA
This sequence comes from uncultured Clostridia bacterium, assembly GCA_947589465.1. Lineage (GTDB taxonomy): Bacteria > Bacillota > Clostridia > Christensenellales > Pumilibacteraceae > CAG-552. The sequence goes on along the minus strand of CANQAE010000032.1, from coordinate 12,430 downwards.
TTCCGTCCTGATACATCATCCAAAAGCCCTCCTCACGCGGCTTGGCGGGGTCGAAAGGCAACCAACGCGCGTAACCGCAAAGAGGCTGAGGCGGAGTGTCGCTGTAAAACGACGGCACACCGTAACATATGTAGTCCCTTCCTATCGCGCCCACTATATAGTACCTGTTCCTGTCATAGTTGATCTTTACAAAAGTGCTACCCGGAATGAGTTTTTCGATGGGCGTAAACCGCTCGTTGGTCTTTAACAATTTTTCGAGTTCGGCGCTGCTACGTTCGAAATACGTAGCCTTTCTGCCCATCGGCTTTTCGTCCGCCTTGAAATCTCGCAACGTCATTCGCCTTGCCACCGCCACGACTTGCGGCTCCTCCGCCTGCGTGCGAACCGTCTGCTCCGCGGCTTCCGTTTTCGTCGTTGCCGCCGCCTCCATCTGGCGCAAATATCTTTGTTCCATTTCGTGCGGAGTCAATATGCTCATCTTTTTTTCCTCCATTAATTCAGTTATTTTGTTTTCGTCGTTTTCTTCGTTAATCGCGACCCGTCCCTGTACTTCTTCGGTTTCGTCGCCGCTAATCGCGACTCGTCCCCCTGCTTCTTCGGTTTTTTCGCCTTTTTGGATTTCAGCGGGCGCGTCGGCTTTTTGGACTTCTTCATCAGCCTGATCGCTTTCGCCGTATGTGACGAACGCGGGATAGTAATTCTTTTCCGCTATGGCGAAATCATTATACATGGGTGGCGCTATTTGCTTAAAATAGTCGTCGATAGTTTTGCCCGAACCGCTGAAAGTAATAAACGATCCCTGCTCTTTTTCGAACTCGATTCGCCCGTTTACTTTTTTCATAACCGTTTCGGCAGGCAACTTCGTCGCGCAATTGCTGCCGTACATAATTACCTTATCTGTCACCACCGCAACGTGTATCTCGTCCATGCCGAGTTCGCCGAGTTCGAACTTCACGCCCTTGTCTACATTGCTACCGATCTTCATCACGAAAACGTCGTCGCCCGAAATTATCGCAAGCCGCGCCGACCGAACGGGTAAATCGAATATGCTCAACTTACACCATACCCCGAAATAATTCTTTTCGAGCATCAGCGTTCCGCGCGCGCCGCCGCCTGTAAAGATAACGAGTTTTTTTATGAACCGCATATTTGCCTCCTTAGGGCATTATACTGTAATTTATATGTAATAAAATACAAAATATTGCCTTATAGACGCAAAAAATGGATAATTCGAATTCGTCCCTCGCTTATTTTTTCAATCGCTTTTTATTTTCGAAATCGCAAAAAAGCACTAATAAATATTCACAAGGTTGGCGGTGAAAGTTTTACCAATAATTGACCAAAAAAGAAGACAGCCACGCATAATCGGGCGAACTTAAAAGCGACGGGGAAAACCGTCGCTTTTGATTTTTTTATTAAGTTTTGAGAAATTAACTTACTTGTCTATATCTATGACGGTATATTCGTCCGTGCCGAGACCAAGAGTCTTTGCCGTATCTACGAGGTGTATCGCGTGTTTTTCGAGCATACGTTTAACGAGCGACGCCTTGCCTTTGTCTGGCGAATTCATTACGGCGTCATAACAACATCTGTCGAGGGCTACTGGGTCGAGCGACGCAAATATGCCTATGTCAGCCATTTCGGGTTCATGCGGATTGTTGTCGCAATCGCAATCGATGGACAAACGATTGGCTACGTTAATGTAAGCCATATTTTGTTCTCCGAAAAACTCGACTACGCCAAGACAAGCCTCAGCCATGCTCTCCAAAAAGCCGTCCTGATCTTCGATAAGTCCCCACATTTCGTCGGGATCTTTGGTGCGGCCGACCGAATGTATCCACGCTTTGCCGTTGCGGGAAGCGACACCTATACTCATATTTTTCAGCGCGCCGCCGAATCCGCCCATGGCGTGACCCTTGAAATGCGAAAGCATAAGCATGGAATTGTAATTTCTTATATGTTCACCCACTATATCGAATCCGCCCAAATGCTTGCCGCGCGAGATGGGTATTTCGATCTCACCCGTCGCGTCCATAATGTCGCACGGCGCTATCGCGGTGAACCCGTGCTGTTCAATCGCCTTCATGTGCCTGTCGGGGTCAAATCTCTTGCCCCTGTACGCCGTACAACATTCGACGATCGTGCCGTCGAGCATCGAAACAAGCCTTGATATAAGGGTGGGTTGCAAAAAGTTGTGTCCGCCCGGTTCGCCCGTGGAAATTTTTACGGCGACCTTGCCCTTCAATTCGCGTCCCAACGCCTTGTAGATACCTACAAGACCGTCAGCCGAAATGTCCTTTGTGAAATACACGTTTGATTTACTCATTTATATTTACCTCCAAGTTTTTTACGTTAAGTAGTTCCCTTTTCGATCTTGTTTAGCGTCATCGTCGTTCCGTCCGGCAAAGTAAACTCCATTGTCCCGTTTGTCGGATTGAGTTTGAGCGAATAATCCCCATACTCGTTGACGAGCGCCATGTAAATAACGAACGTTTCGTATCCGTCGAAAGATATCTCCGTTCTGTCGTCGCCGTATCCCGCAAAAAGTTTTACGGAGTCGCCGTCTATTTCGAAACAATAGGTATAACCCTCGTTTTCCCCTACCCAGGTGCCGAAAAAGTCGCTTTCGCGCGTGTCGCGGAACATATAAATTTCTTCCGCTTCGTCTAAAAACGTGCCATCATACGCCTTAACGTCGTCGGGATATTCTATCGAGCCGTCGCGTTCAACAAAGGAAATTTCCGCCGTGTAATTAATATCGTCGAAGAACAACTCGGCTTTTACGATCCTGCCGCCCTCGACAAAAAGTTGCAAATCAAGTTCAAAGTCGTCGCCGTCCGTGTCGTAGTAATCTATCTTGTAAATATAATGCCTCAGTTCCTCGCAGTAAGTGATCTCGGTATAATCCTCGAATAGCGTCGCAGTTTCGCGAATTTCCGCCATGTCCAAAATGTAGTCGCCGAAAAATCGCTCATCCTCCGCAATTTCCAATAGCGACGAAATGTCGTTTTCGAATCCTGTAATTTTATCCTTTTGAGTGACGCCATCGACGGTTTTGTCGGCATAGAGCGTCCTGCCGTAAATGTAAACGTCGTACTCGGTCTTGACATACTTTTGGTAAGCCGCAGGAGAGATCGGTCCGCTTGCCGAACCTTTGTCCCCCTCGCCGTTCGAGCCGCTCGATCCGCTCGTGACGTAATTGTTGGTAATTAGATATGCGGAAATTTTGACGTCGCGCTTATCCGCAAGGTCGGCTTTCATATCGAGAGAAAACTTTCCCGAATTTGCTTTATCCAAAAAACTGAGTTCGGTTGCGAATCCCGTCGCCGCGGAATAATTGTCGGGATCGAAAAATTCTTGCGCAAAAAAGTCTTCGAGCGATACGGGAGCATATTCGGGCGGCGGCAAATCATCGCCCGAACACGAAATCGCGCCGAATACGCACAAACCCGCTATCAATGCGGTTATAACCGATAAAATTGCCGATCTCATACTCACTCCGTATATAATGCTTGCATTTAATATAACATATTACATAATATTTGTCAACAATCGAACGTTTATGCGAATAAAAAAACGAAACGGCAAACATTACGCTTGTCGTCTCGTCTATGATAAGGGGGAAAATGATGAGCAAAGTTATTTGTACTTTCAAGTACAACTATATTATAAACTATTAAAAAGAATTTGTCAATAGTTTTCTATCTGATTTTTTTAATTTCACATAAAAAGTTTTGTAAAAAATTCTTTCTTCTTCGACAAATTTTGCGCGCAGCCGAAATTCAAAGCACGTAGAGCGCAAAGTAAAGTCCGCCCGCGGCGGCGAAGAACCCGATGGCGACTATTGCTGCGCCGTATTTGACGAATTCACCGAACCCAAATTTTATATCGTAATGTTTGAGCATATTGGTCCACATTATGCCCGCAAGCGCGCCGAGCGGAGTAAGCAACGCGCCGAGATTACTCCCCACTATCGTGGCATAAAGCGCCGCTTCGCCTTTCGCAAACGCGCCGAACAGCACACTCATCGGAATGTTGTTGAGTACGTTGCAACTCAAAATCGACGCGCCGAGGTAAGTCAATATATTAAAGTCGCCATGGTCGAGTATCTTCCCGATAGCGTCGGTCGCGCCTACCGCAGACAACGCGGACACTATGATAAACATTGACAGCAAAAAGGGCGCAAGTTGCCAAGGAATACGCTTTATTACATTGAACGAAGTCCGCGGCTCGCGCTTGACTATTCCGTATACGAAAGCGAATATAATGACGATCGCCGCTCCACTCAACGCTATGTACCACATTTGCAATCCAATATAACCCGAAATTGCTATCATCACTGTGCAGATCGCAAGCGCGGAAAGCGAAACCGCGGCGAGCGGCTTGTCCTTTACTCGCACGACCTCGCCCTCGTTTTGCGGCTCGGCGCGAAGATCTTTTCGAAACAGCAGTCCTATCACGAAATACGCCGCTATGCCCGTAAGCAGCGCGGGGAATATCATTACGGACGCGTACTGCAAAAAGTCCATACCCGACGCAAGGTAGATATTCGTGGGATTGCCTATTATAAGCACCATGCTGAATGTGTTGGCGGCGGCAAATTCGGCGACAAGGTACGGCTTCGGGCTTATCCGCGCGTGGTTGCAAAAGTAAATTATGAACGGCGTAAACGTAAGCACTATAATGTCGTTCGAAGTGAATATCGTAAGTATCGCTACGGTAAAATAGAACAAAGTAAACAACTTTTTTTGGCTCTTGCCAGCCTTGCTTATCGCGACCGAGGCAAGATAAGCGAAAAAGCCTGCCTCGTCAAGGTAGACCGACAAAATGGTCATGCCGAAAAAAACGCCGAGTATTTTCAAAGGATTTACCGCCGAGTCGGTCGTAAATCCTTTAAACAGTTCCCCCGCATTAATAGAGCCGCACAGCATCACCGCGACCGCGCCCAAAATCGCCACTATCCAATAAGGCGCGAATTTGAGTTTGCCTATCTTTATTTCGGGCAAAAACAGCACGCACGCAACGATCGCCAGGCATACGATTATTCCAATAATGATTACATCCATAAAAATTGCGCAAAAAAAGAGCGACTTTGTATATAGACGCTCTTGAAAAATCAATACAATTCGCTCGTATATTCGTTTAACTCAGCAATAAGCCCCGAAGTGTTCATCATAACATTAAATACATTGACCTCGTAGTACATAGAGCCGATATGATGATTTTCGTCATACTCGTCGCCCATCAATGCATTGTCGATATTGAAATCTATATAAGGGATTATATCCATAGTTCCCACTTCGCCCTTGCTGTCGCGTACGCGCAAAAGCAAACTGTCGTATACTACTTCCTTGTCCTCGATCTTCATCGTCTTTATCTTGTCAAACGAAAATTTAAGTACATATTCTCCGTCGCCCGCGCTGTAATTTCTGATCTCGGCGGCTTTCAAAGTAAGTTCCTTTTCTTCGTCGCCGTCCTTAATTTTCTTGACTTTTAAGCCGTAAGAATATTTGTATTCGAGCAATGCCTGCATAATGCTGAAATCGCTTTTTTTCAACCCGTCTGCCACCGTCTTCCCCATTTCGTTCCCGACGTCCGGGATTTGACTGCCGCCCTGCTGCTGCAAGACAGCGACCGATTTGTAATCGCCGAAATTGTCGTTGAACGGGTTGATCCTTACCAACGAAAGCACGACTATTGCCACAACTATAACGGCAACAACCGAAACTATGGGGATCCAAATTGCCTTCTTAATTTTCTTCATTATTATTTTCTCCTATCGGTTCACCGTTATCCGGAGATCCGCTTTGTTTATTTTGATCTTGCGCCTGTCCGTTTTGTTCGTGCGCAAGAGCATTGTCCGTATTCGAATTTTTTTCGCCGTTTTCTGTCTTAACGTTAGGCAGAGCGGCATTGTCCGTCTTCCCGTCCGAAGGCGATGCCGAGCCGTTTTGGTTATTCTTGGATTCGTAACGCTTTGCAAGAGCCTGCTTGACTTCGGCAACCGACGCGCCGTTCATTATCATAGCCACTTCTTCGGCGTAAATGGTTTCACAATCAATGAGAACTCGTACCATGGTGTCTATTTTGTCCATATTTGCCGAAATAACTTTCGTGGCGGCGGCGTGCGCTTCCTCGACAAGGCGATTGACTTCGGAGTCGATTTTAGCCGCCATATCCTCGCTGTACGAATGGCTCGCGCCGTAGTCGCGTCCCAAAAAGACTTCGTGATCTGTGCCGTAAAAGATAGGACCGAGGTTGCTCATGCCCCACTCGGTAACCATTTTCCTTGCCGTTGCGGAGGCTTGCCTTATGTCTGCGCTCGCTCCCGTGGTGAAGTCCTTAATTACGAGTTCTTCGGCGGCGCGTCCGCCCATTGTCATAGCGAGGTCGGCTTTGAGTTTGCCGAGAGGCACGTACATATTGTCGTTGTCGGGCCTCAACATTGTGTAGCCGCCCGCCTGTCCGCGCGGTATTATCGTGATCTCGTGTACGGGATCGCAACCGGGAATGCACATAGCCACAAGCGCGTGACCCGATTCATGATAAGCCGTAATACGCTTGTCTACTTCGGTCACGAGTCGCGACTTCTTTTGCGGTCCCATTATGACCTTGTCGATACCCTCGTAAATGTCCTCCATTGTTATCTTATGTCTGCCGCCGCGTGCGCACAAAATTGCCGATTCATTCAAAAGATTGGCAATATCCGCGCCCGAAAAACCGCTTGTCGCGCGAGCAAGGATCTTGAAATCCACATCTTCCGCGAGCGGCTTGTTGCGCGCGTGCACCTTGAATATTTCTTCGCGTCCGCGCACGTCGGGCATATGAACGGCTATCTGCCTGTCGAATCTGCCCGGCCTCAGCAAAGCGGGATCGAGAATATCGGCACGGTTGGTTGCCGCCATGACTATTATCTCCTCGCTCGTTTCAAAGCCGTCCATTTGGACAAGCAATTGATTGAGCGTCTGTTCTCTTTCGTCGTGTCCGCCGCCGAGTCCCGCTCCGCGCTGACGACCAACCGCGTCTATTTCGTCGATGAATATGATACAGGGCTTATTGCGTTTCGCAGTCGCGAAAAGATCGCGAACACGGCTCGCGCCCACGCCCACGTACATCTCCACGAAATCGGAACCCGAAATCGAGAAAAACGGAACATTCGCCTCGCCCGCGACAGCCTTCGCGAACAAAGTTTTACCTGTTCCGGGAGGTCCTACGAGCAGAACACCGCGCGGGATCCTCGCACCAACTTCGGTGAATTTCTTGGGTTCTTTCAAAAACTCGACGATCTCTTTGAGTTCTTCCTTTTCTTCTTCTGCGCCCGCTACGTCATTGAACCTGACTTTGACTTTCTGTTCCTCGGCGCCGCTTTTCGAAAAGTCCGCCACCTGCTTGTTGCTGTTGTTTATCGAACGGAACACGATTATTCCGAGTACCACCATCGCGACTATCGTAAGTAGCGGCGTAATATAATTCCATACGTTAGTGGTATACTGAGTGACATAATGTATTTTGAGGTTACGAAGCGCTTCCAACTTGTCTTTGTCGGCTTCGTTCCCTACAAGTTTGCTCTCCTCGTCGCGTAAAAAATCATCGAGCGCGTTGCGACCGGGAATGATCGCAAAGTACTCCTTGTTATCGTTCGATTTTTTGTAACTTGCTTTGTCGTTATTTACTGAGATCTCGGTAACTTTGCCGTCGCGAATCGCTGCTTGCAACTCGCTGTAATCGGTTTCCTGTTGATTGGGTTTGTTGAAGGCAACCATATAGATCACGATCGCTATTGCGGCGACCGCGACTATTGCGAGCATTATCCACAAACCTTTCTTGTCTGTTTTCAAATCGATCCTCCAAAATCTTTGTTATAGTATACCACAATGTCAAATCGCATATCAAGCAAATTGACCCTTTTGCGTCGGCTTTTTCTTCGATTTCAACATAAAAACACATATTATTGCCAATGCCAATGCCTCGCCGAGCGGAACCGCGAGCCATATCGCGGCGGGAACGATGAGCGGCAATACGAATGCGAATATCGCCGAAAACAGCAAACCGCGCATAAAATTGAATACCGCGGACAATTTCGACCTCAGCGTCGCCTGATAATAATTTATGAAAAACAGATTGAATCCATAAAACAGAACGCTCGTCATATACATTCTCACGGCGGAAGGAACGCCTTGGAGGAATTCCTTGGAAGGAGCGGAAGAAAAGGCATATGCGTACATCTGCGGATACACAGCCACAATAACGTAAAGCACGACGGCGATCACCGATACGGTAATAAGCCCGATCTTCTTGTAATAATCCACTTCGTCGTGTTTTTGCGCGCCGAACGCGTCCGAAATTATCGGTTGCGCGGCGACCGCCGCACCGTTTAGCAGTGAGTTCGTCACAAGCACGATATTCGCGACCACCGCATAGATCTCCACTCCCGCGACGACATACAAAAGCAACTGTCTGTTGAGTATGACCATAAGCACGCCGCCCGAAATTTCGCTGACGAAGGACGCGAATCCGCGCCCTGCGATCTCAAACAGTTCGCGCGCTTTCAATCCCTTCAAAGTGAACGCCAAAGAACTTTTCTTAGTCACCATATGGGTTGCGGAAATGAGCATTTGGAGCGCCGAACAGACCAGAGTAGCGCAACCTGCGCCCGCCATTCCCATATCGCACACGAACACCAAAATATAATCGAGAAGCACGTTGGAAATACAGCCTATGATAACTCCCGCGGTGACGAGCATCGGCCCGTTGTCGTTGCGCACTACGCAATTGAAGTACGGCATAAGAGTGAATATAACCGCTCCCCGCGTAACGTACCTGCCGTACGATTCGAGGTAAGGCAAAGTATCTGCCTGCGCACCCAAAAATGTCATAATGGGTACGAAAAACAGTTCGGATATAATAGTCAAAACGATGGACAGCAAGACGAGCGCGCAAAGCGAAACGGAAAAATAGCCGTCTGTCCTTTGCCCCTTGCCGCGGCAATAACTGATCATTATTCCCGCGCCCATACCGAACAACAGCCCTATGGCGTAAAATAATATGTAAACGGGCAAGATGATATTGAGCGCCTTGATACCGCCGTCGCCCTCATATTGCCCTATTATTATCGTATCGCCGAGCGAATATATGCACGAAGCAAGCGCCGAAAACACCGCTGCCGAAAAATACTTGAAAAATTTACGCTTTGCCGCCTTTTTATCCATACAAAACCGCGCGAAAAAACCCGCGCTCACTTATTTCAATTGGGTTTGTTAATATACAAAATGCCCAACGTCCCTTTGCCGCAATGAGCGGTCACCGTGCAACCGGCATGAGTTTCGAGAATGTTCTTGAAGCCTGGCATAATTTCCCTTATCTGCGCCTTTACCGACTCCACGATTTCGGGATCGGCATAGGTATGGGTGACGAAAATACGCGTATAGTCGGGGTCGTTGAATTCCTTTAAGATCGCGCTTACGTACTTTGTAACGCATTTGTCGAGTTTGCCTACATATTTTTGTCCCACAACCATTTTGCCGTCTTTAAGCATTATCATGGGTTTTATGCTGAACGCGCTTGCGAAAAATTTCGCCACGCCGCTACATCTTCCGCCCTTATGGAGATATTCCATGGTGTCTACTACAAACGATGCTTGTACATAAGGAATGAGTTCGATTATTTTGTCGTTTATTTCTTGCGCGTCAAGACCGGCGTCCCTGAGATCGCAGGCTTTGAGTACAAGCAATCCTATGCCCGTAGACAAAGTGCGCGAGTCGATTACGAAGATGTTTTTGAACTTTTTCGCCGCCATGACCGCATTGCCGTACGAAACGGACATTTCGCTCGAAATAACGAAGTGTATCACCGCGCTGCCGTCTTGGGTGAGATTACCGAAATACTCCTCATAGTCGTCTATGCTTCTCGCCGCCGTCTTGGGCAAAGTATGATTTTTTTCATAACTTTCGAAAATCATCGACGATTTTATGGACACCCCGTCAAGATAATCCTTGCCGTCAAGCGTAATGCTCAAAGGCATTACCGAAATATTGCGTTCTTCGAAATATTGTTCGAGATCCGCAGTAGAATCCGCCGAAATTTTTACCATATGATTCCTTCCTCCTTGCGTAAATTGACCATTCTGTTCAACCGAATATACCCGCGAAATTATAAATGCCGTTCAGCAGCACATAAAAAAAGTCTTCGGGTTGAACGACAGACACCACTATCCCCTTTATTTCTTCACGCTCGAACGGACCGTAGTTGCGCGAGTCCGTCGAATGATCTCTGTTATCTCCCATCAAAAAGTATTGATCGTCGGTCAAAGTAATAATATACTTTTCTTCAATATCCTCGCTCGGTTCGTCTGGCGAGTGCCAGATATAATATTTGCGGTCAAATCCGCTGAACATTTTCTCGGAAAAGAAGCCCGCTTCCGTCATCGTTTCATTATAAATGAACGGTTCTTCCGCCAAAACGAATCCGTCGCCCTTATCTATATATAATTCCACCTTATTGGAAGCATTGGAAACTATCGAATCGCATTTGAAAAGCAATCTGTCGCCCGGCATGCCTATCACTCGTTTCACGAGCGGACCCTCGCCTTTTTTGACCGTAGTGACTATGTCGTCGCGCTTGATGTCGCCGACCGAGGAACAAATTAAAAAGTCATTCTCCAAAATGGTATTGCGCATACTGCTACCTATCACCTTCGAAAAGCCGAAAATTTGCGTTAAAATCATAAGCGCCGCCAAAATAACCAAAACTGCGACGAACATCGCTATCGAAAGTTTGGATCTTTTCGGCGTAACGAATGCTTCTATACCGTTTTCGAGTTCGATCAAATTCGATTTCATACAAATTTCCTAAACCCACAACATGGACGAAACAAGAACGGATTTGCTCTCCGGTCTTACTTCGAAAGTAACCACTTCCCTCCAATCCAACGACGCCGTATTCTGCGCCTTAAAATCCTGTACCGAAAAATTCTTCGTTATCCAGCCCTGCCTGTTGTCCGCTTCCACCACACATTCGAAGGTCCTTTTGAAAGCGTCCGTAATGACGAACGTAACCTTCTGCTGCACGGGCGAATAGAACATTACCTGCAACAACTTGCCTTCCGCGCCTCTGTACCTCACGTCCGCAAGTTTGAAAGTAATAAGCGGCTTTTCGGCGCTTACGCCCTTAATTTCGAACGGACCTTCGTTCATCTGCGGAGCGGCGTTACCCTCCGCCGTCCAGTCGTCGACACCCATATCGCTGTCGTAAACGAGCCTGTTATGCTTCAACTTTTCGGGCAAAACTCCCATTTTGGAGGGAATACGCGAAATAATTATGGACGATATTTTGTAGCCGTATTCGTACACGGACACAAAAGCGTTGATGGGCGCGTTGACGTCCCCCACCTTGACCGACGCGAGATATCCGTCTTCAAGTTTCATCAGTTCGATCGTAGACCAATTGCGCACCGAATTGTGTACATTGCCCACGCTCGTGAATAGCGTTATTCTTTCGGGTTCGCCGTCGTATTTGACCTCGTAATACAGTTTGCCGCTACTTTCGTAAGGACGCAGAACAGGTATTTCGGGTATCTTGCCTTCGCCCGAAAGGTAATGTTTGAGCCAAAGTTCCACGTTGTTTTTGCCCGCTTCTCCCAAGGTGTGATTCGAGCGCTCGTTGATACATAATCTGCAATCGGTGCGCTTTATACCGGCGAAAATTTCGCTCATATAGTCGAGCGAGCCGTCGCTTTCGTTGCTCGATACGATCTCCATGACGGGAAATCTGAGTAGCGGCGCGTACGACCGATTGTCAAGACAAGCACGATAGTATATGTCGTCGCGGTTAGGTTCATAACCTGTCGAAAACAATGTTACACCCGCGTCCACCGATACGCAAGCAGATAACTTCCAAACGAGGCTTCCGCCCTGCCCGACGCCTATTGCCGCCACCTTTCCGTTGCCGCAATTTTTCTGCGCGTAAAGCACCGAATACATTGCAACCGATGCCCACGCGTACCAACGCGAATTTTTCGGCGGAGAATTGTACGTAGTCGTACCTTTTTCGGCGTCTTTAAGCGAATACGGATAAAGCGTACCGCGATTCTTTTTCTTCTTCACGCCCGTGTAATCCACCGCCAAAAAATTGTGGTTCATAACATTCGGGATCTTCAAATCGGAGCCCTTCTCGTCGCCAAAGTAAACTATCGTCGGCAGATCGTCGCCGTTATGCAAATAGCGCGCAAATATCCTGACCACTCCGTCGGCGGTCCTCAATCCACTGAAATAAAATTCTTTGATTTTGCGTCCGTCATCTTCCGCGATTCGCAGTTGAGTTTCATCGAAAGGCAAATCCGTGTCGAAGTCTTTCCACAAAATCTGGGGGGTCATTAATTCCATATCTATAAATATACACTAATTTTTTCAATTTGTCAACTATTAACAAGCAG
>CANQAE010000031.1 GCA_947589465.1 uncultured Clostridia bacterium | reverse complement strand
TAGAAATATTAGTTGCGCTTATCGTGCTTTCGCTAATATCCGTTTCGGTCACTTCGATAGTCTTGCTCGGTGAACAAGCCACGACGAGATCGGCAGACAGATTATTTGCCGAAACGACGACAGACAACACAATAGCCGTTTTTCGCTCGGTATGTGATGAGAACAGTAACGACCTTTGGGGTTCATTCACGGCGCGGCTTCAACAATGCCTTTATCCCGAACCAAAACTCATCAAACAGACCGAGCCTATGAGCGCGAAGATCAACTTCGACGACGATTATTCGCCAACCGCCGAAGAAACACTACTCGCCTTATCTATATCAATGGAAAGAAGCGGCGAAAATGCGAAAATAACAATAATTGTCGCAAGAAATGGTACAATTACCGAATGTACATATACTTGTCTGGTGAAATTATGAAAAACAATAAAGGAATAGCGCTTATATACACACTTGCCGCAGCGACTCTTATAGCGGCGCTGTGCGCGGTCGTAACTGCAATCCTGTTCGCCCAGAATGCCGATTCACTGTCGTACGTAGCCGAAAGGCATACCGAACGCGCGATCGAACAAATCGGCGACTTGTTCTGCCAAACGAACGAAGATCGATTTCTTCCCGCTCTCGGCGAATTATTCGAAACGGACGGCGACAAGATAACCATCGAAGGCAAAACTTTTGAGTTGACGGTGGAAAGCGGCGAAACGCGCACACTCGAACTCAAATACGAATCCAAACTCGTATTTTCGGTAACCGTACGCGACGGAACGGTCACGCAGTGGAAATACGTTAAGGAGAGATCATGAACAAAAACGAGCAGAAAAAATTCAAATACACCGCCGCCGACGTAAACGGCAAAAAATCGTCGGGTGTTATGCTTGCCGAAAATGAAGAAGAATTGCGAAAAGCGCTTGTCGAGCGCGGACTGTATCCGACTTCGTTCAAGGCTATCCGCGAACGTCATTCGATAGCCTTTTCGAAAATAAAGAGCGGCGAAGTTTCTTCGTTTGCACGCGAATTCGCCACGCTCATCAATGCGGGCATACCTATCGCCGACGCTCTCGAAACATTGCGCGACCAATCAAAGCCGCAACTGAAAAAGACTTTGACGGCTGTATGCAACGACGTGCGATCTGGCGTTATGCTCAGCGACGCGTTTGCGAAACACCCCGACGTATTCCCCGATCTGTTTGTGAATATGACGCACGTGGGCGAAGCGAGCAGTTCGCTCGAACGTATCTTGTGCGAAATCGCCGAACATTACGAAAAAGAAGCCAAACTAAAACGCAAAGCGGCGTCATCGCTCGTCTATCCGTGCCTGTTGCTAACACTGACGTTGGCGGTCATAGTATTGCTTGTCGCGGTTATTATCCCCACTTTCAAAACGACATTGCAAAAACTCGGTACCGAACTGCCGCCAATAACAGTTTTTGTACTCGACACGAGCGACTTTTTCGTAAACAACTATTACATAATCATACCTGCGATCGTGATATTCGTTCTTCTCGTCGCCGTGCTTTACCATATCGAAAAGGTCCGTTATGCGTTCGACTTCCTAAAAGCGAAGTTGCCGCTCATGCGCGGGCTGACTTCATCTATGCTCACCGCACAATTCGCTAACGGATTGGGGACACTGAGCGAAGGCGGCGTCGGCGTGATAGAATCGCTGGAAATAATGAGCAATATGATTAAAAACAAATATTACAACAAGAAATATGCGGCGGCGCTGATCGACATAAAGGAGGGCGCGGGCATTGCCGATTCTTTTTCGAAGTACGAGGTTTTCCCGAAAACGTTCAACCGTATCGTGGCGATCTGCGAAAAGACGGGCACGTTCATCGGCGTGAAAAAAGCAAGTTCGTACTTCGATACGCGCGTCGAAACAGCGCTCACTCGCCTCACCATGTTGGTTGAACCGCTCATCATAATAATAGCGGGCGCAATCGTGGCGATAATGTTACTTGCGGTAATTACGCCGATGATAAGCATAATCGGCGTTTTGGGAGAGTGATATGTACAAGCGTGACATAATAGACGAATTTGCGGCAAAAGGTTTACTATCAAAAGATCTCGAAAACGAACTTGTCGCCCAATGCAGGGACATCTCGCCTTTCGACGCGATCTTGTCCAAAGGAATTCCGTTAGACACTACGCTCAAAGTCATGGGCGAATATTACGGCTTGCCCGTAAGTCACATCGACGCACTCGAAATCGACCGCAAACTACTCGAAAAATTTTCAAAAATAAATCTAGAAAAGAATAAATTCTTGCCAATTTCGCTTGTGGGCAACGTTATGACGGTGGCGTTATGTGACCCGACCGACTTCATATCGCTTTCATCCGTAAAAGCCGTTCATCACGGCAAAGTGAAGTACATTCTTGTGGACGAAGCACAACTTATGTCACGTATAAAAAGACTCGCGGCAGCAACTTCGGCACAAAACGTCATATCCGATCTTAATGATACTGTCGCCGAAGAACATACCGAAACTGCCGAGATCCTCAACTCGCCCGCCGTCGTACTCGTCGATTCGTTGATAAAGGAAGCCATTTCGTTGAAAGCGAGCGACATACATATCGAGCCGTTTGAAAAGACAGTACGCGTGCGTTATCGACTTGACGGTGCGCTGAGAGATAGAGCGGAATTTCCTGTCGATTCGTACCCCGCCGTGTGTGCGCGATTGAAAATTTTGTCGGGAATAAACATTGCCGAAAAGCGCATACCGCAAGACGGTCACTTTTCAATAACAGCGGACAATATCGAATATGATTTTCGCGTTTCGTCGCTCCCCACCGTCAACGGCGAAAAGTTCGTCGTGCGTATACTCGACAAGAGTTCGTTCGGATTCACGCGCAAAGAACTCGGCTTTACGAAAGACGAAAACGAGGTCGTTGACAAAATTCTCGCCCACCCACACGGCATAGTTTTGCTTACAGGGCCTACGGGTTGCGGCAAGACTACCACTCTGTACTCGTTTTTGCGCGAACTCAACAAAGAGGAAGTCAACATAGTGACTGTCGAAGATCCGGTGGAATACACCTTGCACGGCATCAATCAGACACAAATCAACCCGAAAGCAAACCTTACCTTTGCCAACGTTTTGCGCAGCATACTTCGTCAAGACCCGAATATAGTTATGATCGGCGAAATACGCGACGAGGAAACGGCGCAAATTGCCATTAGAGCGGCAATAACGGGACATTTGGTATTTTCAACGTTGCACACGAATGATGCGCCCGGCTCGATAGTACGTCTTATGGATATGGGCATTGAATCTTACCTCGTAGCCGACGCGATCGTCGCCGTAATAGCCCAACGACTCGTAAAAAAACTTTGTCCGCATTGCAAGCGCAAAGTTACGACCGACGCGGCGCAAATGGCGATGCTCAAACTCGACTCACCCGCCGAGATATATGAGCCATGCGGTTGTCGCTACTGCAACGGCACGGGCTACAAAGGTCGAACAGCCGTACACGAAATAATGTATGTGGACGACGAACTGCGTTTGGCGATAAACAATCGCGCCTACCACGAAGATTTACAAGCGCTCGCCGTAAAGAAAGGCATGACTCCGCTGTGGGACGCTTGCCGTAAACTTGTGCTTGACGGCACAACAAGTTTAGCCGAACTAATAAGCATAATCGGCGAAGAATAATTTATTAATGAGATTTTATAAGTAAAATTCATTTTACGGTACACCTACTCTTACCCTGTCTTTAATTGCATTTTGTTCTACAATAAAATAGAATGTCGCTTTTTAACATCATAGTTTCCTTATAGCGCCGTTTTATGTGCCGACCTACTCCAAACCATTCATATACAAAAAAACAAGCGGTTTGGCTATGCCAAACCGCCCATTTTTAATTTGTCTTACTTACGAAAATATTTACCGTTAAACGGCTGAAATTTCCGTTATTGTAAAGAATTCCTTACCTAACTATTATTCCTGTTTAGTAGTTTCGGTGAAGGTAAGAGTTTTTTCATCATCTGCTACCTTGATATCGAACGTACGATTACCCGTGGTAGTAACCTTATAGGTCTTGGCAGTCTCATCATAGGTACACTCGCTTACAAGATACAATACGTTGCTTCCGGCTGCATTCTTCATAACGAAAAGAAGAATTTCTTTTTTGCCGCCCTCGGCGCTTTCGTCGATATCGGCGTATGCAGTTTCATCCGCATTATACAAAGTCTTGACTTCTTTCGAAGTAACCGTTACGCTATCGTAGTACTCTACGGGCACAAATTGCGGCTCGGTGGGTGCCGGTTCCTTGGCTTCTTCGCCATCGGGAGACGGGTCGGGATCTGACGCAGGCGCAGACTCGACATCGGCATTTTTATGTTCGACAAGTGTAATGTAGTAATACGTGGTTTTAGTAATCTTACCCGTCGGATGTTTCTCGCCGTCATCGCCTTCTTCCATTGCACGCTCGCGGGAAATGTACCACAGTACGTCATCTTTGATTATTCCGTTTTCGTACGGTATAAGTTCATAGCCTTCCACAGCCTTCGTGTCGCTCGATTTCTTGTAGAGGTTTACGGTGTATATGCTTCCCGGTTTATAACCGTTTTCGGAAACGATCACGCGTTCAATCTCAACCTTATATTCGTCGCCTTCTACTTCAAGCACTTGTTTACGGTTGAAAGATATAATAGCGAAGCAATTTACTCTCACATACGGATGCGATATTACGACAAATCTCAATACATAAGTATGATTATCCGTACCTTTTGTTTCAACTATATACATATTTGTAACGGAAGTACCCAAAAGGAACGGTTCTGTTGTGTATTCTACATTCTCGAATTTAAGGTAGTTGCCTTCGTAATCGCGAACGCCGGAATCGAGCGCAAACAAGCCGCTGATAGCGCCGAAAGTTGCGTTTACGCCTTTCGACGTTTCTTTTCCATCACTATCGTATTTTGTAACAATAGACAATCTTGCGTCTTGATACTGCGGCAAAAGTTGCGAAGCAGCCGATCCAAGGAACATTGCAAGAGAATAATAGGTATTCCAATACGAATACGAATCCAAATCGCCTATAATATGCCTCATTTGAGTGATGCTGTAATTGTTCTCAGTATTACCTTCGCCCTTATACGTCAAGTTTATATCCATACGGATATTGCCTTGATTTGCAGCGAGTAAGATATAGAATTCGACGGTACCGTTATCATCAATAACATCTCTTACTACCGTGCAGTTGTAATTCTTGCCGTTGATCGCAACCTGACCGTTAGCCGCGAACTCGCCCGCCTTTTCGCCGTTGTTTACGGGAATAAAACTAAGCATTTCAAGCGGAGCAGAAATGTATTCATCCAATTTTACGGGATATTGATCTTTCGTATCCTCTTTACGGTTAAAGGTCAAACTATAACCGGAAGAACGATAGAAAGTCTTATTGCGATATGTCTTTGTAGTTTCTTCGAATGTCCCGAAGTTATCCTCTACAACAAAGCCATATTCATTCGGTTTCTCATTCTCGCCCGCAACACGGTATATAGTAACTTTGCCGTCCTCATCTACGGTATAGTAAGCCATTTCGCCTTCGAGATATACATAGCCGTATTCGGAGAAGTTCAACGCTTCGAAGTTCTCGGTGTAATATCCGTAAGGATCGAATTTAAGCATTGTGACCGTACCCTTGGATTTGTCGATAGCACAGATATTGTTGGAATTGCCGTATGTGCAGAATATCGTGTTATCATCTATGATACGGAATACACCACGAACGTCCGCGCCATTGCTGTTCTTTATCGTCAAATTACCGAACGCGTCAAGAGTCATTATAGTCCAATTGGCGGTGTCGATATAGTCGCCGACAAATTTATCATGCTCGACAAGCAATGCTCTGTATTGTCTGCCGCTTACGGTGACATAACCCAACACGCCATAGAGAGTTTCCTCTTTGCCGTCTTTGGTGTAATGCAAAGTACATTTAGTGCGGTCGCCCTCCTCGGTAAGTTCGTATTTGCCTTGATCGGTGATTACTTTGCCGTTGCCTTCATATACGGTGAGTTTATTGTAACCGTCAAGCGCAAAGTATATGTCAAGACGTACGGTCTGGTTGTCGTACCAAAGCAACTGATTGACATATTCTTCTCCGCGGAGAGTGAATGTCTTGTCTTCCAAATTCATATCGAAGTAACGAACAACGCCGTCGATAGTCATCTGAATATAGTTACCTTCGGTCATATAGAAGAATATACCTTCTGCATGTACTTCGTCTTTTACACTAATGTACGTCGCATTTGCATATCCGTCAAGTTCCAAAGTATCTTCGTTATTGTTGAAAGTGCCTTTGAGTTTATCGTTGAATTCGATAAAGAATATCGTCGAACCGTTGGAATAGAGTTTGAACTTGATAGTAAAATTGCCGCCAGTTTCCTCGGTAAACGTAAACGATGTATCTTCTTCGTTCTCGGCATAAGTACCTTTATGTTCTTCTACATCATCGCCGCTTCCTTTGCGGTATGTAACGCCGCCCTTGCCGTCAAACGTAAAGGATTTGGTCCTTACAACGCTTCCGTTTTCAACGCCGTATACGGTACCCAACAACTTGTCAAGTACTATGAACGTCTTATCGCTATCATTAAGTTCGAAGTACAACGTTCCGTTTGCGGTCGAAACAGAAACTATATTATCGTTGCGAGTATACGAACCGAATACCGTAACGGTCTTACCTTCCTCGTTCTCGTAGGAATAGTAAGCGAATGCCGAAACCAAAGAAAGTTTATTATCCTTATTATTTTCATCTTTGCAAGTATATTCGACGGAGAACTTTTGTTCTTCTTCATTCTCAACTTGTATGGAATCAATATAGTAGAATACAGTGGACGAACTCGTAATCATGGCGAACTTAAAACTTTCAATTTTGCCGAGTTCGATATGCATATCGTCTTCCCTATCCCAAAGGTAAGTGCTACCATCGTAATCGCCGGTGGTCTCAATATTGCTTATCGTACCAAGTCCTGTCTTTTCTTCAATACTGTAATTGGCAGTTGCGATAAGAATATACTTGTTACTGCTGTTCCAGCCGTAGAACGACGCTTTACCTGTCTCATATTCATCGAATATGATGAGCGGGATTTTGTAACCTTTTCCGGTCTTGCTGTAATACAATGCTTCGCGATAGGTGCTCGACTTTGGTATCAAAGTAAACTTGACTTCGGTCTGCGCATCTTCACCGTCACCCGTGGTACTCTGCTCTGCCTTAATGAAGAAGTAATGATATTCAACATTAGTCATGTAATCAGGATCGGAAAGTTGTCCTTTGTATACAACAACTTGTACGCAGGTGTACTCGGTGTTTACGGAAGTATATTGGGTATTTATGAAGGTGTATTCGCCCTCAATTTTCTTACCGTCTTTATCGGTATATTTTGCGGTGAAAATTCCGTCGAGTTCAAGAAAAGCGTCGTTGTTTTCGGTATAGAACGTATTCTTTGCGGAATCGTCCACAAGCCAATATCCGTAAACGTCTTTGCCCGTTTCTTGGTCGACACCTACTTTCCTGATCCAAATCTTACCTGCAAAAGCGCCGGAAGCATTTGTCAAATTGTAGTACTCACCGTTGTCGACATACTCATCGTCCTTGGTGTAATTGAACACTGCCGTTCCGTTGCCTGCATTGTATCTGATTGTACCGTAACCTGTAAATTCCATCTCATATCCATTGGGATAATATCTGTATTGACCGACATATCGGTGGATAACGCCGTATGCAAGTTCTGCATCGTTACGGATATAGAACTTGTTTGCGCTGTTGTCAAGACGGATCATCATAGTTTTATTTGCTACGGGACCTGCATTCTCGAAAGTTACGTTATAAAGTTCTACACCTGTGGAATTGTCGATCGTGTATGTACCGGACGACCTGCCTACTTCCTTGCCGTCATCGCCATTTTCGATATAAACGACGCCGTTGTATTCGTCTGTCTGCAACTTAATGTTGCTGTTAGAATTGAGGGTGTAATTTGCGTTGACCTTTGCGGGGTTTGCATAGCAGAACGTGCCGTCGCCGCAAATCTTACCTGTTATGGTATTGCTGCTGTCGGTCGTGAATACGAACGTACTCGTTGATTGTACGAACCTACCGCAGAAGTAGAATCCGTTGCGGCAAAGATAAACTTCCTTGTCTGTCGCACCGAAATGAAATATAAGGTCGCTACCGCCGAACAAGTCTACCATTCCCTTCGACCATACAGCGTAAAGCGTAACGTCCGTGCCGTCTACTTCGTAAAGTTCGGGCGCAGTAACAGCATTCTTATTGTAAAGTTTGTTGTATAGTGCAGTAGACGGATAGGTAGCGGAAGCACCTTGAGTGGTACTCCAACCAGAAAGCACATATCCCTCGCTCTCGAAATCGAGATCTTTGCAAAGGTCGAGTTTTGCTGCGAACTTGGTATTTATGACCTTTGTTTCGTCGTTGCCGCCTTGCGGATAGTTGGCATGCAAAGTAACTTTCGCTTCAACTCTGTCGTAGTAAACGATAAGTTCATTTGCGCTTGCGTTGTCCACAAGAGCCTTTACGGTATAACCATCATGATCGGTTTTTAAAGTAAAGCCGTCTTTTTCTACCTTGGGAGTAACGCCGACATAATCATAGTCAACGATATCATCCTCTTTTGTATATTCATCATCTTCTACATTCTGCATATAGACATGAATCGTATACTTTACCTTATATTTCGCCGTCAGTTTGAGATCGTTCGCGGGCAACGTCTTATTGGGACCAAACTCCTCATTGCCATTGAACCAAGCGCCGAACTGATGATCTGTTGGCGCGGTCGGGGTAACGCTTCCGAGAACATCGGCAAGTCTGTCACCCTCTTTGAACGAAAACTCCGTCTTGGAAACATTTCCTCCTTGCGGATCGAGCGTGAGCGTGTAAAGTTGACTCCACTTTGCATACACGGTGGTGTTTTCGTTGACTGTAACCTTCGTAACGGCAGAACCGTCAAAGTTATCTGTCAAATACCAACCGTCAAAAACAAAGCCTTTTCGCTCTTTCGGTTGGGGAAGCGTGTATTCTTCGCCCTTTTGCACAGTTACACTCTGAATTTGCTCGCCGCCGTTGGTCTCGAAGCGTAAAGTTACCTTATCGTCGCCGCAAGCAGCAAGAACGAATAAAGCACCGAGAATTACAAGCAAGACAAGCAAAAAAGGTGTCTTTAACTTCTTCATTTTTGTCTCTCCTTATTTTATTTATATTTGCACGTAACGGCGTTTGCCTTACGAGCCAATATCAAAGTAGTTTTTTGGTCGCCTTTGAGCGGCAACCGTTCTCACGCGCCTAACGACGCGGTATGAGCCTTGGTTATCCTCGACTAATGTCGTCCACTTCCTCACTCGGCCCACTCGGACCTTCGGGATTTGGTTCGGGTTCGGGCTCAGGCTCTTTTTCCCAAACGGTGTAAAGCGTCGCCTCGGTAGAAGTTCCATCCTCAATGCGTGCGAACACGTCCATAATGTCGATAGTAGACGAACCGTCTGCTGTCTCGCTCCACCCTTTAAAGATGAAGCCCTTCTTGTACGGACTAAATATATTGAAAATCCCGTAGAAATACTCCACCTTGTCCTTGCTGAGTTTGATCGAAACAAGACTGTTGTCCTCGTCAAATATGCAAGAGTAAAATACGGGACGCAAACCGATATTCCATTGCGCATTCCACTTCGTCGTATCCACATTCTCGCCGATATATATTGTCGCATAATCGTCGGCATAAAAAGCCGATGTATCAATATAGTCAACAGGAGCGGTTATGTTGATATTTTGAAGTTTAATGAAATACGAGAATGCGTATTTGCCTATTTGCTTAACGCTCGGCAAATTGAGAGTCGTTATAGCGGCGTTGCCGAAAAATGCCTTTTCGCCGATTACTTCCAAGCCTTCGTTGAAGTCGACATTTTCGAGGGTTGCGCACAATGAAAACGCGCCTTCCCCTATTGTCCTGAGACTGTCGTTGAACGTAATATTATGCAAGTTGCCGCATTGCGTAAATGCGTATCTGCCTATGGTTTCGAGTTGTTCGAATTCATTGAAGTCGATATCTTTCAAGTTATTGCACAAAGCGAACGCAAATTCGCCTATTTCGGTAACGCCGACAGGCAATTGCAAAACAGCAAGCGAATTGCACGAAGCAAACATATATGGTTTTATTTCCGTGATCACACATTGCGGATCGAATGTTATAGATGACAAGTTTGCGCATCCTTCGAAAGCGCCCGTGCCTATATCGGTAAGCATATCTTTACCCATAAGGTCGATTAAACCTAATCCCGAATAAGAGAATGCAAAATTACCTATCGTTGTCAAGTTGGGATGTAAAGTCACGGACGTAAGGTTAGCGCAACCTATAAACAATCCAGCAGGAATTTCGGTGCAAGGAAGCGTACCGCTTATCGTCGATATAGCCGATCCCGCAAACGCCGCCGTGCCGATATATTTCAAGGAACCATCAGTCGGTATATTTATTGTAGTATACTGAGTTGCAAAAAGTGCATAATCGGCTATGCCTCTTGTTCCTTGCTTCAAATTGCCGTCCCACTGCCAACTGTAATTAACACCTTCGACATGTACGTTGTAATTATACCCGACAAGCCAGTTGCCTGCATAGACCAAAACCTTTTGCGCATCGTCCTGAAAGCCTTCGGAAAGTTTGGTCGACGGGTCTACACCATTATCCAATTCGGACTTCCTGATAGTTTGAGTCCAAAATCCCGTACCGTAAAAGGCTTGCTGTCCTATCCGTTCAAGAGAATTCGGAGTCAGATCTTGCGGACGCTGTTCGTTATTTGAAAGTCTACTGCAATACATAAAGGCACACGAATCTATTACTTTAAGCCCTTCGGTAAATTTAATGCTATATAAATTGGAACAATCGCTGAAAGCATATGTCCCTATATATTCGAGGCTGTTTGGATGAAGAACTTGAATTTGTAATAAATCTTTGCAATATGTAAACGCATCTTCGCCGATATACTTCAATGTTTGCGGAAAATAAACGTATTTCAGTTTCGTATATACGGTTTCTACCTCTGTTTTTACAACAGTTTCGCCGCTTTCAAGATCAGTTTCCTCTTTTTGTATCGTTTTTGTCGTAACTCTATTGAATACACGTTGCGCGATTCCAACTACGTCCTCTTTGAACTCAAATACCGTCGTTTTGATTTGCTCCTCGGTTAGAGGGGGTTTATAGCCTTTTTCGACCAAGTTCTGGAAATTGGGATCGAGCAACAATTCATCTGTGCAACCCACAAGCCACTTGTCCGCATAAATGAGCGCCTTGCCATCTCCGTACGGAGAATTTTCGATTTGATCTTTATATAATTTGCTATCCAAAAATGCGTGAACACCGATTCGGGTTACCGTTTCGGGTATAGTTATTTCCGTCAAATCTCGACATTCGTTAAAAGAATACGAGTCGATTGCATCAACACCGGAAGGAATATGAACCGAAACAAGTCCGGTATTGGCAAACGAATAACGATCCAAAGTCAATGTCCCATTAAGTTTCAACGTATCGAAATTGGTTTCTTTCAAAGAGGTACAACCTGCGAAAGCGCTTTCGCCTATCAATTGAATCGCGGGATCGAAAATCACTTTAGTGAGTTTCGTGCAATTCGCAAATGCGCTCTTATCCATCGTACGGAAAGCATCCGGAAATTCAAGTTGCTTAATTCCGCTTGAAATAAACGCCGACTCATCGACCGATACGAGTTTCGAACCGAATTTTACGCTTTCGAGCGCGGGGCAATATGCAAAGCATAAATACGGTATCGTCACAATATTTTCGGAAAGTTTTACGCTTTGAAGTTTGGAACAATTCCTGAATGACGATTTACCTATGGACGTTACGGCGTCCGTGAACGTTATTGTGGTAAGCGAAGAACAACCGAGAAAGGCATTGTCGCCTATAACCTTGATGTTCTTGCCCAAAACAACTTCTTCGATCTTATTCGAACCGTTGAATGCGGAAACGCCTATTTCGGTAACAGGCTTGCCATAGTGTGTATCCTCTATCACCAATTTGCCGCGTTGAAAATCTCTGCCGACGCCGCTCACGATATATTCAGTATCATTTTTGATAAGAGTATATATTACGCCAGTTTCAATAGCCCTATCGAAAGATTTTTCTTCCGACCACGGGGAAAATACGTTCATATCGTCCCCGCCGATAGCGCGTACCTTAACTTTGTACGTACCTTCGGTAAGTTCGCTGAGATCATAGTTTGTGCGCCTCGTCGTATTGTTAAACACCGATTCACCGTCCGCAGATACAACGTCAACTTCATAACGGCGCGCATTCGGCACTTCGAACCAAGACAGCGTGTATGTATCTATATTGAACAGTAATCCCGCAGGTTTAGATAATGTGCCGTTCGCCGAACATGCCGCGAGCGGAAATGCCAACACGATTACCGCCAATAATGAAAATAAAACAAGTTTGAATTTTCTCATTTATTTTTCTCCTTTAAGAGCCTACGTTCGCGAATGATCTCATGTATCCACTTGAACCTAAACTTACGTACTGCAATATCGAGAAGGAAACATATGATAGCGATGATAAAGAATAACATTCGCGGATCGTAACTTCTGCTAAACGATTTTTCGAAATCATCATATACCATTTCAGGCTCGTTGATATCGATCATATGGCCGCCCGTCCTTGTGTTAAGTTCGGTCAACAATTCCACAGGATCTTTTCGATTGTAGAAATTGAATTCTTTAGAATACGAGAACGAATTGTATAGTTCGGCGCTGCTTAAAACTGTTTCACCGTTTTTCTTTTCGACAACTATTCTGTAAGTCCCCGCTTTCTTCATAACAAATTCCACACGGGAATAATCGTTTTCTCTTGTCATTGCCGTGCGCACGTAACAATCACCCGATTGTTCGCTCGACACTTCGTTAAGCGATAAGTTTTTCGTAGTGCCGTCCATAAACTCTATTCTGCCTTCGAGCACTTCGCCGTCATTTAGCGGAGCGTGATATATTCCCAAGTTGTTATAATAATTGTAATTTTCGTCGGGATTGGGATTAAGGCTGAGCGTTATATCGGTATAACGGATATTCTCGGTAGGCATAACGTTCGCAATCATATTTTTGAGAAGTTTCTTCCCACATTCGGCTTCCAAAAATTCTCCTGCATAGTTTTTAGCATTTGCCGCATCGTCGCCAAGCACTTCAACCGTGTGATTATATGCGTCGCTCATGAAACTTCCTACCTTACCTATGCCGAAAGTCCATTGTGCATAGATGGGAACCTTGTACGGACCTTCGATTATGACGTCGGCGTCGGCTCTGGCTCTCGACCCATAATAGCCGCCGAACGTGAAGTCGAATTCACCCGAAACGATATCGTAATCACTTTTTGGATCCAATCCTCTAAGAAGCGACGAGGTCTTGTTGCTTACGACGGGTTTGAATACTTCGTCCTTTTTGCCGCTTATGCTCTCGGCATCGAGATCGTCGTGCAATGTGGAATAGAACGTTTTGCTCTCATCGTAATTGTAAGTCTTTCCGCCCCAAACGTCGGTGATCTTTGTTATGTTCTCAAACTTCTTTTGAGAGGTATTCATCATAAGGACAATGCTGAGCGTAATGTCTTGATTTGACTCTTTTATAGATTTCGAAATGTTGGCAATATCTTCGTCTTTCTCCGAAAATGCACCGTCGGTGAATATGACTATATGTTTATTTGCTATCTGTCTGTTGTTGTTTAATACCGTTATTGCCGCACGCACCGCAGGAAAGAAGTTCGTTCCGCCGCCGTCGTTAAGTTTACTGATGGCATCGAGAATTCGCGGCTTGTCTGTGCCCGGTATAAGCGACAAACTACCCATCGTGTAACTATCGGTAAGCGTCATTACGCCGACATAGTCTCTCGGCAAAATCGCACCGTTGTTAATACAGTCGACGATACCCTTGCGCACTGTTCCTATATAGCCCGCCATAGAACCCGAAAAGTCGCCGATGAATACTGCTCCGAGTGGCGGTCTGTATGCTTCGATATATACAGGTAACATTTCCTGCAAAGCACTCGCGCTCTTGGCTGCCTCACTGCCTTTGAAATCATCTTTGTTATATGCGTGAAGTTCACCGTCGTTGTCTCTGCCGCCGAATGTAAGCAAGCCGCCGCCGTAAACTTTCACATACTCATGTAGGTTATCAATAAATCCGTCTCCGCCGTGCGCATCTATATCTTTCGGCGAAATGTTGTTGAGTATTACTTGGTCGAAAGCACGGAATTCTTCCACATTTTTGGGTAAATCCGTCGTATCTCCGTTGAAGTTGATTACTTTGGTTTCGTATTTGTCCTCGTCCAAAATCTCTTTGAGTTTTACCGAATCTTCTTCGCGTTGTTCCAACACGAGAACTTTGTTACGCTTTTCGAGATTTATATATACGAAATATTCGTTATTGGAATCTATATCCAACGCAGAAGGCAACGATATCCTCACCCTTAACAGATGAAGTCCCTCCTCTGCGAACGAAGTATTGAATCTCATAACGTTTATTCCGCTGTTTACATTTTCTCTTACTTCGTCATAGATTGAATCGTCACCGTCGAATACCTGTATACGTATTTGATCGAACATTTTTGCCGTATTCGTCGTTATGGAAACTTCGAATTGTTCATCCGTTTTGAAATAGTAATCGGGCGTCCCCACTCCGACTATTTGCATCCCGTCGTCAGCATAACCGTCATCGAAACGCACGGTATCGACTTGAATACCCATACGGATAAGTTGAGTTATCGTGGAGGCAACGCTCTCATCGGTTTCATATCCATCCGAAACGAGCAATATTTTCGCCGTTTCGGGATGCTCGAACTGTTCGGCGGCAAAAATCAAAGCATCTTTTATGTCCGTCGCCGAAGTGTCGATATTAAATTCTCCATTACTTAATTCCACTTTGTCGAGCGATTCGCGATATTGCTTATTAAGTTCATCAACGTTGTTTGTAATCGGGGCTATGTAAACTTGTCTCATTCCAAAGCCAACTATGCCGACTTTGACTTTCGAAGAACCCGATTCGTTGATTATCGACTGAATAAAATCATCTCGCGTGAAGTATACGGGATTATATTCGTCGCTCGACGGATCGAGAAGTTGCGCTTCGTATTGCGTATCCGAAAAGTCGGCGAGAATAATGAGTTCGTTGTCATTATTAGGTATCTCCCAATGGAAAGTCATACCCGACAAGATAAGTATTGCCAAAGTCATAACTATTGAGTGTAATACGATAGATATGATCTTGTTACGCGTATTTCTGTATTTTTTTGCCGTGGCAAAGTGTGTGAACAGCGTTAAGCCTATTGCCGGAATAAAAAGCAACAGCAACCACGGATACAAGAAATGTATAGAAAAATTCTGCATAAATTAGACCTCCTTATCGGCTTTCCAGGAAGTGGAGCACCCACTCCGCAAAGAGCAATGCCACAAGCGCAGCCGCAAACCATATCCAAAGATAATCGTAGTTGATGCTCGTTTCGACAAGCGTCGCGAATTGCGGGAACTGATCTACTTTCAAAAAGATGTTGCTCTCGATTTCGGGCATTCTCACGTAAAACATTATGTCGCTCATCGCAGATCCATAATAAGAGGTCTGCTTGACGCAATAACTACCCGGCTCGGTAAAAGTCTGCGTATACGGAAATTCAGTTATCTCTTTATTTTCCTCCGATTGAGATGAACTGTCGCTTGAATAAAATTCGGGATCGTAATCTTCGATAGTTATAGATCTGCCTCGCGGTGTGAATTCGATCTTATCGCCGATATTATATACAAACTTATCTATCGTTCGAGGAAAATAGAAGTCAAACAAATTTGTAATAAATATCGGCCAATCGGGAATTCTGCCGAGATTGGAAAAGTGCGGACCGAAAGCCATAACCGCATAATTGAACTTATCGTCTTTGCGTACCACAAGTCCGGGTTGTCCGTCTATCGTATAAAGCGTCTGCACCGAATTCCTTATGGACGGATCAATTATAAGCGGTACATATCGCGTAACATTCAGTTTTTCAAAATTTGCCTCGTCAAATAACGGCGCATAGAACGGAAGATTACGATTAGCCACGGGAGATTTTTTGAACGTGACATTCCCCGACTCATCTCTGCCGCCGACAGTACCGAGAGTGGTTATCATCGACCCAGTCGGCATGGATATCGGTTCCACGAAGAACGAAACTCCATCCGCCGGCAGTTCATTTAATTTATCATCATTAGCATCGAGATTTTCATAAATATAAAAGTCAAAACCGCTGGTTATTTCCGTGGTAAACTGACGATGCGGGTTTACTTGATAGAAGTCTAAGGTAAATGTGCCGCCAACGTGATCGTCTATAGCCTTTGTCGCAGCCATAAAGAACCTACACGGATCGCCGCTTGCGTATAAAACTCTAAGTTTTTCGGGATTGCCGCCGTATACATAAAATACGTCGTCTTCACCGAAAGCGTCATGTAAAGCATTCGGATCGTCCGGATTGTAACCGCTACCGCCCGGCTGAGCAAGCGCCACTCTTATCGAAACAAAACTATCAAACTGCTGACTGTCGGGAATTCGGAAATATTCATACTTGTTGTCGGTCTCGAAAGAATCATCATCTTTTTCGTCCGAATAGTAAAATAAAACTTGTTTTTCGACACCGTCGTTAAGTTCGATAGATTCCATAACCGTGGCGGAAGTTCCGTCCGGTTTTCTAACAAAAAGTTCCAAATCGAACATTCCGCTTCTACCGTAACAAGCGGCATCAACATATACAGAATAATAATTTTCGTGCTTCTCAACATGAGCATCAAGAATAGATGCATTCCACTCGCTATCGCCCAAAACGGCTTCGCGTTCAATGGTCACGACCTTACCTACTTCTGCGGATATCGAACTGTATTCGATATCGGTATATATATGTATACTCGTTTCGTGCGTTGTGTCCATCAACGTTCGGCAACATTCCAGAACCTTGTTCATATCCATTGTTCCGTAACTGCAACCTTTTCCGTCTTCGGCTTCAGTTTCCATTTCTTTTATAATAGTAACAAGTTCCGAACTTTTTTTGGTTTCATATCGTCCCGTTCCCAAAAAATAAGGAACTTCGTCGCCGATTACGACCGAAATGTTGTTGCGATTTTCGGTATCGCCTACTGCTATCTCATTGATCTTCTTTTCGACAGCCTTCAACGCACGTGCATATCTCGTCACGCCGTCATCGTCGTGCGCACGCATACTTGCGGATGTGTCAACAACGAGTATTATATCGCTATTGTCGCTCATCCTGTTTTTTGCGGGTTCGGCAAGCGCCAAAGCGATAGACGAAAGTATCAATACCTGACAAATGAAAATAATAATATTTCTCAGGTTATTGGTATTGATTCGTCTTTTTCGGTATTTCAAACTGTCTATCCAGATTTG
>CANQAE010000030.1 GCA_947589465.1 uncultured Clostridia bacterium | reverse complement strand
AAGCAGTAAAAAGAGTGTAAGCAAACCAACTTTTTCACTCGCTCCAAAAATTTTATTTAGCGTGCTCCTTTGCGGCGAAAGCCGCGGGGAGCCCCCCTGTGGGGAGAGCGTGGTAAGCAAATTAAAATCAACAAAAAAATACGACCCTTTTTCGGGTCGTATTTTTTATGACTAAATAGTTTTGCTTAATTAGTGGTGAGCGAAGTAAGCGGAAAGAGATACTTCTTCAAATCGTCATCCGTCATACTTTGCAATATGCGAAGCGTATATTCTTCGAGGGCGTCGTCGGTCATATAGCGTACAGGGTGTTCGAGTCGCAGATAATCGTCGTCTATGTACGCCTTGAACCAAAGCACATTTTCGTTGAATTCGTTCACGAGAGTGAGCGTATGGGTGCTTTTTTCGATCTTGTCGAACGTAAAGCAATATTGGCAACCGCCGAACTCGTAAAACAGGAAGGACGCGTAAATGTCGTCGTCGCAACCTTTGAGCGTGAGGCTGCAAGTGGCTTTGATGTGGTCTTTCTCGACTTCGAAATCGAAATCAATACCGAAAGTCTTAAAAGCCTTTCGTAATGTTTTTTCGGCTTTTTTGATATTCATACAAAAAGTCTCCTTGAAAAAATTTTTAATTACATTTATAATAACAGATTTAAACGAAAAAGTCAAGTGTTTTTTGGTAGTAAGGAAAAAATTCGATTATTTTCTTGCCCTGCGTGTTAGAAAATTAATACATTCCCCTCCGTCACTTCGTGACACCTTCCCGCGTCGCAATCTGCGCTTTTAAGCAAGTTTGCTTGATGACAAGTCGGTCGCCGATTTATTGTTTTTCCTACGCTTTTCCAAAAAAGCGTAACCCCATTTACTACATAACTCGCAAAAGCGCGCAACCCACCACGCAACCTATGAATGACGACACGAGGGCGACGGGAATAGCGTAGCGGAGTTTTTTCGTCTTGCTTTGGGAGAGATATATCGCGCTTACGTAAAACACCGTTTCGCACGAGCCGTAGATGAGCGAGGCGCATCTACCGATGTATGTGTCCGCGCCGTAGACAGAAAATACGTTGTCGAGTATTGCAAGGGCGCCCGCGCCGCTCAGAGGCCGCAAGAGCAGTAATTCGGTAAGTTGTTCGGGCAAGCCGAAAAGTCGCATTACGGGCGCAACAAAGCCCGCTACCGCGCCGCTGACTCCCGTTTGTCTGAATATTTCCACGCACATCATTATCGTCATAAGGTACGGAAAGACGTTGAGCATAAGGTCAACGGCGGATCGACTTCCTTCCACGAAGTACGAGTATGCGTCTTTTTTGCCGAAAAGCGCGACAAGCAGAACGATCACAAAAAGAACGGGAATAACGTAAGAAGTCATAACTATTTTCTCCGCTCGTCGGGGAAAAGTCGCGAGCAGATCTTGACGAGCGCGACGCCGATTATCGTCGAAAGCACCGTCGCTATTATGCACGGCAAGAGAAAGTCGGCGGCTCCCGTCGAACCGTGCGCGGCTCGCATACTGATAACGGTGGTGGGCAGAATTTGCAGGCTCGTCGCGGAGATCACAACGAGCATAATGACGTTGGAATTTGCCGATTTTTTTTCGTCGCCGAGCAGTTTAACGGCGTTTATTCCCATGGGCGTGGCGGCGTTTCCGAGTCCCAGCAGGTTGGCGGAAACGTTCATCGACACGAATTTTTGCGCGTCTTTTCCGCTCCCCTTGAACAAAAACCGTATTACGGGACCGAGCAACTTCGCAATGATGTTCGATAAGCCCGTCTTGTCGAGAAGCGCGAAAAAACCAAGCCACACCCCGTACACGGCGACAAGTTGCATCGCGAGTTCCACCGAGTTTTGTGCGCCCGCAAGCATTGCCGAAACCGCAACGGACGGGTCGCGAACGAGTGCGGTGCATATCGCCGAAAGCAACATAATAAACCAAATTTTACTCATTTTTACTCCTTTCGGTAATGTATATGTAAAAAACAGCCTAAAAAGAATGGACATTTTTTTCGGATTGGTTTATACTTTAAGCAAAGTTATCTATAAGGACGCTTTTTATGAATAAGAAACAAAAATTTTATATCACCACACCGCTCTATTATCCGAGCGGCAAGTGGCATTTGGGTCACAGTTATACCACCGTTTGTTGCGACGCGATCGCGCGTTACAAACGCCTCACCGGTTTTGACGTGTTCTACCTCACGGGTACCGACGAACACGGTCAAAAGATAGAGGAACGCGCCGCCGCCGCAGGCAAAACGCCAAAGCAGTTCGTCGACGCGCTCGTGGACGACATAAAACGCCTTTGGACGCTTCTCGATATCGAGTACGACAAGTTTATTCGCACCACCGACGATTATCACGTCAGCAGCGTGCAGAAGATCTTTACGAAACTTTACGAGCAGGGCGATATTTACAAGGCGACGTACAAGGGCAAATATTGCACGCCGTGCGAATCGTTCTGGACTCAAAGCCAACTCGTGGACGGGAAATGCCCCGATTGCGGACGTGACGTTATCGACGCGGAAGAAGAAAGTTACTTTTTCAGGTTGAGCAAGTACAAGGACAGATTGACCGAACTTCTTACAAAGACCGATTTCCTTTCGCCCGCTTCGCGCGTGAACGAAATGGTTAACAACTTTTTGACAGATCTCGAAGATATTGCCGTTTCCCGCACGTCGGTCAAATGGGGAATACCCGTTCCGTTCGACCCGAAACATTCGATTTACGTCTGGATAGACGCGCTCGCAAACTATATTACTGCGCTCGGCTACAATAACGGCGAGGAAAATATGGATTATTGGCCCGCCGATCTCCATATGGTCGGCAAGGAAATAGTGAGATTCCATACCATTATTTGGCCGGCTATCCTTATGGCGCTCGATCTGCCGCTCCCGAAAAAGGTTTACGGACACGGCTGGCTTCTGCTCGGCGGCGACAAGATGAGCAAAAGCAAGGGCAACGTCGCCGACCCGTTCGTGCTTGCCGAAAGATACGGCGTGGACTCACTCAGATACTTTTTGTTGCGCGAAATTCCGTTCGGGGCGGACGGCGTGTATACCGACGAGGCGTTCCTCAATCGCATTAACGCCGATCTTGCCAACGACCTCGGCAACCTCGTAAAACGCACCGTGTCTATGGCTAATCAGTATTTCGGCGGTACCGTCAACGCGCCTCGCTCGGTCGCAAAAGACGAATATATCACCGCCGCCGACGCGCTGTTCAATAAAACGGACGCGGCAATGAACAGATATTCTTGCTCGACTGCGCTCGAAGAAATCTTTTCGTTCGTTTCGCAGTCAAATAAGTATATTGACCTCAATGCCCCGTGGCTGCTGTTCAAAAACGGCGAAACCGAAAAACTCAACACCGTTATTTACAACCTTTTGGAAGGCATAAGGATCGTGGCGGGACTTTTATTGCCGTTCATTCCGCGCGGCGCAAAAGCCATTTTCGGCGAGTTGGGGTTAAGTTCGCCAAATAGACTCGACAACATAAAGTTCGGCGACACGAAATGTTTTAAGGTCGGGGGTGGCGTCGTCCTTTACAAACGTTACGACGTAAAACAGGAACTCGCGGCTTTGAACAAAACGGACAAGGAAATCAAGGAGGAACATATGGAAGAACAGGTAGAACAAAAAGCCGAGATCACGATAGACGATTTCGATAAAATCCAACTCAAAATCGCAAAGGTCATCGCTTGCGAAAAGGTCGAAAAGGCAGACAAACTGCTCAAACTTACCGTTCGGGTGGGGGACGAAACGCGCACCGTCGTCAGCGGTATTGCAAAATCGTATTCGCCCGACGAAATGGTGGGCAAGTCGGTCGTGCTCGTCGCCAATCTCAAACCCGCCAAACTACGCGGTATCGTAAGCCAGGGTATGGTCCTTTGCGCGGTGGACGGCGATAACGTTGTTTTGATCTCGCCCGAAAAATCGGTCGAATCGGGATCGGAGGTCTGCTGATGATCGACTCGCACGCGCATCTCAACGACGACAGGTACGACGTGTCCGCCGTTGTGTCGGCTATGGACGAGGACGAACTCGACGCCGTTGTGGTCGTCGGTTATGATATGCCGTCATCGCGCAAGGCCGTTTTTCTTGCCGAAAAGTACGATCGTCTTTATGCGGCGGTGGGCGTGCATCCGAGCGATTGCAGGGGACTTACGGACGGCGACATTGATGAACTCGTTCGGCTCGCCGCGCTCGACAAAACGGTGGCTTTCGGCGAAATAGGGCTTGATTATTTTTACGACGACGTGGATAGATCTACTCAGAAAGACGCGCTCGCTCGACAACTCGAAGCAGTAAAACGTGCCGACCTGCCTGCTGTTTTTCACCTTAGAGATGCCTACGAGGATATGTACGAAATGATACGCTCGCACAGAGATTGTCTTTCGAGCGGCGCGGTAATGCATTGCTTTTCGGGTTCCAAAGAAACCGCATTGCTTTATGCGGATATGGGGTTTTATATTTCGTTTTCGGGTTCTATCACTTTCAAAAACGCGACCAAGTTCCCCGATATAATCAAGGCGTTGCCGCTCGACAGGATCCTCATCGAAACCGATTGCCCGTATCTTACGCCCGTTCCGCACAGAGGCGAACTCAATTACCCCGCATACGTCAGATTTCAGGCTATGAAGATCGCCGAAATTCTCGATATGCCCGTGCAAAAGATCGAGGAGATCACAAGACAAAACACTTACGATATTTTTAAAAAAATTAAAAGAGGTCGAATATGAAAGACACTTATATTTATTTTTTCGAGGATAAACTCTACATAAATCTTACCAACCGTTGTTGCAACGACTGCACTTTTTGTATTCGAAACAACATGGACGGCATTGACAACAACAATCTTTGGCTCAGTCGCGAAGGGACCGTCAAAGAGATCGAGGACCTTATCGACGCGCAGACCCGCGATTATTCGCAGGCGGTCTTTTGCGGATACGGCGAAAGTATGTACAGGCTCGACGATATGCTCGAAATCGCTCGGCACCTTCATTCTCTCGGCAAAAAGACGAGGCTCGATACCAACGGACTCGGCGACCTTATCAACGGCTTCGAAACGGCGCCGCTCCTCAAAGGCAATATAGATTGCGTGTCCGTTTCGCTCAATCAAGCCAATGCGGAAAAGTACGACGAAGTCAGTCGCCCGATCTACGGCAAGGCGGCGTACAAGGCTATGCTCGACTTCGCCGCGGCTTGCGTAAGGCAGGGGCTGGATGTCATTATGACCGTAGTTGACGTCATTCCGCAAGAGGATATAGAGGCTTGCCGTAAGATCTGCGAGGGATTAGGCGCACGTTTCAGAGTGCGCAGTTATATAAAATAAAATCTATTTCAAGGAGAATTTTACAATGGACAAAAAACTTGTTAAGTATGCGGAACTCATCATTAGGCAGGGCGTTAATTTGCAGCCCGGCGAACCCGTCGCTATCTCGGCGCCAATTTTTGCCGCCGACCTCGTTCACGCCGTGACGGAAGAAGCGTACAAGACCGGCGCGCCCAACGTAACGGTGTTCTGGCACGACGCGGAAACGGGCAGGCTGGGTTATAAATACCGAACGGAGGAGTCGCTCGCCGATATTCCGCAATGGCAGGTCGATTCGCGTAATCATATCGTCGATACCAAGAGCGTGTACGTGAACATAATCAGTGAACAGCCCGACCTTTTGAAGGATATTCCTCCTCAAAAGATAGCGACAGCCGTTCGCGCCACAAACAAGGCTATGTATCGCTTCCGCGAATCCACAGGCTCAAATAATACCAGATGGTGCATAGTGGCGTATCCCAATGCGGAGTGGGCGAAAAAGATGTTCCCCGAACTCGGCGACAAGGCGGCGCTCGAAAAAATGTGGAAATATCTTCAAAAAACAATGCGCCTCGACAAGGCGGACAGCCTCGGCGCATGGCGTAAGCACGCGGCTAAACTCGCAAAACGAAGCAGATTCCTCAACAGAGCCAAGATCGTTTCGCTCCATTACACAAACGGGCTCGGCACCGACTTTACCGTCGAGATGCCCAAAGGCTACATCTTCACGGGCGCAGTCGAGAAGGGGGGCGGCGGAGTTGATTTCACAGCCAATATGCCCACCGAAGAAGTGTTTTCTTCACCTCATCGCCTTACCGCCAACGGCACGCTTGTCGCATCCAAGCCTCTCGTAAGGTCGGGCGGAATCATAGAGAATTTCAGCATAACCTTCAAGGACGGAAGGGTGACGGGCTACAAGGCGGAAAAAGGGTATGAAACGCTCAAAGGAATTATCGAAACGGACGAAGGGTCGCATTATCTCGGCGAAATAGCGCTCGTCGGCTACGATTCGCCGATACAAAATCTCAACACGCTATTCTATAACACGCTGTTCGACGAAAACGCGTCCTGCCACTTCGCAATAGGCAGAGGCTTCCCGTCCTGCCTTAAAGGTAGCGAAAAGATGAGCAAGGAGAAACAACTCGAAGCAGGACTCAACGATTCGATCGAGCATGTGGACTTTATGGTAGGCACTCCCGATCTTTCCATAGTTGCTACGACCGAAAAGGGCGAAGAAATTCAGATCTTCAAAGACGGTAATTGGACCATATAAATTTCGCGTTGTGACGCGGAATGTCCTTCTTTGGGGCGATATGGCGGATAATTACGACAAAATCGATTATGACAAAACAGACGGCGCGTTGAAAAACAATAACGCAGCCGTTTGTTTTAACGTATTTTTCGGTTTACAAAACGGCGTTTTTGCGGTGCACAATATTGCATGGAGTAATATGAGTAGCGAAATGTGTCAGACAAAAGAACGATATGCTTGAATAATGACGAACATTATAAGAAAAATATAATTTTCTCAAAAAAAGTTGTAAAAATTTAACACAAACGCAAAATATATGTTATAATATATATAATCAATTTTTAGGAGGCATATATTATGAAAAAAACAAAAAGTGTTATTGTGTGTTTGATTTTAGCGTTGACGCTATGTATGACTTCATTTGTTGGTTTTGCGCGTTCTATGGACGTTTTTGCGGAAACAGATCCGCCGATAGAAGTTAAAGCCGGCGCTTGTTTGTTGCCTAATACTGAAAGTCTTGTGGTTGACGCGTTTATGAAATGTATAGACATTATTAACCAAAAAGGTCATTATGATATAAAATTAATGCAATCGAGTACATATGACGCGCAGACGCAGGCTAATCAAATAGAAACATTTATAGACAATGGTTGTAGAATACTATTTATAATTCCAATCGATTATGATTTAATATATGATTTAGTTTGGAGAGCATCAGAAGAAGGAATTTTTGTCTTTATTTACGGAGATGAATATAAAGGCTATCCCAATAATATAATATATTTACTTCAATTATATTACGATTTAGGCGTTAATCACGCATTATCTATTATAAATGAGCAAAAATATAATCATCCTTCATATATATACGAGTATTATCAAGTATATGTTGCTTATTATAATAATAAAATAGGATTAAAATATATCGAGGGATTCAAAGAGACAATGGATACTGAAGGCAATGGTTATTTTCAAATTCACGAAATTATTGTAGATGACGAATACGAAGGCTGGAAGGAAATAGATAAATTAGTAGATAGCCATTTTCTTGAAGGAACTCTAATTGATGAAATTGTATCCTGTATTACGGGCGTTCCGCCGCGAGCATACAATGACTTTATTAGTTATGGATATGTTGATGATTTAGATCATGTCGGTATAGGAATAAGAGCGTTCGGTGATATTGATAATGTAAAAGAATATGTTGATAAATTAGCAGAGCAATTGGCTGGGGCAATTGAAGCGGCGCTAAGTGGATCTTCGTATCCTAATAATTTTAGAATTTACGAAGCCGAGGGTATAGTTATTGATTGCGGGTTCCCTGTAGGATATGCTAAATATGTAAAAAAGGAAAGAGAGGATTACAAATGAGTCGGAAATGGATATGTAGTTACGTGCTGCTTATACTCGTTTCTTTGATTCTATGCTCCTCTGCGTTGTTAGGATGTAGCGAAGAAAAAAAGGTTACGGTGACGTTCAAAGCATATGGCGAGCCCGATATAGTGGTGACCACAAAGTACGAGGGATATATAACGCCGCCCGCCGTGCCGCAAAAGGAAAATTGCATAGGTCATTGGGATATAGACGAGAGCGAATTCAGGT
Organism: uncultured Clostridia bacterium; assembly: GCA_947589465.1. Taxonomy (GTDB): domain Bacteria; phylum Bacillota; class Clostridia; order Christensenellales; family Pumilibacteraceae; genus CAG-552. Next base: position 9,716 of record CANQAE010000030.1, on the reverse strand, counting down.
ACATAACCGAGGATCTTGTAGTCTATGCGGCATATGAGACCGAGGGTTTAGTGTATACATTGTTGGATGACGGCACATACGAAGTAAGCGCAGGATTTGACGACATACCTCCGGATACTCCTGTTGAAGATGTTAGTTTTGGAATTGGCTCGATGGGTTCATATATTATAAGAAATCTATATGGAATAAAAGAGTTGTTTATACCTGCCGAGCATCTTTATGTACCGGTAACAAGGGTGGCAAATTATGCATTTGCGGTATGTAGAACTATACGAACTGTCTATTTGCCTTCTACCATAACAGAAGTCGGTCATTATGCTTTTTTTGAAGTTTATGCAAAAAATTTAGATTTGCCCGAAGGATTGCAAAAGGTTGGCAATTATGCTTTTGGTAACGGTCTCGTTGGTAACAATGCCGTCAAAAATATTCCCGAAAGTCTGATAGAAATCGGTGACGGAGCGTTTTCGAAATGCACAGCGCTTGAGTCCGTTTCGATATCTGATGAATACGTAAAGTTACAGACTGATGAATACGTAAAGTTACAGACTGATGAATACGTAAAGTTACAGACTGATGAATACGTAAAGTTACAGACTGATGAATATCAAGAACAGACTGTAAAATTAGGCGATTATATTTTTGATGGGTGCACGTCGTTGAGCGCCGTGGAACTGCCCGAAGGACTTACCGAAATAGGAAATGGCACTTTTTCGGAATGTACGTCGCTAAAATCAATAAAACTGCCCGAAAGTTTGAAAAGGATAGGTAACAATACTTTTGAAAGATCGGGACTGACGGCAATAGAATTTCCGCAAGGTTTGGAGAAAATTGGGGATAGGACATTTAAATATTGTACCGAGTTGAGTTCGGTACAACTGCTCGAAGGATGGACGGAAATAGGATTCGATGTTTTTTCGGGTTGCACGTCGCTCAAATCGATAAAACTACCCGAAAGTTTGAAAAGGATAGGCAACAATACTTTCGAAGGGTCGGGACTGACGACGATAGAGTTTCCGCAAGGTTTGGATGAGATAGGGATGGCAACTTTTAGAAAATGTGTCGATCTTAACTCTGTGAAATTACTTGAAAGATTCGAAAGTATAGGACGTCAAACATTTAACGGATGCACATCGTTGAAATCGATTTTTTTGCCGAAAAATTTACTGATTATAGATGCCGGGGCGTTCTACGATTGTACTAACTTGAAAGAAGTAATTTTTGAGGAAGGAAGCAACTTGAATATAATTGGGGGCGGGGCTTTTACTAATACGGCGATCGAGCAAATAACTATCCCGAAAAGCGTAAAATTTCTTGCTGACGCATTTTTTGGGTGTAAAAATCTAAAGGAAATAAATTTTGAAGCCGGATCTCAATTGTCTTATCTTGGTGATCATGCCTTTACTTCGTGTACATCTTTGCGTTCGTTGGAAATTCCCGAAAATATTGTAGAAATAGGAGAACATGCGTTCGGCCATTGCGGGGCTTTGGAAAATATAATTCTTCCGTTGGGATTGAAAAAAATAAATGCTGATGCATTTAATAAGTGCACGTCGCTTAAGGAAATTACGCTCCCACCGGAATTGGATTATATTGGGGCTAATGCGTTTACTAATTGTACGGCGCTGAAAAGCATAACGATCCCCGCAAGCGTGACGAGAATAAGGGCACAAGCATTTGATGGTTGGAGTAGTGAGCAGATCATCTATGTTCAAGCGGCGCAAAAACCTGACGGCTGGGAAGATGGGTGGAGCGGAAACGCGACCGTGATATGGAATAGTTGACTTCTTCATTTTATTAATGCGCATAATGTTGCGTAAAAAAGGACGGCTGACTAATGCCGTCCTTTTGCGTAGGGAGATTTTATTTTTCGTCTTTATCCGATGAGTGATTTTCGTGCCGATCGTTGAGGACGGGTTCATATTTTCCCGCATCGTCGGGTTTGTCACTATGGACAGAGTAATTGTTTTGCAAGCCGTCTTCGGGTTCGCCATTTGGGACGGAGATATTTTTCACGTCGCCATTATTGCCGTTCGCGGGTTCGACGTTTGTGCCGGTCGCATTTTTTGTTATGTAAATATCGTTGCGATCGACAAGACGCGCAAGTTTCAAAGGATGGACGAGAAGGTTGGCTACAACTATCGAAATGCCCACCTGTATTGCGTTTCGCCACAGACTGATCAGGGCGCTTGCGAGCGTTCCGTATACATATGCCTTGGCGAAGAAGTAGCCTGTCATCATGATAAGTCCGCCGACAAGCATATATGCACTGTCAATCGCTATGGATATCTTGCCTTTTTTGGGGCTGCAAAATCTTATTAGTATGCCGACTATGAGTCCTTCCGCGCCGTGAAAGAGCAGCGACCACAGCATAGTTGGCGGATAGACGATAAGATCTGCCAAAAACGTACCCAACCCCCCTGCAATAAGTGCAGACACGGGATCCATGAGCATAGCCGTCATAAAGATAATGGCGTCGCTCAGGTTGGTGTACCCGCCGTCGATCGACGGGATCTGTACGACGATAGCGGCTACGGCGGTCAGCGCCGTGAACAACGCCGTATAGGCGAGCCACTTTGTTTTGTTTCTGATTTTCATAAGACCTCCTGTTTTGGGCGAAAAAAAACCTTTTCTCGCACGAAAAGGAAACCAAACGAGTGCGCAAAAAACGCACAAAGAGTAGTTTTCTTTCCCATTCAGACTTTAACTGGCGGTTGCGGGATCTCACCGCATCGGCTGTTGGGGCTGTTGGACTCGTCTTAAAAAAGCATTACCACCGGTATGGAATTGCACCATGCCCAAAGAAAATTAAATTGTGATTATATATTAGCATGTCGAACGGGCGTTGTCAATAAAATTCGCGGTCGCGAAAAAATTTTTTTGCCTACGGGAACGCGACTGAAATTAATTTTGATGTTTTTGCAAAATCTTTCGTTTTGCGCATTGAATTTCGGCGCAGATATGATATAATTGACGGTATGACGGATGTGTTTGTAGACGCATTGCTCGATTCGCTTTATATTCTTCCGTTCCTGATAGTCGTCTATATTTTGATAGAAGTGTTGGAGCATACGGCGTCGTCGAAAATTTCATCGAAACTGCTCAAAGGTCCGCTTAGTCCGCTGATAGGCGCGGGGGTGGGTGTAATTCCGCAATGCGGTTTCGGCGTTATGGCGACGAAACTTTACACAAACGGTTCGATCGCGCTCGGCACCCTTCTCGCCGTGTACCTGTCAACGTCGGACGAAGCGGTGGCGGTGCTTTTGGGCGACTTTTCCGCGATAGGAAAATTGTTGCCGCTGCTGCTAATAAAGGTCGTCTATGCCGTGATAGTTGGATATACAGTAAACTTTTTCGTGCGGAAACGCGAACTTACGGAAGCCGAGGAACACATAAGCGCCGTCGGCTGTCATCATCACATAGTGGGACGCGACGAGGATTGCGGACACTGCCATGAGCGCGAAAACGAGGAAGAACATAAGCACGAGGACGAAACGCACAAGAAAGCGCACAGAAAAAACGCGATAAAACGTTTTGCGCTTCATCCGCTTTTGCACGCGCTCACGACCTGCGCATATATTTTTGCCGTCAACTTTATTTTGGGCATAATAATTTATTATGTGACCGAGGAAAAACTCGCGGCGTTTATGGAAGGCATAAAATTTCTTCAACCCGTCGCCGCCGCTTTGATCGGGCTTATACCCAACTGCGCGGCAAGCGTAGTCATAGCGCGAATGTACGCACTCGGCACGTTGAGCCTCGGCGGAGCGCTTTCGGGACTGTGCGTTTCGGCGGGCATAGGGCTTGCTGTGCTGATAAAGGAAAACAAGAGCATAAAGGATACTTTGCTTGTTATCGGGTTGCTTTTCGGCACGAGCGTTTTGCTCGGCATAGGAGTAACGGCAATTTCGCTTTTAGTTTGTTGACTTTTCGGGGAGATTGAGTTACAATATAACGGAGGTGTATCAATGGCATCGCTTTATCGAAAATTCAGGCCGGAAACATTTTCGGCGGTGATAGGACAGGAACACGTCACCAAGACGCTCATCAACCAAATTTCGACGGGCAGAATAGGACACGCATACTTGTTTACGGGCAGCCGCGGCGTGGGCAAAACCACCTGCGCGCGTATCTTTGCCAAAGCAATAAATTGTCTTGACCCTCAGGACGGGTCGCCGTGCGGCAAATGCGAAGTGTGCAAAGCACTTTCCGCGCCGAATATGGATATTCTCGAAATCGACGCCGCCAGCAATAACGGCGTGGACGACGCCCGCGAAATAAGGGAAAAGGTGAATTATCCCCCCGTCAACGGCAAGTATAAGATATATATCATAGACGAGGTGCATATGCTTACGGGCAGCGCGTTCAACGCTCTACTCAAAACGCTCGAAGAACCGCCCGCGCACGCCGTGTTTATTTTGGCTACGACCGAAGTTCACAAGTTGCCCGCTACGATCTTGTCGAGGTGTATGCGATTCGACTTCCGTCTTGTTTCGGTCGACGAAATAACGGCGCTTATTTGCGACGTTTACGACAAAGAGGGGAAGAAATACGACCTCGACGCGATACGTTATATTGCTTCCGCCGCCGAAGGTTCGGTTCGCGACGCGCTGTCGATAGCCGATATGTGTATGTCGTTTTCGCAGGGAAAACTTACGTACGAACAGGCGCTCGGCGCTCTGGGCGGAGTGGACAAATCGAAAATACGCGCGCTTTTTACGGCTATCGCGACTTCCGATTGCGGCAAATGCTTCGAGGCGATAAACGACCTCGCTGTGTCCGGCAAGAGCATGAGCCTTATCGCCAAGGAACTTACTTTTTATGCGCGGGATCTGCTTTTACTCAAAACCGCGCCAAAATTGCTTGTCGAAACCGAGGAGCATATCGCCATGATGAAGGAGGATCTCGCGTCCTCGTCTACCGAATTTTTGACGACGATGATAACTCTTTTTTCGTCGCTCGACGCCGAACTACGCTATTCGGTCAGTCCGCGCATAGTTCTCGAAACGGCATGCATAAGGGCTTGCAAGTTGGCGGTCACCGATATTTCCGCCCTTGAAGAACGAGTGGCAAGGCTTGAACGAAACGGAGTCAAAGTCGCGGATAACGCCGAGCCTGCCGCGCCGCCAGCCGACGTGTCAATGAGCGCGCCGATGGCTTGGGGCAAAGTAATAAGTTACTTCCGCAACAACGAATCGACAAGGCTGTGCACGCTCGTAGGCAATCACAGGGACGTAGAAATAAAGAACGGGGAGTTTATCATAAGGTGTGACGACGATTACCTCGACTTTTGCAATGACGCGACGCTCGACGCACTTAACCGCGCTTTTGCATACTACAATATAGGTTATAAAATACGCATAGACAAAATTTCCAAACAGGATAACGACAAAGAACTCGAACGTCTTAAAGCCATGGTAGGCAAGGACGTCAAAATAAATATTACAAAATAATAATCGGAGGGTTTATAAATGAGTAAATACGGCGGATACGGCGGTGGCGGCATGAATATGCAGGCAATGATGAAGCAGGCGCAAAAACTTCAAGAGCAAATGGCTGCCGCGCAACAGGAACTCGAAGACACCGAACTTACGGGCGAATCGGGCGGCGGGCTTGTTTCGGTCACCATCGACGGCAAAAAGAGATTGCAAAGGCTTTCGATAAAGCCAGAAGCGGTCGATCTCGACGATCTCGAAATGCTCGAAGACCTTATTCTTGCGGCGTACAACGAGGCGTTTGCGGCGGCAGAGGAACTCGAAGAAGAACTTATGCCGGCGGGCATCAACGGATTGATGTAATGAAACAGCCCGACTGCATAGCAAAGTTAATAAACAAATTCGCGTCGTTGCCCGGAGTGGGACTGAAAACCGCCCAACGTTTTGCCTATCGCGTCATAGATATGAGTCAAAGCGAAGTGGACGATTTCTGCGAGGCGCTTGCCGACGTAAAAAGCAAGATACATCTTTGCGCCGAATGCGGCAACTTTACCGAGAACGAGGTTTGCGATATCTGCCTTAAACGAGATAAGTCGGTGATCTGCGTCGTGGCGTACCCGAAAGACGTTCTTGCGCTCGACAAGGGCGGTTCGTTTAAGGGAGTGTATCACGTTTTGCACGGCACATTGAGTCCGCTCGAAGGTCGCGGCGCAGACGACCTCAACATAAAAAGCCTCATAAAAAGGCTGGATGGGGTCAAAGAAGTCATTATGGCGACCAACCCCGACGTGGAGGGCGAGGCTACCGCCGCTTATATAGCGCGGCTAATTAAGCCTTTCGGTATCAAGGTCACCCGCCTTGCGCAGGGCATAAGCATGGGCAGCGACATAGAATACGCCGACGAGATCACGCTCGAACGGGCGCTCGAAGGCAGAACGGAAATTAATTGAAAGGAGAAATTTCATGAAGATAACAGACGACATAAAGTACATAGGAGTCAACGATCACGACATAGACCTGTTTGAAGGGCAGTACGTCGTACCTAACGGCATGGCTTACAATTCGTACGCCGTGATCGACAAAAAAACGGCGATAATGGACACCGTGGACGCACGTTTTACGCACGAGTGGCTTGACAACATACAGAACGCGCTCGACGGACGAAAGCCCGATTACCTCGTTATCCAGCATATGGAACCCGACCATTCGGCGAACATAGCCAATTTTATGAAGATATACGGTAAGACGGTGATCGTTTCGTCGGCAAAGGCTTTCGCCATGATGAAGAACTTTTTCGGGACCGAATATGAGGACCGAAGAATAGTCGTCGGCGAAGGCGATACGCTCGACCTCGGCAAGCATACGCTCACGTTCGTAGCGGCGCCGATGGTACACTGGCCCGAAGTGATCGTGACTTACGACAGTTTCGATAAAGTGCTGTTTTCGGCAGATGGGTTCGGAAAATTCGGTGCGCTTGACGCGAAAGAGGATTGGGCGTGCGAGGCACGAAGGTATTATGTGGGCATAGTCGGCAAGTACGGCGCACAGGTTCAGGCGCTCCTCAAAAAGGCGGCTACTCTCGACATACGCAAGATATGCCCGTTGCACGGTCCCGTTTTGACCGAAAATCTCGGCTATTATCTCGGCTTGTACAACACCTGGTCGTCGTATGGCGTGGAGTCCGAGGGCATAGTCATAGCGTATACTTCGGTGTACGGCAACACGAAAAAGGCAGTCGAACTGCTCGCCGAGCGGCTTGAAGCCAAGGGTTGCCCGAAGGTCGTGCTTACCGACCTCGCGAGGTGCGATATGGCGGAAGCGGTGGAGGATGCATTCCGTTACGGCAGGATAGTTCTTGCCACTACGACGTACAACGCCGGCATATTCCCGTATATGCGCGACTTTATAGATCACCTTACCGAACGTAATTTTTCGGGACGTACGGTCGCGTTTGTCGAAAACGGCAGTTGGGCGCCGCTCGCCGCCAAAATAATGAAGCAGATGCTCGAAGGTTGCAAGAATCTCACTTTCGCCGAGAACACCGTTCATATTAGATCTGCGCTTTCCGATGAGAACAAGAAGGAGATAGAGGCGCTTGCCGATGAACTTTGCAAAGATTATCTCGCTCAACACGACGAAACGGCTAACAAAAACGACCTTTCCGCGCTCCATAATATAGGTTACGGAGTGTACGTCGTTACGAGCAACGACGGCAAAAAGGACAACGGACTTATAGTCAATACCGTTATGCAGGTGACAGGCTCGCCAAATCGCATAGCGGTCACTATCAGCAAGGAGAATTATTCGCATCATATCATCAAGCAGACGGGTAAAATGAATTTGAACTGTCTTTCGATCGACGCGCCGTTCAAGGTATTCGAGCAGTTCGGGTTCGTCAGCGGCAGAAACGTAGACAAATTTGAAAATTGCGCTCCGCTTCGTTCGGATAACGGACTCGCATTTTTGCCGAGATACATTAATTCGTTCATGTCGTTGAAAGTCGAGCAGTATGTGGATGTGGGGACGCACGGAATGTTCATTTGCAGCATAACCGAGTCGAGGGTGATCTCGAACGCCGAGTCGATGACTTATGCGTACTACCACAAGAATGTCAAACCCGCGCCCCAAACCGAAGGCAAAAAAGGCTTTGTATGCAAGATATGCGGCTATGTTTACGAAGGGGACGAACTTCCCGACGACTTTATCTGCCCGCTTTGCAAGCACGGCGCGGCAGATTTCGAGCCGATAAAATAACTAAAAGTAAATTAAGTCAATTTTAAGGAGGTACATAAAATGAAATACGTTTGCACCGTTTGCGGTTATACTTACGACGAGGCTATGGGTGATCCCGAAAACGGAATCGCACCGGGGACGAAGTTCGAAGATCTTCCCGAAGATTTCGTTTGTCCCGTTTGTATGGTTGGCAAAGATTCGTTTGAAAAAGAAGAATAACGGCTGTCGGGCTGCATAATGCGGCCCGATGATTTTATCCGCCGCTTTGCGCGTAAGTAATTACGTATGGCGGCGAATGGAGGGCGGCTATGCCAAAGCAAAAACAACTTTACCCGTTTTAATATAAAAGAAACGCAAAAGATAATTAAAGCGAACAACAGGAGGAATATATGTGTACCGCGGTAACATACAAGACAAAAGACAATTATTTTGGAAGGAATATGGACTACGAATTTTCGTACAATGAAACGGTGACGATAACGCCTCGCCGCTATCCTTTCGAGTTCAGGTTTATGGGCAAAAACGACAACCATTATGCCATGATCGGTATGGCGTTCGTGCAAAACGGCTACCCGCTTTACTACGACGCGACCAACGAAAAAGGGCTGAGCGCGGCGGGTCTTAACTTTCCGTACAACGCGTTCTATCCGAAGGCGAAAGAGGGCGCGAAGAACGTCGCTCCTTTCGAGTTTATCCCGTATATATTGGCAAATTGCAAGGACGTTGCCGAAGCGAGAAAGGCGCTCGAAAATATATGCATATGCGACGAGAATTTTTCGGCGGCGCTTCCTCATTCGCCGTTGCATTGGATAATTTCGGATAGTAGCGAAAGCATAGTCGTCGAGCCGACCAAAAGGGGAGTGGAAATTTACGACGATCCCATCGGTATACTTACCAACAACCCGACATTCGATTATCATATGACTAATCTTTGCAACTATCTCAACGTCACGCGCGAAGAAGCGACAAACAGGTTCGCGCCGTCATTTGATCTTGCCCCGTACAGTCGCGGAATGGGCAGCATAGGCTTGCCGGGCGATCTTTCGTCGGCGTCGCGTTTTGTAAAGGCGGCTTTTACCAAACTCAATTCAATTTCGGGCGAAAGCGAGGTGGAAAGCGTAAGTCAGTTTTTCCATATTCTCGCGTCTGTCGAACAGCAAAAAGGTTGTTGCAAGGTCGAAAAAGGATTTGAGCATACTATCTATTCGTCTTGTTGCAATACCGACAAGGGGATATATTACTACACCACATACCTTAACGGCAGGATCACGGGAGTGGATATGCGACTTGAAGACCTCGACGCGAACGTCCCCGTGTCCTATCCGCTTTGCAAGCAGGAAAACTTGTTTATACAAAATAAGTAAACGAATTTCGGTACCGTTATTATGCATAAGTAAATGAATTAAATCGCATTCGGCGCGTCGAAAGGCTTTTTTCGCCGCGCCGTTTTGTTTTTTACTCGCAAGGAGAAGCATTTTGCAACAAAATGGAAAATTTTAGGTAAAAATTTACTGAATTTGCCAAAAGATATTGCTAAAACGCAATAAATGT
>CANQAE010000029.1 GCA_947589465.1 uncultured Clostridia bacterium | reverse complement strand
AGTGAAAAAGTTGCCTTAGGTCAGAGAAGACCTACGACGCTCGTCAAATTATTTCTTGAACCAATAGTAAGATGAAAGCAACGGATTTTCCGTTGCTTTTTTACTGCGTCGCAACCTGCGCTTTTAAGCAAGTTTGCTTGGGCTACCCAAGCAAACTGTGCAATTTTCGCTTGCTTGCTCCTTTTCGTGCGAGTACAAGTATCTCGCACGAGGCGACTTCGTCGCTGTATTTTAGGAGTCTTCAAAAGGTCGGAAAATAAAAAGTTTTTTCCTACGCTTTTTCCAAAAAAGCGCGATCTTCTAATTTTGGAAATCGAAAGTTTTAAGTCCGTTTTTTACTATATGGCAGTCGAGGAGAGAGTCGTTGTAGATCTCGCCGTCGAGTTGGATAGGTCTGCCGTCGTTCGATTTGACGACGACTTGTTCGCATTTGAGGCAGGTGACTATTGGGAGCCCTATGTGTTTCGCGCGCAGGAATTTCAAGAGCGGAAAAAACAATTTTCCGTCGTCGGGCATTTGAATTATGATAAGGTCTATCTTTCCGTCGTCCACAATGGAATTCGGCGACAATTTAAGCCCGCCGCCGAACTGAGTTCCGTTGCAAATGCCGACCATTATCGCCTTGTAATTTTTGGTTTCGTCGCCCATGGTGACGTCGATCGAATACGGCTTAAAGTGTCGAACGCAGTAAAGCAAACTGTTGAGATAGGTGATTTTGCCTTGCCTGCCCGCGACGCGTTGCAGAACGTCGATATCGAGTCCTGTGCCCGCGATATTGAGGCAACGTTTTTCGCCGATTGCGATATAATCTAAAAATTTCGGTTTGCCGCCGATGATCACTTGCAAGGCTTTGACGGGGTCGAGCGGGAGCCCGATTCCCTTTGCGAAGTCGTTTCCTCTGCCGCTCGGAATAAACCCAAGCGACGTGCGCGAAAAGTCGGTAATGCCGTTGAGGACTTCGTGAAACGTTCCGTCGCCGCCCACGGCAACGATCGTGCCTCCGCCATTAGAAATGTCCTCGGCAAGGCGAGTCGCGTGTCCGTGCGCGCCTGTGATATGTACGGTGTAGTCTATATTGTTATCTGCGCAAAAGCGAATGATTTTCTTTAAGTTGCGGCTACCAAGTCCTTTGCCGCTTTTGACGTTTACAATGAAATTGAGCATAACGACGCTCCTTGTCCAATCAAGTTTGATAATATAATAGCACAAAACTTCAAAAAAATCCAAATAATTGTTGTAAATTTACTCAAATAATGTTATAATTTTTTCGGAGTGAGATAATGGAAATACAAATACCGCCTTTTTTGAGCAAGATCGCCGCGAAATCGGCTTGTCCGATTTATATAGTCGGCGGATATATTCGAAACAGTTTGCTCGGCTTGCCAAAGAGCGACATAGATATTTGCGGGTCGCTACTACCCGACGAACTCGGCATAGACGCGCAAATAATTCCCGTCAATCGCCGTCTTGGAACGGCAATAATCACCGACGGGAACGAAAGTTACGAATATACGCCGTTAAGACGCGAAAGTTACGGTTGCGGCGGCGAACATACTCCTCGGTCGGTCACTTTCGGGGCGACGCTCATTGAGGATGCGCGTCGGCGCGACTTTACCGCAGGTTCGGTCTATTACAGAGTTGATAACGGCGAGTTTTTCGACCCATATGGGGGGATAGACGATATACGCAACAAGGTTTTGCGCTCCGCCGACCCCGATTTTACGCTCGGTGACGACGGACTCAGGCTAATGCGCCTTGCGCGTATTGCCGCCGAAACGGGCTTTGATATAGAAGAAAATACTTTTGCCGCCGCAGTAAGGCATCGCGAGGGGCTTGCGGACATTTCGCCCGAACGCAAGAGGCAGGAACTCGACAAAATTCTCGTCGCGGACACAAAGTACGGAATTAAAGACGCTCATTACAGAGGAGTGGAACTCATTACGAAGTTGCGTTTGTGGGAGTTCATCATAAAGGAAGTGGGGGAAATGGAAGGCGTGGCGCAAAACCCGCTTTACCATAAGTATGACTGTCTTGAACATAGTCTTATGGCGGTAAGATATGCCTCCCCGCACGTTCGGCTCGCCGCGCTAATGCACGACGTAGGCAAACCCGTATGCCGAAAAATGTACGGCAATACCTATTCTCACCCCGATATGGGTGTCGAAATCGTGCATAAATCGCTCGGTCAAAGCGGGCTCAAATACCCCAACGCGACGGTGGAACGGGTGGCAAGACTTGTCGGGCTTCATATGTACGATATGAGCGGCAAAACAAGGCTCAATAAACTCAAAGTGTTTATCGCCCGCAATTTCGACCTTATACCCGACCTTGTGGACCTCATAGAGGCGGACGGACGGGCGACGGGTGTGCGTGAAGTGGTAGGTCCGCACAGGTTCGAGGTCGTGTATAAAGAACTACTGTCGAGCGGTGCGCCGTTAAGCGTCGGCGCGCTCAAAGTGAACGGCAACGACGTTGCGTCGGCGGGCTTTAAGGGCAAGCAGATCTCGCTCGTACTCGAAGAACTCTGGCGCGAATGTCTTATAGATCCGTCGCTCAACGATGCGTCGATCTTAAAGGAAAAAATTACAAGACGCAAAAAGAAATTCAAAGTATAATATGTATCGGCGGCGCGCACCATAAACATATGAGCGCAAGGTACAAAATATCGTTTATTACACTACTCGCGGCGCTTGCGTTTACGTTCGGAATGAATACCGTATACGCCCAAACGACCGCTTACATAGAATTATATTACGGAAATCAAAAGTTCGTTTTTCGCGACGAATATATTTCGCCGACCAACCACCTTGTCGCCGAAGAAATATTCGAAAGGGGAATAAATGCTCCGCTAGGCCGTAAACTCGAAATCGTTTCGGGCAAGTTGCGCGGCGGCGCGACGTACAAGGCGGCGCTTTTGTACTGCTTTCCGCTTCTCGGCGGCTTTGTTGACGATGCGATAAAGAAAATAAATTCCGCGCCTGTGGACAGCATGATAAAATTCGATCCGAACGCAAAACCGATGTTCGTCATTTCACGCGAAAAAGATGGTGTCGAAGTGGACGAGGACAGACTGTATATGGACATTTACTTCGCTCTCTCGGCGGGCGAAAAGGCGAGCGTCGCTATACCGGTTCGCAAACTTTCTCCGCGGACAAGGGCGGGGGACAACATTGCGCTTACGGGACTGAGGACGAGATATTCGACAGATTTTTCGACTAGTACCGACGAGCGCAAACACAATATTTCTCTCGCGGCATCAAAAATAAACGGCAGCGTAATTGACGCGGGGTCGGTTTTGAGTTTCAACGAAAAAGTGGGCAGACGTACTGCGAAAAACGGCTTTTTGGAATCGAAAATAATTAAGGGCGGAAAGTATGTTGCGGGCATCGGCGGCGGCGTTTGTCAGGTGTCCACGACGTTATATAACGCCGCGCTTATGAGCGATCTCGAAGTCGTCAAGGTAAGCAGGCATTCTTTGCAGAGCAGTTACGAAATGCCGAGTTTCGACGCTATGGTAAATTCGGGCAGCAGCGACCTCGCCATCAAGAATACGGGAGATACGCCCGTTTTCATAAGAGCGTTTGTATCCGGGACGCGCGTCTTCGTCGAGGTGTACGGGGCCGCGCTTCCTTATACGATAAAACGCGAGAGCGAAATAACTTTTAAAGGCGAAACGCCGCCTTATGACGAAGTTACGGATACGATTATGGAATATTTCGAGGAGGGAACGCAATCGGGAACGCGTAAAACGATCTCGTATTCGCATCCCGAAGTTCATAGCAACGGCTATCTTTTGTATTACGACAAGCGCGGCAATCTTCTCGAAAGGAAATTGATAAGGCGCGACGTCTACAATTCGGTGCGCGGCGTCATAGCGGTAGCGCCGTAAAAGGCGAAAAAACGCGGATCTTGTAAAATCTAAACCCGTTCACAAAAGCGTTTTGAACGAGAAATACCCTCATTATTATTGACATTTTACTTATTTGGTAGTATAATCGTTTTTATATTGGAGGGAAGTATGCTTTTGTCTGCATTTAATTGGTACGGCGGACTCATCGGCGGCGGCATGGTCTTATGCATCGTGCTTGCCTATTTTATGGCGAAACGGCGAGGATATGATACGGACAACGTTTTCAACGTAGCCATAATCTGCATACCCCTTGCGATAATAGGTGCGCGCACGTACTTCGTCGTAAACGACATTATTCACAACGGCACGGAGTGGACGATAGGACGTTATTTCGGGTTTCGCGCGGACGGATCGTTCGAAGGTTTCGCGGGACTTGCGATATACGGCGGACTTATCGGCGGCATAATCGGCGCACTGATAATTAGAATTTTCAACCGAAAAAAGCCTCTCCCCAAACAAATGACGTTTATTCAAATGGCGGACCTATATTTTTGCCTTATAATTCTGGGACAGGCGATAGGCAGGTGGGGCAATTTCGCCAACGGTGAAGCGTACGGTCAACTAATATCCGATCCCGCCTGGCAATGGTTTCCGTTTGCGGTGTTCATCGAGAACGGAAAGTTCGGCAGGGGGTGGTATAACGCCTGCTTTTTTTACGAATCCATGTGGAATTTGATAGGATTCGGTCTGTTGCAATGGCTATACAACGGCAAACGCAAGAGTTTTGACGGCTTTTGCTTTGCCTTTTATTGTATCTGGTACGGGATAATAAGGTTCTTTGTCGAGGGACTGCGCAGCGACAGTATGTATTTCGGCTCAATAAAAGCAAATCAACTTTTGAGCGCGCTCATATTTTTGCTGGGAGCAGGCATAATTATTTACCATATAGTAATGGCGAAACGCAGTCATAAGAAGATAATGATATTCGTTGACGAAAAGGACCTTTCGCTCGATTACTACGGCTACGAAAAGACTTTTATGTACTTAAAGACTACTTTTGCACAGGGCGAAGGTAAAGAAAGCGAAGCCGAGGAAAACGGAAGCGCACAGGGCGAAGGAAAGGAGAATAAACAAGCCGAGGAGGGAAAAAGCGACCTCGAACAGGAAACGGAAAAGCGGGCTGACGAAAGCAAGGAAAGCGAACGGGACGAGGAAGAAAACGACCTAATCGAACAGGAAACGGAAATGCGGGCTGACGAAAGCAAGGAAAACGCACAGGGAGAGGATAAGGAAAACGAACAATCCGAAGACAAGGACAACGAACAGGTCGAAGGAGAGGAAAATGTCGATGAAAAGCATTGAAGAAAAAATCGCATTGACCGAACTCATATCGGCGGTCGTCATAATCGTCACGGGAGTATTTTTGATATTGAGCGGAGTCGGCGTGTTTCCTTTCGGGATAGGTAAGTGTTGGCTGACGGCATTGCTTTGTTGCCTGTTCGTCGTATTGCTCGTCACCGTGCTTATTATGCGCAACCGCATAGCGATAGCGCTGTTATGGACGGTCGCGTTCGTCCTGCTCGTACAGATATTCGTACATATCGGGTTTACATATCGCGTGATGTATCCGCTCTATGTCATAGCCTTGCCGTTCGGACTCATGAACGGAATGGCGAGGACGGAATATGCCGCCACGGTGTTCAAAATCTGCGCATTATGGATAGTGGCGGGGGTGGCGCTGTTTTTGGAAAGCACGGGGACGCTCGGTTTGGGAACGGTGCTTTCCGCGATAATCGTACTGTTCGGCGTTGCCGCACTACTTCGGGCGGCGTTGAATTTAAGAAAACGAAATAAAGAATACAACAAGGAGAACAGAAGATGACTCGAAATCTTACTCTTATGACAGATCTGTATCAACTAACAATGATGAACGGATATTATTTGAACGGCACTTACGACAAAGAAGCGGTGTTCGATATGTTTTTTCGGTACAAACCCGAACTTAACTATGCCGTATTTGCGGGGCTTGAACAGGTCATAGAGTACATAAACGATCTGCATTTCGACGAGGAGGACATAGAATATCTGCGCAGTCTTGGCATATTCGACGAAGGCTTTTTGAAATATCTCGCGAATTTCCGATTCACGGGCGATATTTATTCGGCTGTCGAAGGCGAAATAGTCTTTCCGGGCGAGCCTATACTCATTGTCAAAGCGCCTCTCGTTGAGGCTCAACTCATAGAAACGGCGATGCTCAATATAATCGGGCATCAGACGCTCATCGCCACCAAGACATCGCGTATAGTGGACGCGGCGGCGGGCAAGAACGTCGTGGAATTCGGGTTGCGTCGCGCACAGGGACCCGACGCGGGCATATACGGTTCGCGTGCAAGCATAATCGGCGGCGCGGTCGGTACGAGCAACGTGCTTGCGGCAAAGGAGTTCGGAATACCCGTCAAAGGCACGCACGCCCATAGTTGGGTGATGAGTTTCAAGACCGAACTCGAAGCATTCGAGAGGTTTGCCGAATTGTTTCCCGACAATTGTTTGCTCCTTGTGGACACGTACGACACATTGAAAAGCGGCGTTCCCAATGCGATAAAAGTGTTCGAAAAGTTGCGCGCGAGCGGGCATAAGCCGATAGGCATAAGGCTCGACAGCGGCGACCTCGCATATTTAAGCAAAATGGCGCGTAAAATGCTTGACGACGCGGGCTTCGAGGACGCGATAATCTTCGCGAGCGGAGATATAGACGAGGAAGTGCTTACCGCGCTCAACGTTCAGGAAGCGAAGATAGACGTGTACGGAGTGGGGACAAAACTTATTACGAGCGAACGCACGCCGTCGCTCGGCGGCGTGTACAAGTTGTCGCGCATAGAGATAGACGGACAATATTTCGACAAGATGAAAATAAGTTCGTCGCTCGAAAAGATGACAAATCCGGGATTCAAGAAGGTGGTAAGGCTTTACGACAAGCGGAGCGGAAAAGCCATTGCCGACGTCATAGCCCTCAAAGACGAGCAACTTCCCCGTCCCATTACTCTCCGCCACGAAACGGACACCTGGAAGAAGTTCACCGCCGGCGATTACGAGTCGCGCGAACTGCTCGTAAACATTTTTGAAAACGGCGAATGTGTGTACAAATCGCCGTCGCTGTTCAAAATGGCGCAGTACGCGAAGGACGAAAAAGCAA
Organism: uncultured Clostridia bacterium; assembly: GCA_947589465.1. Lineage (GTDB taxonomy): Bacteria > Bacillota > Clostridia > Christensenellales > Pumilibacteraceae > CAG-552. The sequence goes on along the minus strand of CANQAE010000029.1, from coordinate 10,918 downwards.
GGCTGTGGGAGGAGTACAAGAGATTACTTAATCCCAATATTTACAGGGTCAACATAAGTAAAGGCGTTTATGATATAAAACAAAAATTCTTAATCGGGGTGCGAGAAGAAAAATGAGTTTCGAAATAAAGAGAAAGGGATATTGCAAGGAACAGGTTGACGCGTATATACGCGGATTGAACGACGCCGCGGCTCAAAAAGATCAGCGCATAGCCGAACTGAATACTCAGGTCGCCGCGCTCAAAGAGGAACTCGGCAAACTCGCGGGCAAACGCGAACTCATAGTCAAAGCCATTTATTCCGCCATAGCCAAAGCCGACAGGATCGAAAAGTTGTCCAAGGCGAAATACGACGCCGAAATGGCTCGGCTCAGGGCTTTTCACGAAAAGTGGACGGCTTATTACGACAAACTTCTTGCAAAATATCCGCTCGACGACGATCTGCTTGCGGTCGGTAAATTCAACGCCGAGATGAACGAAACGCTCGGCGCGCCGCAAAAGCAGTTCGAATCCGAGGAGGACAGGCTCAAACAGAAAAAACTCGGCAGCGTAAAGGTGGGTTCGAGCGAGCAGTTCGACCCCGTAAAGGGCATAAAGGAATATCTCGACGGCGACAACGCGGCTACCGTGAGAAATACCAAGAACACAAAGTCGTACAAGACGGGCATAGCGGTCATGAATCCCGCGCTTGCAGGCACATCGGATAGCGGTTTCAGTTTCGAAGAAGCGTTAAATCCCACCGAGGATCTCGAAGACATAATGAAAGATCTGGGATTGTTGGAGGACGAATGAAACTCGACAGACCGACAAAGGACAGGCTCATAGCGGCGATATCCGTCGTGGCGGTACTCATAGTCGTATTCGGCATAGTGCTTATAGCAAAGGCTTGCGCAAGGAACAAGGAGGCTTCGGAAACTTCGAGCGCCGCCTATTTCGTCTGCGAGGAAAATTATACGCCGCCAAGAAATTAAAACACATTTTAAGAAAAATCAAGCAAAAAAAGGGCATTGCGGCAATTCAATAAGGCGAAATTCGCTTGACTTTGCTTTTTTAATAAGTTATAATAGTTATTGAGCCGTATGGGCAGGGTCGAAAATCGCGTTCGCGATACCCGTTCCAACGGAGACATCGGTGAGGAGGTGCTTTATTATGTACGCAGTTATAGTCACGGGCGGAAAGCAGTTCAGAGTAGGCGAAGGCGACGAGATCGAAGTCGAAAAACTCGACAACAATGTCGGCGACAAGATCGAACTCGAATCCATTCTCAAAGTAGACGGCGAAAACGTTTCGACCGAGAAAGGTAAGGTTTCCGCGGAAGTTCTTGCACACGGTAAAAACAAGAAGATTACCGTGTTTAAGTACAAGGCAAAGAAGAATTCGCGCAGAAAGCAGGGACACAGACAGCCGTTTACGCGTATCAAGATCTTGTCCATTTAAGGTATGACAAAGGTCGAAGTAACGAGAAAACGCGGACATATAGTTTCGCTTACGGCGGACGGGCATACGGGCTACGGCGTCATCGGCGAGGACATAGTATGCGCCGCTCTCAGCAGCATCATTCAGACCGCTTTGCTGGGGCTTATGGCGGTAGTCGGTATCAAGGTCGAATTCGACAGGCGCGACGAGCAAGGTTATCTTGCGTTTACATTGCCCGAACTCGACGAGGACAGAAGGCATGACGCGGACGTTATTCTCGACACTATGTTTCTTGGACTAAGCGATCTTTACGAAACGTATTCGGATTTTATTGAACTCACAACAAAATGAGATGTAATTTTTTCGGAGGTAATGACAATGTTTATAAATATTCAGTTATTTGCGCATAAGAAGGGAGGCGGCTCCACAAAGAACGGACGCGACTCTGCGGCGCAAAGACTCGGCGTCAAAGCGGGAGACGGTCAGCGTGTCAATGCAGGCAGTATCATCGTAAGACAAAGAGGAACGAAATTTCATCCCGGCAACAATGTGGGCAGAGGCAGCGACGACACGCTGTATGCTCTCGAAACGGGTGTAGTCAAGTTCGAAGTAAGCAGGAACAGAAAACAAGTTAGCGTCTATCCTGTCGCTTAACTATTGAAGGGGATATTATTCCCCTTTTTTTGTACATATGAAGTATATTGTAAATGGTAATACGATAAAAACCGAATATCCTCTCGACCTTGACGCCATACTCTGTTGCGGACAGACGTTCAGGTTCGCTCGCAAGGGCGACGGGTACGAAGTTTTTTCGCGCGAGCACAGATGTTATGCGGGCGGCGACCGTATAGAATGTGACGATCCGAGTTACTTTGCAAGGTATTTCGACCTCGACGCCGATTACGACGAATATATGGCTCGGCTCAAAGGGTTCGAGGAACTCGGAGCGTACATCGAAGCGGGTAAGGGCATAAGGATCTTACGACAAGATCCGTTCGAAACGATAATCGACTTTATCATATCCGCCAACAACAATATACCGAGGATCAAAGGAATAATCGAAAGAATATGCTCCCATTGCGGTGCGGACATGGGCGGATATCACGCCTTTCCATCTCCGCAGGCGCTCGCCGAAGTCAGCGCGGAAAAGTTCCGTGAACTCGGCGCGGGATTTCGCGACGTATATTTAAGCAAGACCGCGAAGATCTTGGCGGAAACCGATTTTATCGCCGAAGCGGAAAAAGCGAACGGAAGCGAAGCCGCGAAACTATTGCGCACATTGCCTGGCGTGGGACCTAAGGTCGCCGATTGCATATTGATGTTCGGGCTGAGGAAGTGGGATTGTTTCCCCGTTGATACCTGGATATTCCGCAAATGCCGAACAGAGCAACTCGATACGACCTTGAAAGTGCGGGACTATTACATGAATAGGTACGGTTCGCTCGCCGGACTCGCACAACAGTACATATTTTACGGAGCAAGAGGGAAATAACGGCAGTCGCCGTATTTTATAAAAAAGTCAGGAGGGTTATTTTATTTATGGCAAAAGGAAAGGTTGAATTTCGCGAGGCCTACTGCAAGGGCTGCGGCTTATGTGTCAACGCTTGTCCGCAAAAGATTTTGCAGATCTCCAAACGCACCAACGCAAAAGGTTATGATGTAGCCGAATGCTTCGATCCCGAAAAGTGCGTAGGATGCGCGAGTTGCGCGACAATGTGTCCCGATAGCGTAATAACCGTTTATCGCGACTGATAAAAAAGGAGGAGTTGTTTTAGTTATGAAGAAACTTTGGAAAGGTAACGAGGCGATTGCCGAAGCGGCTGTTGCCGCAGGTTGCAGATACTTTTTTGGGTATCCGATCACGCCTCAAAATGAAATACCCGAATATTTATCGTGGAGGTTGCCCGAAGTAGGCGGCGCCTTCATTCAAGCCGAGAGCGAAGTATCGGCTATCAATATGGTTTACGGAGCGGCAGGCGCAGGCGCAAGAGCCATGACGAGTTCGTCCAGCCCCGGAGTGAGCCTTAAACAAGAAGGCATAAGTTACATAGCGGGCGCAGAACTTCCGTGCGTCATCGTCAACATGATGCGTTCGGGTCCCGGACTCGGCGGCATACAGCCTGCGCAGGGCGACTACTTCCAGGCTACCAAGGGCGGCGGACACGGCGACTATCATCCGATAGTATATGCGCCGAGTTCGATACAGGAATTCGTTGACATTACATACAATGCGTTCGACGTAGCCGACAAATATCGTTGCCCCGTTATGATAATAGGCGACGGTATGCTCGGTCAAATGATGGAACCCGCCGAGATCCCGCCGATGCGCGACCTCAAAGATTTGCCGAACAAGGACGATTGGGCGGCTTACGGTCACAGCGACGGCAGACAGAGGCTCATCAATTCCATTCGTATCGAGGCTGACGATCTCGAACAATTCTGCAATCGTTTGTTCGAAAAATACAAGGTCATCGCGCAAAACGAAACGAGAAGCGAAGAATATCTTACCGAAGATGCGGAATACATTTTCGTGGCATACGGTTCGGTAGCGCGCATTTGCAAGGCGGCAGTCGTCGAACTCAGGGCGCACGGCATAAAGGCAGGACTTATTCGTCCCATAACCCTTTATCCGTATCCCTCCGATGTTATTGCAAAGCGTGCAAAATCGGCTCAGGTCAAGAAGTTTATAACCGTCGAAATGAGTATGGGTCAAATGGTAGAGGACGTTCGTCTTGCCGTAAACGGACTTAAACCTGTCGAATTTTACGGAAGATGCGGCGGTAACGTTATGATGCCTGCCGACCTTGTTAAGTATGTTAAGGAGGGCAAATAATATGAAAATTGTTGCTGATAAGCCTAAAATGCTCACGGACACCCCGTTGCACTATTGTCCGGGTTGCACACACGGCATAGTACATAGATTGATCGCCGAAGTTCTCGAAGAACTCGGCAAAGTAGACAACGCTATCGGCGTTTGCCCGGTAGGTTGCTCGGTATTCGCGTACAACTACTTCAATTGCGATATGTACGAGGCTGCTCACGGCAGGGCTCCCGCGGTAGCGAGCGCTGTTAGAAGGGTAGTTAATCCCGACAATATAATCTTCACATACCAAGGCGACGGCGACCTTGCCTCGATCGGTATGGCGGAAACCGTTCACGCTTGCATGCGCGGCGAGAACATTACCATAATATTCATAAACAACGGAATTTACGGAATGACGGGCGGACAGATGGCGCCCACCACCATGCCCGGTGAAAAGGCTACGACCTGCATTTACGGTCGCGATCCCAAAGTCAACGGCAACCCCGTTCATATGTGCGAAATGCTTGCGACTCTTACCGGTCCCGCATATATCGAACGCGTATCGTGCTACGACGTTGCGCACGTATTAAAAGCCAAGAAGGCTATCAAGAAGGCGTTCCAGGTTCAGATGGACAAAAAGGGACTTTCGTTTATCGAAGTTGTCGCTAACTGCCCGACGAACTATCATATGACTCCGCTTGAATCCATGAATTTCGTAAAAGAGAAGGGTTGCACCTTCTATCCGCTCGGCGTATTCAAAGATATAACGAAGGAGGATAAATAATATGCAAAAAATTACAATAAGCGGTTTCGGCGGTCAAGGCGTACTGTCGTTAGGTAAGTTTATTTCGTATTCCGCTATCGAGCAAAACCTCAACACTTCGTGGTTGCCGTCGTACGGCCCCGAAATGCGAGGCGGCACGGCAAACTGCTCGGTAATCTATTCGGCGGAAGAAATTGCCGCACCCGTTATAGATCATCCCGATATTTTGATAGCGTTCAACGAACCGTCGCTCGACAAGTTCGAAAACGCAGTCAAAAAGGACGGCATCATAATTATCAACTCCGACATAGTTCACAAAAAGACAACGCGCAAGGATGTGAAATTCTATGAAATTCCCGTCGATACGTTGGCAGCCGAAATCAATAAGCGCGGCGCAAACGTTTATATGCTCGGCGTATTGCTTCCCATTTTCGGCGACATCACCGAGGAAGCGGCTATCCACGCAGTAGAACACGTGTTCGAAAGCAAGCCGAAGGTTATTCCTTCCAATATAGAATGTCTTAAAGCAGGCATCGCCTATATGCAAAAACTTTTGAAATAACTCTGCTATTAAGTAACGCACTCTCGTTAGTTCGGGAGTGCGTTATTTTTGTGGACAAAACAATTTGCATATGCTAAAATAATAAGGCACGGATTTGCCGTTCGGAGTGGAGCAATTGTTCAAGAAATTATTTTCGTTATTCATTACATTTTTCAAGATCGGGCTGTTTACGTTCGGCGGCGGATATGCCATGCTTTCGCTCATAGAGGCGGAAACAGTGACAAAAAAGCAGTGGCTCAGCGGCAACGAACTGCTCAATATTGTTTCGATCGCAGAGTCCACGCCGGGGCCCATATCCATTAACAGCGCCACATATATCGGGTACAAACGCGCGGGATTTTTGGGCGCGCTGTTTGCCACGCTCGGAGTGGTGCTTCCGTCGTTTGTCATAATTTTCATCATATCGTTTTTTATCGACCGCGTGCTTGAAATCGAACTTATCTTCAATGCGTTCAAAGGCATACAAGCCGCCGTCGCCATACTTATCATACGCGCGGGCATAAAGATGAGCAAGGACGCGAAAAAAGACGTTTTTTCAATAGTTCTGTTTTTGCTTTCCATAGCGTTTACCGTCGCGCTTAACTTTTTGCCGTTTAGGGTGTCGGGGATCTATCTCATCATAGCGGGCGGCGTCGCGGGCTTCGTGTATTACGGACTTATAAAAAAGAGGAAGGGCGACCTGTCCGTAGCAAAAGTCGATATTTCCGACGGCACCGCTCCCGTAAATCAAGATACGGTAAAATCGGACGACCTGTCCACGTCGGTGAATAATACAGACGAACAACCCGTGACGGAAAGCAATGCAGACGAACAACCCGTGACGGAAAGTAATGCAGACGAACAGCCTGCGGCGGCGAATAATGGGGACGAACAGACCGCGACGGGGAATAATGGTGAAGATACACCCGCGAAGCATACAGACGAACAGCCTGCGGCGGCGAATAATGGGGACGAACAGACCGCGGCGGAAAATAATACCGACGAAACGAAAAATTCGCAAGGCGAAGAAAACGGAGGGGACAAAATATGATCTACCTTCAACTTTTCCTTACGTTTTTAAAGATCGGGCTGTTTACGTTCGGCGGCGGATATGGAATGATCGCCATAATCCAACAGGAAATGCAGGTCAACAATTGGCTCGATTCCCAAATGGTGTCCAACTTCATAGGAATAAGCGAAACGACTCCCGGATCGATAGCCATAAACATGGCGACGTTTGTTGGTAGCGCAGTGGGAGCGACGGCGGGCAGTGCGTTTTTGGGTGCGCTTGTCGCCACGCTCGGAGTGGTGCTTCCGTCGTTTATAATAATACTCATAATAGCGGCGTTATTCAAGAATTTTGCCGAGAACAAGGTGATCGCAAAGATACTCGACGGCATAAAACCTGTCGTAATAGGTCTAATAATCGCAACGGGCTTACTGCTCGTTTATTCCAACTTCGTAATTGACGCAAAGAATTTTGGGTTCGACTATATATCGCTCGTTTTGATGGCGCTTGTCGGCGTGGCGGTGATAGTGTACAAAAAGGTGACGAAAAAAGACCTTTCGCCGATAATTATGATAATCGCCTCGGCGGGACTCGGAATGCTCGCTTATTCGATATTCTGAACTATATAATTTCGGCACAAACGCGCCTTTTTCGGGTTGCGTTTTTTTTGCGCCGAAATTTTAGCAGGCAAACCGAAAGTTCAGTACGATTTTTCCCTCGAATAGTCATTTAACGCCGAAGCCATGTATTCCGTTCTCGAATAGTCGTTTATCTGCGCCGAAACGTTCTTTTCCCCGTAGATTTTTCACAAAAATTTTTTTGAAAAATTTTCCAAAACCCTCTTGACAAACGGCAATTTCGGTGTATAATAATAATGTCAAAGGTCAAAGAAAGTCAAACTTTCAAAGGAGGGGCGGTATGCCTAATATAAGCGACATAATCGAACAGTTTCTGCTTTCGGCGCTCGGCGATGGCGACAAAGTCAATATCAGCCGAAACGAATTAGCCGACTATTTCGACTGTGCGCCCAGCCAGATCAATTACGTACTGATGACCCGTTTTACGCTCGACCGAGGGTATGTCATAGAGTCGAGGCGGGGCGGGGGCGGCTACGTGACGCTCTTGCGCATAGGCGGCGGCGACAAGACCCTCGACGAACTCAGCAAACTCAACATAAGCGAAGGTATCAACTACAACAGGGCGGTACAGATAGTGGACAGGCTGGTTGACGAGGGGCACCTCGATCAAAGCGAAAGCGAACTCATCAAGTCGCTGCTCGGCGACAAGGCTTTGGTAGCGCCCAATGTCAACAAGGACACGTTAAGGGCGTCGCTCATAAAAAGTTTGGCAATGCAACTGATCAAGAGGAGGTAGGTTATGTTATGTCAAAAATGTAAAAAGCGGGAAGCCACCGGATATATGGAAAAGACGGTAGGCGGCGTTAAGACAAGAGTTTATGTTTGTCCCGAATGTTTCAAACAGGCGCAACTCGAAATGTTTTCGTCGCTCGACGACTTCGGATTGTTTTCGGGGCTTGCGGGTTCGCAGAATACGCGCGTCAAATGCCCGAAATGCGGAACTACTTTGCGGGAGATCACCGAAAGTTGTTTCGTCGGCTGTCCGTATTGCTACACCGAACTTGCCGAGCATATCAAGCCGATAATTCGCAACGTGCAGTCGGCGGCTATGCATATCGGCTCGCGTCCCGACGACGCGCCGAACAACGCCGAAATAGCCGATCTCGAAGAAAGGCTCAGTCGCGCCGTCGCAAGCGAGAATTACGAACAGGCTTATAAACTCAAAGAGCGTATTAGGCAACTCAAAGGAGGCAAGCAATGAACACGCAGAACATAATTTTGTCGTCGCGCGTCAGGCTTGCACGCAACCTTGCCGACACGCCTTTCAGGGGCGTAAATACCGCACCCATAGCGGCAAAAGCGATGGGCGCGTTGAGGACGATAGGCGGATATACTATGTATCCGATGACCGCGCTCGATCCGCTCGAACAGATGCGTTATGTCGAACGCCACCTTATCAGCAAGGAACTCATAGACAGCGCAGGCTCGGCGATAATTCGCGATGACGACAAGGTATGCGTCATGATAGGCGAAGAAGATCACATTCGCGAGCAGTGCATAATGAGCGGCTTGCAACTAAAAGACGCATACGACGAACTCAAAGAGGTGGACAAGACGCTACGCGGGACGTTCAAATTCGCCTTCGACGACGTTTACGGCTATCTTACTGCGTGCCTTACCAACGTTGGTACGGGGATGAGGGCTTCGGTCATGATGTTTTTACCTGCGCTATCCCTTACCGGCTCGCTCAATAGATGCATAAGCGGAGTCACTCGGCTTAATATGGCGGTGCGCGGCGTGTACGGCGAAGGGAGCAAGGCGGAAGGTTACGTTTATCAAATATCCAATCAGAAAACGCTCGGCATCACCGAATCCGAAATCGTTTCATCTGTCGAAAACGTCGCTACCCGTATCGTGGAAGCCGAACTTCGTGCGCGCGAAGCGCTCATTCAGGCAGATCCCGCCGGACTCAAAGACAGAATTTTGAGGTCGTACGGAACTCTGTGCAACTGCAACCTCATAAGCAAAAGCGAGTTTATGGACTTGATTGCTTTTGTCAAATTGGGGATATATTATAATATGTTGGAATGTACCGATTGGAATGCTCTCGAATCTCTCGTGACGCGTATTCAGCCCGCTTCTCTTTGCCTTGACTGCGGCAGGCGGCTGGATGGAAGCGAAAGAGATCTCGCAAGGGCGTCCATGTGTGATGAAATTCATACTTTTATTACCAGAAAAGGAGGTTGATGATTATGAAAGTACAAGTCACCGAAAACTTGAAAAAATCATTGGTGATCGCACAAAACATAGCGATCAAATATTCGAACCCCGAAATAGGGACCGAACATATTTTGTACGGGCTCGCAACAAACAACGACACCATGGTTTCCAAACTTCTCGCCGAATACGGAGTGGATATTGCCGAAATAGAAAGTATTTTCGCGAGAGAGGATCACGTGGTATTGATGGGAGAACCCGAACTTTCGTCGAGAATGAACAGGATAATCTTTCAGGCGTATAGGCTGGGAGCCGAAAACGGCGCGCCTCAGGCAAGTTGCGCGGGAGTTTTGCTGTGCATTTTGACGGGCGCAAGCGGCGTTGCGTACAACTTTTTGCACGACAGGGTGGATATTGTCGGGCTCGAAAACGCGCTTGCCAATTCGCTTACGAGCGATTCGCAGGGCGCGGACGATTCGGTTTTGCCCGAACAACTGCGCGACCTCGGCGTTGACGTAACACAAAAGGCAAGACAGCACAAAATAGACCCCGTCATAGGTCGTAAGGAAGAAATAGCGCGCATAATCCAGATATTGTGCCGCAAGACAAAAAACAACCCCGTGCTTATCGGCGAACCGGGCGTCGGCAAGAGCGCCGTCGTCGAGGGACTTGCAAAAGAGATAGTGGACGGCAACGTTCCCGAACTTCTCAAACACAAGATCATTTTCAGCCTCGACATAGGCAGCATAATAGCGGGTACGAAGTACAGGGGCGCAATGGAAGAAAAACTCAAAGACGCCATAGCCGCTATCAAGGAAAACAACAACATAATAGTGTTTATCGACGAATTGCACACTCTCGCTCAGGCGGGCGGCAAGGAGGGCGAAGTTTCGCCTGCGGATATTTTGAAACCGTATCTTGCCCGCGGCGAGTTGCAGACGATAGGCGCGACCACGACAGACGAATATCGCAAATATATCGAAACGGACAAGGCGCTCGAACGAAGATTTCAGCCCATAATCGTTGCGCCCCCTTCGGTAGAGGACACTATCGAAATTCTCAAAGGACTGCGCGAAAATTACGAGGCATTCCACAAAGTGACGCTTTCGGACGAGGCGATAGAGGCAGCCGCAAAACTTTCGGACAGGTATATAACTGACAGATTTTTGCCCGACAAGGCAATAGACCTAATTGACGAAGCAATGAGCAAGGCGAAAGTAAGCGGCAACACGGTGCCCAATAACGTCAAGGAAATGGAAGAACGCCTCGAAACTCTCAACAAGCAAAAGGACGAAGCGGCAAAAAGCGAAAATTACGCTCGCGCTGCCGAACTGCGCAATGAACGCGACGCTTTGCGAAAGGAGATAGAAAAGGCAAAACTCGATTGGAGCAAAAACAGTGAGCGTACCGGCGGCACGATTACAGCCGAAGATATCGCCGAGATCGTTGCAAAGTGGACGAAGATCCCCGTGAGCAGGCTCAGCGAAACCGAAACGCAAAGGCTCGTTCATCTCGAAGAAATTTTGCATAACAGGGTAATAGGTCAGGACAAGGCGGTGGTAAGCGTGGCAAAAGCAATTCGTCGTGCGCGTG
>CANQAE010000028.1 GCA_947589465.1 uncultured Clostridia bacterium | reverse complement strand
GGCATGAAAATTATCCCTTGCCAAACAAGCGAAATAAAAACCATATTGGAAAAACAAAAAACCTATTCGCAACTCTATCAAATTTTTGAGCAAGCATATCAGTCCAGCGCTGTTCCTAATATATGGTATCAACAAGAAATTAAAGGAAGATTATAACAATGGCTGAAACTTTAACTGGGATAAACGGCTCAATTATTCAATGGGCTCGCGAGCGGTACAATATGTCAGCAGATGAGGCTGCTCATGCGATTGGAATAGATTTGTCGCGCTATGAGAAATGGGAAAGGAATGAGGAATTCCCAACATATGCCATGCTCAAAAAAATAAGTAGCGTATTTAAAAAGCCTACTGCTTTGTTTTTCTTTCCTGCTCCCCCTGTCTTACCTGAAATAAAAGGTGAATTGCGGACGCTACCCAATAGCATAACTTCATCGTTTAGTAAAAAGATAATGCAGCAATTTGAAAAGGCGCAGGCATATCAATTAAATTTGAAAGAGTTGTATGGTAGCAGGTACTGTCTTTTAGGCGAAAAAGATATATTCCCCTCCAATATTGTTGATTTAGCAAAATATATTAGGGAACGTTTAATGTTTCCAATTAGAGCACAAAAACAGCGCAAGAGCGATAAAGTTGTTTTTGAATATTTTCGCGAGAAATTTTACGAACAAGGCATTTATGTTTTTAAAGATGCCTTTGGCGATGATTCTGTTTCGGGGCTTTGCTTATATGATACTATGTTCCCGATAATTATCATAAATAATTCAATGTCCTTTGCAAGACAAAGTTTCACCCTATTTCATGAATTGTATCATCTCATATCAAATACAAGTGGTGCAGAAATTATCAGGGATGACTTTTATAACTATTTAAATACGGAGCAAACTGCAACCGAAAAGCGTTGTGACACATTTGCAAATGAGTTTTTAATACCCACAGATGATTTTATATCGGAAATTAAAGGCAAGAAAATATCAGATACACTAATTGCCGATTTCGCAAGTCTTTATTCTGTTAGCAAAGAAGCAATCATGTATAAACTATATTCCTTAAAATATATTTCCGCGGACGATTATAATGCTTTGAAAGAATTCTTTTATGGAGATGCACTTCGGGCAAAACGGAATAGCGGTGACGAGAAAAAGAATGGTGGTAATCCATATTTTACGAAACTGGCATATTTAGGGAGTCAATATGCAGGTGCAGTTTTCGACCAATATTTTTCTGGCAAAATTGATTCATATCGTGCAGGCGAAATGTTATATAGTAGGGTAGATCATCTCTCCAAATTAGAAGCCGCATTTTTTAGGGGGATGAAATGATGGTATTTTTATTAGACACATGCGTTTTAAGAAAATTATTAGACCACTTTCCCAAACAAGGCACATACTTCACGAAAGTGTGGCAAAAAATAGAAGAGCTTGCAGGGAGTGAAATCATTTCTGTCGATGAATGTTATAATGAAATAGAGAAGCACTATGACCAAAACAACAAAAACATGACGTGGGTGAACAAGCATAAAGATATGTTTTTAAATCCCACGAACGAAGAATCCTTAATTATAAAGTCGATTTTTTCCAGTAAAAAGTTACAGGAATCGATTCATCTTAAAAATATTTTAGAAAATCGACCTTCGGCAGACGTGTATCTTGTGGCAAAGGCAAAAGTATTAGAAGCTACCATTGTTACCACCGAATCATTTAAGCCGAACTCAGCACAACTTCCAAACATTTGTGAAGCGGTTGGAGTTGCTTATACAAGCTATGACGATTTTATGGAGATAATATCAAGCATGATTGAATAGATGGATGGTTGAAGCTATAATGACAAACAAAGAGGTCGAGAGCAAAACTCTCGACCTCTTTGTTTGACTCGCCCAAAGGTGTATTCCGAATATTAAATTAAGATCTTTCTTGATTCCCTATGGAATACACCCAAACGAATTACGGTATTTTTGCTTTTGCTTAATAAAATCAAATCATTTTGCCCCAGCAACGTCGGCGGCGATTGATTCGCTTTTCGAAACTTTTCCACTGATCTTGTATGGGAATGTTCTTTTCGAGTTGCGGTCCTGTATAAACATATTTTACTCCGTGTTTTATGAGGTTTTTGTGGCTACGGATGAGAATGAGCGCGTTGACGCCCTTGCCCTGATAACTTTTTCGCACGCCCGTCGAATACAAATCGACTTTGTCGAACTTTTTGAGCGACTTTATAAACGGAATTATTCCTTTCGGGAAGATATGCCCGTTTGCCTTTTTGAGCGCGTCGCTGATATTCGGCGCCATAAATCCGTAGCCGACGAGTTTGCCTTCGTGCATAACAGCCGAAACGCAGTCGGGAAGGAATATCTGTTTGAGCATAGCCGTTTCGCGATCGATCTGCCTTTGGTTCATCGTGACATAGCCGTAGAGGGGATCGTACACTTCGTTCATTATCTCGTTGAGCGCGATCGAAAACATAGGCTTTACTTGATTGTAACTTTTGACATCGAAATATGTATAACCGTAGCGTTTCATTGCCAAATTCGCTATTCTGTCGAGGCGTTCATCGTATCTGTCGGGTATCTTGATTTCGTATTCAACCCAATCGACTTCCTTGTCGAAGCCGAGTTTTTTCATATGCTCGGCGTAGTAGGGGTAGTTGTAGATGGTGACGTACAAGTCGAGTTCCTCGAAGCCCTCTATGAGCATTCCCTGTTTGTCGAAATCCGAAAAGCCGATGGGACCGATCATTTTGTTCATGCCGTTTTGCTTGCCCCATTGAGCAACGGCGTCGATGAGGGCGCGACTGACTTCCACGTCGTCAATAACGTCGAATCTCGTGAAGCGCACTTGATTTTCGCCCGTCTTTATGTTGTATTTTCTGTTTATTATACCTGCAACGCGTCCCGAAAGCACGTTGTCTTTATATGCGACGAACATTTTGGCTTCGCAATGTTCGAACGCTCCGTTGATTTTGGGATCGAATTCGTCCTGTTCTTCCTTTCTTAAAGGGGGAACGTTGTACTGATTTCCTTTGTATAAAATGTAAGGAAAATAAAAAAAATCTTTATATGTTTTTTTGTCTTTTACTTCCTTTACGACTATCATACAGAACTCCTGTAAGGTAAAAATTTTCTATAAGAATATCACTTTGAAATTCATAAGTCAAGCAATTGAAGTTATTTTAACAGGTTTTTTAGTGTTTTTGGCGAATCGGCTATGAGTTTTGCACCTTCTCGCACAAGATCCGCGACACCCCCGAACCCGTAAGATACGCCTATGCAATCTATGCCGCATACGGTTGCGCCAATGCAATCGTATATCGTATCGCCGACAAGCACCGTTCGATCGGGGGCGGCTTGCAACTTGTCCATAACGATGCGGACTACCTCGTCTTTTTGGCTCGGTGCTCCGCTCGTTTCGGTGCCGGACACAATATCGAAAAGCCCGAAGATCCTTTTGCGTTTGGTTATTTCCTCGGCAAACAGGCGCGGTTTGGTTGTCGCGAGTCCTATCTTTTTTCCGTCGCGTTTCAAAGTGACGAGTAGATCCCGTATGCCGCGATAGAGGGTACACTCCTTAACGCCGATTTTCGCGTAATGCTCGCGGTAAGAGGATATGAGTTTTTTGGTGAGCGCTTCGTCGCTTCCCAGAAATTTCGGGAATGAAACTTTGAACGGCGGACCTATGAAAATCGTATAATCTCCGTCAAACGAAACGCCGTTTTGCGCAAAGGCGAAGCGGAGGGAGTCCGAAACTCCTTTTTGGGAGTTTATTATCGTTCCGTCGAGGTCGAACAAAATATTTTCGTACATAAACATTAATATAGCATAATTTCCGTATTTTGTAAAGCGATGGGCCTGTGGCTTACTTATCAAAAGTCATAGAACGTTATGTGTGCAATTTTTTTAGTTATTTTTGTAGTTTTATTAATAAAAACATTTGCAAAAACGGCTATGTTGTGTTATACTAATTTTATGTAGGTTGAAACCGGAGGTTATTATGGACCAGACTAAAAAATGCAAATGCGGCGAATACTTTTCGAGTTTGATCGAAAAGGCGGGACTTACCGTTCCCGTTTTCGGTGCGCTTGCAATGTTCGCTATTCTATTTCTTATACGTTTTATCGGTTTGTTCGACAGCCTTGCTTCCGCAAGCCCGATAGGTTATTGGCTTTTCATTGTGGCATCGATTTTGGGAATTGTGCTTTTAGCCGTTTACTTTATCATGACTATCAAAAAACCCGAACTCGGCACGTATGATACGTTGCTTTTGACGTTCGACTTTTTGATGGTATTCCTTTTGTTCGGTACGATCATTTTCGATTTCGTAAATATCGAAACCGTCTACTATGCGATTGCCCTCGTGGTTGTGATTGTTTTCAATGTCTTGCGAATCAAATTCGCTTGCCCCGAATGTATCGAACGCAAACAGCCGTCCGCTGCTAACGTCGGGTTCAAAAAATATTTCGCAACCGTCATCGACAAGTATAAATTATGGGTACTGATCCTTGCGGCGGTTGCCGTTTACGGATTTTTGGTATTCTCGGATGTGTGGAATTTCCCCACGATTTTCCTCGAAAATGCGTATTACACGGCAGGACTTTTGCTCGTGGGCGGCATTGCTGCTCTAATGGCTGTGTTTGCAATTATAGAAAGGGTACGCACGCGCGAGATATGTTCGTTTGACGCATTGCTCGTGCTTACGTTCTTTGTTATTATTCTTTGCCTCATCACCGTTTTGTCCGACCTTACGGTCACCGGTGTGGTAATCTGGCTCGCGTCTATGTTTATTATCGTGGCGCTTATGAGAATAGCCGCCCTCAACACTTTTATCCCTGAGGAAACGACAGACGACGCGTACTTCGCTACCGACAAGAACAAGAAATTCTACAACGGACCCAAGGTTTATTTCAAGGAATTTTACGGCAAGTTCAATCTGTTCATTTTGGGTGCTATCGCGCTGTTCGCGTTCGCAGTGCTCGACGCTTGCGTATCGCTCGATGCGTTCGGTTGGGCGGGCAAACACGGATATATGGTAATGCTTATCGCCGGTATGTTCGTTATAGGTTTGATGGTGCTGGTATATTTATCCAAGGCGCTCAAACGCGACAAGATAGGCATTTATGACGCGGTGCTTGCTGTATTAGACGTTTCGTTGTTGCTTCTCACGATATCCGTTTTCGGCAATTGGTCGAACGGAAACGTTATGACTTCGCTCGTTCTTTGGGCAATAGTTTTTGCTTTATGCATTGCCTTTACGATCACGAGGTTGTTTATGGTCAAAGAGTACACAAACGAACCGTTGCCGCCAAAGCCCGAAAAAGACCCCGTTGAAAAGAAAACTTGGGCGCAAATAAGAGCGGAGAAAAAAGCCGCCGAAAAGGCTGCCGAGGCAAAAAAAGCCGAGGAAAACGCTCCTTCGCAAGAGAATAAGCAAGAGAAGGCGGAAGAAACCGAGAACGCGCCCGAAGAAAGCAAAGCCGCACCGGAAGAAAATAAAGACGCGCCCGAAAACGAGGCCGACTCAAAAAACCGCTGAGTTTACAAAAGAGCGACGTTTACGGAGATATTCGCAACGCCCGCATAAATTTATTCGGTGACAAGTTGAAATCTCTTGACGTAGAAACCGCCGAATATTATGCGATCCTTAACAAAAAGTTGCTTTCGTATCGTTCGGTCGCATCGCGCATAAGAAAAGACCGCGATATATATTATTACGGACATACCGAGATCGTTTCCGTAAGTATCGCAGACAAACACTCGCTCGAATTGACGCTTATGCTCGCCGCAGAACGCAAACGCGGCAAACAAACTGCGCTTACCGTTACTGTCGATACGGTTGCGAAATTGGCGTCGTCGCTCAAAATCATTGACGACTTTATGGTAGGGCGAGAAATAAAAAAACGCTGAAACGGCGCGGCAAAAGCCGCGCCTTTGATTTGGAAATTATGAAACATCTGCTGCTCAAACAATTACGTGATTTCAAAAAAAGTTTATTCGTAAACATAAGCGTTTTTTTGATTACATTGGCGGGGATGTTTTTCTTTTCGGGTTTAAGCGCGGTGAGCGGAAATATAGGGGACGGCATAGATGAATTTTACGCCGAGCAAAATCTCGCCGACTTCGAGGTGGGCATTTCGTCGGGGCTGTCCATATCGAAAGTCGATGATATAAGGAACGAACTTTGCGCGGACGGGGCGACGAAGATCGACAAATCCTCGTTCGTTTTCGGCAATAAGACGCGAAACATAGCGATATATATTTTCCCTTACAAAGAATTTCGCGTCAACATTCCGCATTTGACGCAAGGAAAAATGCCCGAACAGCCCTTGGAAGCACTCATAGACCGCTCGTTTGCGGAAGCCAATTCGGTGCGGACGGGCGACAAATTGACGCTCCCAATAGAAAACAAAAAGCGCGAAATTACCGTGTGCGGACTTGCCGAATTTCCAGAACATCTTTACAAAGGCACAAAGGTCCCCGAACTCGAAAGCACCGCTATATTGAAAGTATATTTGCCGCCGTCGCAAGAAGACATATTTTCGGCAAACAGACTGTTTATCGACACAACGCTTGCCGCCGAGGAACTTCGCGGAGTCCTCGCGGACATAGCGGGACAAAGTTTATTGTCCGCAATGATCGATTCGCGTGAGGAAATGGTTTCCGTCGCGAGAATACAGACAGACATAGAACTCATAACTTCGCTTATGAACATTCTTCCCGTGATTTGTTTTGTAGCCCTGTGTCTTATTTTGTTTATCAATATGTCCAAGCGAATAGAGGACGAGAGTTACAATATAGGAGTAATTTCCGCTTTCGGTATAAAAAAATCCAAGATAATAATTTCGTACATTCTGCCCGTGTTTTTGTGGGTAATGGTTGGCGGAACGGTCGGCGCCACTCTCGGAGTTGCGTTTTTGCCGTCCGTCTATATTTCACTCCTCGAACGATTTTACACGTTGCCGGCGATAGCGATGTCGGGGATAGTGTTTTCTGTGATTATTCCGCTTTTGATCCTCGCCGCGATAACGGCGCTTGCGTTGTTTTCTGCGATAGCCCGCATCATCGGCAAGACACCGAACGAACTTATGCGCGGCAAAATAAAGAACAGCGTAAAAGTTTTTAAGGAATCGCGGCTTCCGCTCACGTTCGTGCTTGCCGTAAGAAACTTTTTGTCGTACAAAAAGAAGTCGGTATTTACGATATTGTCGTGCGCACTATGCCTCGCGCTGTTGTTGACTGCATTCATGCTCGACAATTCGGTGGATAATTTGCAAAATACCGTTTACGACAGGTACTACAATTACGACGCCACCATAGAATGGAATACGATGGATAAACTCGATTACGAGAGGGTAAAAGAGGACGTGCTTGGGTCGGGACTGTTTCGCAACGCGAAGTTTTGCCTCGATACCGTTGCGCGAGATTTGGACGGCGATAAGACGGTAAAGTTGACGATTTTGGACGGCGACGACCCGTGCTATAACATCTACGACGGAAAGAAAAAAATCGAGTTCGGTGATACGGGGGTATTTATTCCGCGTTCATACGGGAAAGTAGAAAAGGTAAATCTTCGTATTGACTATTTATACGTTTCATACACGTTATCTTTGCCGGTAGCGGGCAGTTACGACGATATGGGCACGTTCGGGATATTCTTGCCGATGGCTACACTCGAAAAGATAAATCCGACGGTATACGGGGCGCTGAAAAGCGGCAGTATGTTGCAGCAACTGTATGTGAGCGTTGCGGACGCGTCCGAAAGCGAACTCGAAGAATATATGTCGGAACTGCGCGAAAAATATTCGACGGCGTTTTTGTTTGTTCGACATTTGCCGGACGGCGCGCAATTTTCGAATCTGTTTATTGTGCTCGATATAACGGATATGCTTTTGTTTGTCGTTTGCGGCATTATGATGGTTCTTATGATAATCAACATTTCGTGTTTAAGCATTTCGGACAGGGTGCGCGACTATACGGTGTTCAAAGCGCTGGGACTAGGTACGAAAAAAATAAACTTTCTCAACTCGCTCGAAAATTACATTTCGGTTTTCTTTGCAATACTGCTGTCTGTTCCCATAGGACTTGTAATAACCGAAAACATAATCGACGTGGTGATAAGGGTGACTTCGGTGTTTGTCTACTTGCACTTGTATTGGTGGAGCATAATTATTTTGCTTGCGGGCGCGTTGCTGTTTACCGCAGTGAGCAATGTTTTGATAAACAGAAAAATAAGCGGCGTGGATATCACGGCGGCATTGAAGATAAAGGAGTAGAATGGGCGAATTATTGAGGGTCGAGGACCTTAAAAAAAGTTATAATGTTGGACGCAATCTGTTTTGGGCGCTCAAAGGCATAAGTTTCGATGTGGAGGAGGGCGATTTTGTGTTGCTGTACGGCGATTCGGGCAGCGGAAAATCGACGGCGCTCAACATAATAGGCGGAATGGACAGGGCGACATCGGGCAAAGTTTTCGTGTACGGACAGGAGATTACTTCGTTTAATGACAAACAACTCAATGAATACAGGCGCGATTATATAGGATTTGTGTTTCAAAGTTACAACCTCATAAACAATCTTTCGGCAAAGGAAAACATTTTGCTCGTCGGCAACAAGCCCGATCTTGCCGACAAGTTGCTCGCCGAAATGGGGCTCGAAGGCAAAGGCAATTCTTTTCCCACCGAACTTTCGGGCGGAGAAGCGCAAAGGGTGGCTATCGCGCGGTCGATGATAAAGTCCCCGTCGATTCTTCTCTGCGACGAACCGACGGGCGCGCTCGATTACGACAACAGCAAGAAAGTTATGCAGACATTGCAAAAACTCAACAGGGAGAGCGGGGTCACGATACTCATGGTTTCGCACAACACCGCTTTCGTTCCGCTGGCGCACAAGGTAATTAAACTTAGGAGCGGGAGCGTCGAGAGCATCATTTGCAACGACAGCCCGACGTTAGTGGAAGACCTTGAATGGTAAAAATGTTAAATTAACGGTCAAATTGCCGTAAAAGAATTGCTTTTTAAAAAATAGTTTGGTATAATTATACAGATTATCTTTAACAGATCATCGGATTTAACGATAAAGTGGAGTTTAAGATGAATAAGTTTTTATTGTCAAGTGCGGGAGGCGCTTCCTTTATAGTATTGTTTACGATACTTACGGTTGTCGTCTTTGCTGTTTTCGTTTGGCTACTTGCCATAGGGCTCAAAGGTTACGAGCCGAAATTCAACCTCAAATGCAAACACTTGTTTTTCATAGTGCTTGCAGTGGGTGCGGTGATACGAATGGCGGTTGCGTTTTTGACGCCGGGACTTGTCGGCACGCAGGCAGCCGATACGATGTCGAGAGCGGGACTATTCGGTATGACGAAAATGACCGAAGTGCTGCTTGACGGCGGTTTCGGCGGATTTTTAGACGCATACGAAAGTATGATCTTGTATCCCGTCAGTATGTACATTCTGGCGTTGTTCGGATCGATATGCAGATTGTTTACGCCGCTCGATATTTCAAACGTAGTTACGGTGATTTTCATGAAATTACCGTTTATCATTGCCGACGTTATGATAGCGTATGTTTTGTTTAAGATCGCAATCAAATATACGAGCGAATTCGTGGCAATGGCGGTAGGCGGTTTCGTGGCGCTTTGCCCGATATTTATGCTCGGTTCGATATGGCCGAGCGTGTATACATTCTTTGCGCTTGCCGTGGTCATCATGCTTTACTTTATGCTCGAACGCAAATATATCGCTTTGACGATAACTTACGCCGTAAGCCTTATGATATGTTTCGAAGCGTCGTTCCTTTTCCCTATAATCGCGGTGTATCTCATCTATGCTTATATAAAGAAGATAGTCGCTTACAGAAAGGCGAAAAATGTCGGCAAACTTTGGGGTAGCGAGTACGGACTTTTGGTAAAGTTGCCTGTGACGATAGTCGGTTGTCTTGTAGGCGCGTATCTTTTGACATTGCCGTTCGCGCTCGGAAGCGTCGTTGGGGCGGATCCCTTCGCGGCTTTGTACGTGTATTGTCTTAAACCGTATGACACATTCGAATATTACACCTTCAACGGCGTATCGCTTTACACGATATTCGACAAGAACGGAGTAGATCTCGTATTGTCTTTCCCGACTTTCGTGTTCAGCATAATTTTTATGATAGCGCTCGTGGCTGTCACTTTGATAGTGTATCTGTCCAAAAAGAACAGGGCAAATCTAACTATGTTCGTATCGTATCTGCTTCTTACAGTCAACGTATACTTTGTTAATTCGTCCGAACTTACGCTCTTACCGTGTCTTGCGGCGTTGCTTGTTGCGATAGTGATAATCAAGGACAGAAGGCTGTTGCGTATTCTCGGCATATTGTCGCTGTTCGTATTCCTCAATGCGGCGGGCGTACTCGTAAAAGCGGATTATATGCAACTCGGTGCGCTTTACGTGGACGAACTGTTGAGCGATTCCTGGATGGCGCTCGCCATAATCTCGTCTGTTGCGACGGTGCTGACTCATCTATACTACACAATGGTCATGCTCGACATAGTAATGAACGGGCGAATCAAAAGACTATCGACTCAAAATAACGGTTTCGGTTCCGCAATGCGCGAACTCATAAAGATAAAGGATTGATCGAAAAGAACTATGTTTTCAAAAATCAACAGCTTTGGATTGGACGGCATAAAAGGATACGGCGTTACCGTGGAAACGGATATCGGCGGAGGTTTGCCGTCCATTTCGGTTGTCGGTTTGCCCGATGAGGCGGTAAGGGAAGCGGTCGAACGTGTAAAGAGCGCCGTTCGTAATAGCGGATTTAGAATGTCGCCGCGGAAAGTGACAGTCAATCTTTCGCCGGCGGACACCAGAAAGACGGGCGCTATGTACGATTTGCCGATAGCGCTCGGTTTGCTTTATGCGTCCGAGCAATTTACGTGCGACGACATAGGCGACTTCGGCATTTTGGGCGAACTTTCGCTCGACGGTAAAATAAAGTCGGTGCGCGGAATATTGCCGATAATAATTTCCGCGCTCGATCTGCATTGCAAAAAGGTAATAATCCCCAAAGCCAATGCCCTCGAAGCGAGTTACATAGAGGGCGTAGATGTGTACGCTTTTGACACTCTGCGTGAAGTTGTCGAATTTTTGAGCGGCGATCGCAACGTTTCGCCTTATCCCAAGTTCGACATAAATGACTTTCGTGAAGAAAACAAATACGTTGAGGACTTTTCGCTCGTAAAGGGACAGTTCGCGGCGAAACGTGCGCTCGAAATAGCGGCGGCTGGCGCACACAATATCATTATGATAGGATCTCCGGGCGGCGGCAAGACTATGCTTGCGAGATGTTTGCCGACTATCTTGCCCGATATGACTTTCGAGGAGGCGCTCGAAACCACGAAAATACACAGCGTAGCGGGTATTCTCGACGAAAGGAAGGGCATAATCATCAATCGTCCGTTCAGGGCGCCGCATCACACGGGGAGCAAGATCGCTTTGACGGGCGGCGGAGTAAATGCCAAGCCCGGCGAAATAAGTCTTGCGCACAACGGCGTACTGTTTCTCGACGAGTTGCCCGAATATTCGCGCGACACGTTGGAAATTCTGCGTCAGCCTCTCGAAGACAAAACGGTCACCATTTCACGCGCGCAACGCACCGTCGAATATCCCGCCAACTTTATGCTCGTAGCGAGTATGAATCCGTGTCCGTGCGGCAATTACGGTTCTAAAACGCACGAATGTATTTGTACACCGGCGCAAATAGCAAGATATATGTCCAAACTTTCGGGTCCTCTCATGGACAGGATAGACCTTCATATCGAAGTGGACAACGTCACTTACGGCGACCTGTCCTCGAAAGAGTGCGGCGAATCTTCCGCCGAGATCAAAAGACGCGTCAATGCCGCGCGACAGATCCAACTCAAAAGATTTGCGGGTAAGGGCATTTACAGCAATTCGCAAATGAACAATCGAATGGTTGCGGAGTATTGCAAGTTGGACGACGAAAGCGAAAGAATACTTAAAATGTCATTCGAGCGGCTGGGAATGTCGGCGCGGGCGTACAACCGCATACTCAAAGTTGCACGTACGATCGCCGATCTCGAAAACAATGCCGAAATCAGCGGCGCAAACATAGTCGAGGCGATAGGTTATCGCAGTCTTGACAGGAGAGAAAGGTGAACGACAACAAACTTTATTATTGGCTGTCCATGGGCGGAATAAGCGACAAAAGGCTCAATACGCTTCTTAATATTTATTCGCCCGCCGAACTTTGGGACGAATTGCCGACGAGCGCGAAAATAAAAGAATTCATAGGCGAAAAATCTTATGATGCGCTCATGCGTTTTCGTTACGAGTCGTATCTCGACGGCGATATAGCATCGCTTGACAGCCAAGGCATAAAGATAATAACGAGAGCGAGCGACGATTTTCCGCAATTGCTTCGTCAAAAGGAAGTTTGTCCGCCCGTCCTGCTTTACTGCAAGGGCGACATTAAATTGCTCTCCACGCCTTGCGTTGCCATAGTCGGTACGCGCGCTTGTTCGCAGTACGGGCGCGAGGCGGCTGAACGCTTTGCCGGAGAATTGGCGGCGAGCGGCGTCACCGTAGTGAGCGGACTTGCAACGGGGATAGACGGATACGCACATTCTCAGTGCTTAAAGTCGGGCGGCAAGACCATCGCGGTGCTCGGCGGCGGACTGAATTGCATCACTCCCGTTTCCAACTTGCGATTAAGCGAGGAAATAGAGTATAGCGGACTCCTACTTACTCAATATCCTCCGTCTATGCCGCCCACGCGATACACCTTTCCCGAACGTAATCGCATAATATCGGGGCTGTGTATGGCGACGATAGTCGTCGAGGCGGGGGAAAAGAGCGGAGCGCTCATCACGGCGGACTTTGCGCTGGAACAGAACCGCGAGGTGTTCGCGGTGCCCGGCAACATAACGTCGTCACGTTCGGTCGGTACGAACAGATTGATATGGGAGGGCGCGAAACCCGCTTGTCGCACCGAAGACATTCTTGCCGAATTGCGATTGAATATTCCGAAAAAAGAAAAATCGTCCGCTTTGGCGCTGGACATTTTCGAAGAAAAGATTTATAATTTACTTCAAGACGGGGACAAGACGCTTGAAGAACTCATAGAACTTTCGGGTATGCGCGCGTCGCAGGTGGGCGTGACCGTTACAACTATGGAACTAAAAGGCATAGTTTTGCGCAAAGCAAATGTGTACTGTGTAAGATAAAGGAGAATTATGAAACTCGTTGTTATAGAAGGTATAGGTAAAAAGGAAACGGTCGAGAAATATCTCGGCAAAGGTTACAAAGTTTTCGCGACAAAGGGACACGTAAGAGATTTGCCGTCCAAAACTCTCGCCGTAAACGTAAAAGATAATTTCGAACCGAGATACGAAATTATTCCGGGACAAAAAGATACGGTGAAGAAACTTGTAGACGAGGCGTCGAAAGCCGAGCAGATCTTGCTCGCGACCGACCCCGACCGAGAGGGAGAAGCGATCTCGTGGCACGTTGCCGAACTGCTCGGTCTTGACAAGACGGACAATATACGTATCGCATTCAACGAAATAAGCAAGAACGCGGTGCAAGAAGCGCTCAAAAATCCGCGTCCGATAGACGAGAACCTCGTTGACGCACAACAAGCGCGTCGTGTGCTCGACAGATTGGTGGGATACAAACTTTCGCCCGTGCTTTGCAAGAAGATACAGAGCAAACTTTCGGCGGGCAGAGTTCAGTCGGTGACGCTTAGGCTGATCGTTGAACGTGAGCGCGAAATACGAGCGTTCAAGCCCGAAGAATATTGGCCGTTTGCGTCCATTCTCGAAAAAAACCGCAAGAGCATAAAGGCGGTACTTGCCTCCAAAAACGGCAAAAAGATCAAACTTGTCACAAAGCAGGAAGTGGACGACACGGTAAAAGAACTCGACGGCAAGGAATATGAAGTGACAAGCGTCAAAAAATCTGTCACTCGTTCGAAACCGTCCGCGCCGTTTACGACTTCCACCATGCAACAGGACGCCCTCAACAAGTTGGGAATGTCGCTCAGTCAGACTACCCAAACGGCTCAAAATCTGTACGAAGGCGTAGAAATTCCGGGCGAGGGCAAGGTGGCTCTCGTAACGTACATTCGTACCGACAGCACCCGCGTTTCGACAAATGCAATAAACGAAGCGCGCGAATTCATAGGCGAGAAATTCGGCAAAGAGTATGTGCCGACAAAACCGAACGTTTACGCTTCCAAAAAATCTGCTCAGGACGCGCACGAGGCGATAAGACCTATCACGCTTTCGCGTACTCCCGAAAGTTTGAACGGCGTGTTGTCAAGGACAAATTATCGCCTCTACAAACTCATTTACGACAGATTTTTGGCAAGTCAGATGAGCGACGCGACATTCGATTCGTTAAGCGCGGACATTAAGGCGGGCGAATACGAATTCAAAGTCACGGGAAAAACGCCGAAATTTGCCGGCTACACAGTAGTTTACAAGAATTTTCAAGATAAAGACGATGAAAGTGACGAGCAATCCAATTTGCCGCCGCTCGTCGAAGGCGACAAGTTGTCTTTCGTAAAATACAAGTTCGAGCAAAAATTCACCAAGCCGCCCGCACGCTATACCGAGGCTTCGATAGTCAAGGCTATGGAGGACAAGGGTATAGGCAGACCTGCGACATACACGCCGACCGTAACGCTATTGTTCAGTCGCGGCTACACCGACAAAGAGGGCAAAAACATAGTTCCGACTCCGCTCGGCGAAAAGGTCACCGATATGCTTATCAAGTATTTCCCCGACATTATGAACGTTAAGTTCACCGCGGGAATGGAAGAAAAACTCGACGAGATCGAGGACGGTTCGTGCGAATGGCAGAGCGTTATTCGCGATTTTTACGAAGGCTTCGAGGACAAAGTAAGCGAGGCAATGGGTGACAAATTCACCCTCAAAGAGCCGGATGAGGAGAGCGACGTTATATGCGAGCGTTGCGGCGCGCGAATGGTGATTAAGCAAGGCAGGTACGGCAAATTCCTCGCTTGCCCCAACTATCCCAAGTGCAAGAACACGAAGCCGCTCGACGGGTCGGGCGAGCCGATAAAGCCCGTTCCGCCCGAAGAAGGCGAAAAGTGCGAAAAGTGCGGCAAGCCTATGGTGCTACGCAAAGGCAAGTTCGGCGACTTCTGGGCTTGTTCGGGCTACCCCAAGTGTAAAAATATAAAGAACATAGAGAACAAAGAGGAAGATTACGGCGTATGCCCGCTTTGCGGCAAGCCGTTAAAGGCGGTAAAAGGCAGGTCTATGTTCTTCGGTTGCAGCGGTTATCCCGATTGCAAATTCACATCAGCCTACCGCGTTTCGGCTACCAAATGCCCCGAATGTAATTCTTATATGATCGAACGCAAATACGAAGGCAAGGATTATCTCGTTTGCGCCAACAAGGAATGTGGCAAAAAGTATTTGGTACAAACGAAACAAGACGAAGCATGAACGCGACCGTTATCGGTGCGGGACTCGCGGGGACGGAGGCTGCGCTTACGCTCGCTTCGCGCGGAGTGAAAGTAAGGCTCATAGACTGCAAGCCGAAGGTTATGTCGGCGGCTCATTCCAATCCCGATTTCGGCGAAGTGGTATGTTCGAATTCGTTCAAAAGCGACGATATAGATACGGCGAGCGGACTGCTCAAAGCGGAACTGCGACTGCTCGGTAGCAAACTCATTAAAGTAGCGGACAGCGTAAAAGTTCCTGCGGGAGGAGCGCTTGCCGTCGACCGAAAATTGTTCGCGGCGCGCGTCACCGAACTCGTAAAAAGCGACCCCAATATAACAATTGAGTGCAAAACGGTAGATAAGATCGACTTCGACGAGCCTACCGTGATCGCCACGGGACCGCTCACGCTCGATCCTCTCGGCGAGTTTTTGAAAAGCGCGTTCGGCGAGAGTTTGTACTTTTACGACGCCGAAGCGCCTATCATAGCGGCAAGTTCGTTGAGGACGGAACATACGTTTTCGGCGAGCAGATACGATAAGGGCGCAGACTACATAAATTGCCCAATGACCAAAGCCGAATATTACGAATTCGTCGCCGAACTGTTGAGAGCCGAAAGGGCGAAAATAGGCGAGTTCGAAAAGGGCGAGATCTTCGAAGGGTGTATGCCCATCGAGGTGATGGCGGGTCGAGGAGTCGATACGTTGAGATTCGGTCCGCTCAAACCTGTCGGCATGGCAGATCCAAGCACAGGCAAAATGCCTTTTGCGGTGGTGCAACTGAGAAAGGAGGACGCCGAGGGGCAGATGCTCAACATAGTCGGTTTCCAGACCAATCTCAAATTCGGCGAACAAAAGAGAGTGTTCGGACTCATTCCCGCGCTCAAAGACGCCGAATATTACAGATACGGCGTGATGCATAAAAATATGTACATAGACGCGCCGAAAACGATCGACAAATATTTGCGTATCAAAGCCCATCCCAAGTGTTTCATAGCGGGTCAACTCGGCGGCGTGGAGGGCTATGTCGAAAGCATAGGGTCGGGACTTGTTGCGGCGATCAATATGTCGAGAACTCTTTGCGGCAGAGAGCCGCTCGAACTACCGCGCGAGAGCATGATAGGTGCGCTAATGCAATATCTTGCGATAGCCAAAGGCAATTTCCAACCGATGAACGCCAATTTCGGTCTGTTGCCGCCGCTCATGGGAGATGCGGAAAGGCGCGACCGTTCGGGCGAAAAGGCGAATCGCAAAGTCGAACTTGCGGAGCGTGCGATTTCCGCGATCAAAGCGATGAAAAACGTTTGATTTTATTTTCGATATAATGTATACTAAAAAAAAGGAGAGGTAATAAGTTTATGGAACTGAAAGGTACGACCATTGTCGGCATAAAAAAGAACGGAAAAACGGTTATTGCCGGGGATGGACAGGTCACAATGGGGCAACAGGTCGTGATGAAAGGCAATGCGAAAAAGGTTCGCAGGCTGTATAACGACAAAGTAGTGGCAGGATTTGCTGGCTCCGTTGCGGACGCGTTTTCGCTCACCGAACTTTTCGAGCAGATGCTCAACAAATACAGCGGCAATCTTATGCGCAGCGCCGTCGAACTCGCGCAGTTATGGCGCGGCGACAAAGTGCTTCGTCAACTCGAAGCCATGATGATAGTCGCGGACAAAGATCAAATGTTTGTTTTGTCGGGAATGGGCGACGTGATAGAGCCCGAAAACGGAATTTGCGCAATAGGCAGCGGCGGAAATTATGCGCTTGCCGCGGCACGTGCTTTGGCAAAAAACACAGACATGGATGCAAAACAAATCGCTATTGAGGCAATGACGGTAGCATCCGAAATATGTATATTCACGAACAACAATCTTGTTGTCGAGGAGGTTTAGTATGGAAATGTCCCCCAAACAGATAGTTGCCGAACTCGACAAATACATCATAGGACAGAGCGAGGCAAAAAAGGCGGTCGCGATCGCTTTACGTAACAGATACAGGCGCAGTATGCTTCCCGAAGAAGTTCGCGCCGAGATAACTCCAAAAAACATAATTATGAAAGGACCCACGGGTGTCGGCAAGACCGAGATTGCTCGCAGACTTGCGAAACTCGTCAAAGCGCCGTTTTTGAAAGTGGAAGCGACCAAATTCACCGAAGTCGGCTATGTGGGCAGAGATGTGGAATCAATGGTACGCGATCTCGCGGAAACAGCGATAAGGCTCGTTAAGGAAGAAAAGATGGCGGACGTAGAAGCCCGTGCGCGCGATAAAGCGGAGAAGGTCATCGCGGACGCGATCATCAAGGAGAGAAAGAAGAAAAACGTCGATACGCCTGCGGATATTTTGTCCCAAAACGTTTACGATGAGTTGCGTAGCGGCAAACTCGACAACGAAACGGTGGAAATAGAACTCGAAGAAGCACCCAAGAGCATGGAAATCATACCTGGGAGCGGAGCCGAGATCAATTTCGGACAGATCCTCGATGGATTTTTGCCCAAGAACAAGAAGCATCGCAAAGTTACGGTAAAGGAAGGCTTGAAATTGCTTACCGTAGCCGAAAGCGAGAAACTCATAGATATGGACAATATCACGACGGAAGCAATAAGACGCGCCGAACAGGAAGGAATAATTTTCATTGACGAAATAGACAAGATCGCAGGCAAAGGCGCTTCGAGCGGACCCGACGTTTCGCGCGAAGGCGTTCAGCGCGACATATTGCCGATAGTCGAGGGTAGCACGGTCATGACAAAGTACGGCGCACTCAAAACAGA
>CANQAE010000027.1 GCA_947589465.1 uncultured Clostridia bacterium | reverse complement strand
CTTTACGAAATTATTTTTTTCGGCGATCGAAACAAATCAAATCGCTCGAAAAATTCGTTTGGTTATGCAGCGAGCGTAACGATTATTTGAGTTCGACCGTAGCGCCTGCTTCTTTGAGTTTGCCTTCGATCTCTTTTGCTGTTTCCTTGTTGACACCCTCTTTGATGGTGCTGGGAGCGCCTTCGACAAGAGCCTTTGCGTCGCCGAGTCCAAGACCGGTGATCTCGCGAACAACCTTGATAACGGCAATCTTGTTTGCGCCGAACTCTTTGAGTATAACAGCAAATTCGGTTTGTTCTTCCTCGGCGGGAGCAGCAGCGGCAGCACCTGCGGCGGGAGCGGCAACAGCCATAGCGGCAGCCGAAACACCGAACTCGGTTTCGATCATCTTAACGAGTTCGTTAAGTTCGAGAACCGAAAGACCTTTGATTTCTTCCAACATTTTATTCAAATCAGCCATTTTAATTTATCTCCTTTAAAATAATATTTTTATGCTTGTTTTTTTGCAACTTCGCTGAGAGCGACAGCAAGACTGCGCATAGGCGAAGTAAGTAATCCCAACAACTGTCCGAGCAAAACGTTCTTGGACGGAATGTTGGATATTTTTTTGATGCCGGCAGCGTCCATAACTTGTTGTTCGACTACGCCGCCTTTGATTTCGAGTTTGTTGAGTTTCTTGATATTATCGCTGAGGATCCTTGCGGGAGCCGTAGCGTCTTCATACGAAAAAGCAACTGCCGTAGGACCTTCGAAAACACTTTCCAAACCCTTTATGCCCGTATTTTCGAACGCACGCAACAAAAGTCTGTTTTTTATTACCTTGTATTCGACGCCCGCTTCTCTCAATGCGCTGCGGAGAGCGGTGTCTTCTTCGACGGTTATGCCGCGGTAATCTATGATAACTATACCGGCTGCGCGCTTGATCTTATCTTCGAGTTCGGTAACTTGCTCTTTCTTGATTTTGAGCGCTGCCGATTCCTTTTTGTGTTCAATAACTTGTGACAAAATTCATTCCTCCTTGTAAGATTTTTTTCTCCGTAAAAAATAAGATCCGTCTTGCGCTGTGCGAGGCGGATCAAAAAAACTGTTCGGTTTTTTGTACTACCTCGGTAAGTTCTGCGCGATTTGAGGCTAATGCCACTTACTTTCTACGGTTAGATTTGAACTATTAGATACGATAATTTACTTTTATGCCGGGGCCCATCGTTGCCGAAGCCGTGATGCTGCGAATGTAAGTTCCCTTTGCAGCCGCCGGTTTCGCTTTGATGATGGCTTCCATCAATGCATTGAAGTTTTCGAGCAATTTTTCTTCGCCGAACGACTTCTTGCCTATCGGGCAATGCACGATAGCCGTCTTGTCCACACGATATTCGACTTTACCTGCTTTGGTGTCCTTGACAGCCTTTGCGATATCCGTCGTTACCGTACCCGACTTGGGCGAAGGCATCAATCCCTTGGGACCGAGTATCCTTGCCACCTTACCCATTTGACCCATCATATCGGGGCTGGTTATGCACACGTCGAAGTCGAGAAAGTTCTCGTTCTGTATCTTTGCGATTATCTCCTCGGCGCCCACTATGTCCGCGCCCGCCTTTTCGGCAATGTCGGCTTTGTCGCCCTTGGCAATTACGAGAACTCTTACGTTCTTACCTGTGCCGTTGGGAAGTACGACGGTGCCGCGCACCTGCTGATCGGCTTGACGGGGATCTACGCCCAACCTAATGTGAAGTTCGATCGTTTCGTCGAATTTTGCTTTTGCGGATGCAACGACGTTTTTCATTGCTTCGCTCGGCTCGTAAACCTTGGCGATGTCGATATCCTTTATTGTATTAAGGTAATTCTTTCCGTGTTTCATTGCGCCCTCCTTAATCCACTACCGTAACGCCCATACTGCGTGCGGTTCCGGCTATCATGCTGCACGCGCTTTCGAGCGATGCGGCATTGAGGTCGGGCATTTTGAGTTTCGCGATTTCTTCGACTTGCGCCTTAGTGATCTTCGCTACCTTGTCCTTGTTGGGCTTTGCCGAACCCGATTCGATCTTGCAAGCCTTCTTGATCAAAACTGCGGCAGGCGGAGTTTTGAGTACGAACGTGAAAGATCTGTCGGCGTAGATGGTAATAACTACGGGAATTATCAATCCATCTTGACCCTTTGTTTTCTCGTTGAATTCCTTGGTAAAGCCCGGAATATTGATACCGTGAGGTCCGAGGCTCGAACCTACCGGAGGTCCCGGTGTGGCTTTGCCGGCAGGAAGTTGCAGTTTTACGACTGCGGTGATTTTCTTTGCCATTTTTCTTTCTCCTTGCTTTTTTTATATGCAATCGAGGTACATGCGAGCATTCGCTCTCCCTGACCGTATATGCGTTAAAGATTTTCGATTAGTTCAATTTGATTGAGTTCGAGTTCGACCGGAGTTGCACGACCGAACATGCTTACTATAACTTTGCACTTGCCCGAAGCGACGTTTATCGACTCGATATCTCCGACGAAACCTTCGAGCGCTCCTTCTATTACGCTGACCTTGTCGCCCACTTTGAACTCGGTAGACGTGGTGTGCTTTTCGAGGTGCATACGCTTGATCTCGTCGTCGGTAAGCGGAATGGGTCTGCCTTGCGGACCTACGAACCCGGTAACTCCCCTCGTGTTGACGATCATATGCCACATGGAATTGTCGTATACCATCTTTATAAGAACGTAGCACGGGAACATCTTGCGTTGAACGATCTTGCGTTTGCCGTTCTTCTCCTCGACAACGTCCTCCATGGGAATGTTTATCTCGACCAACCTGTCGCGTTTGCCGTTCTTGGTAAACACCATTTCGAGGTTATCGCGCACCATATTTTCGTAGCCCGAATAAGTATGGAGAACATACCACTTGGCATTTTCCAAATTTATTTCTCCGTTTACTTCTTCCATAGCCCTATCGCCCCGATAACATCAGTTATATTCGAACTTTTGAATGGATTGATATCCTTCAAAAGCAATGCGTCATGCCCTACACTAAGCACAAGATCGAACGCCAGAAGCACAACCAAAAATACGACCACTACTCCCAATACTATAAGAGTGGTCTTGAATACCGTCGAAAAGGACGGCCAACTTACTTTTTTAAGTTCGGAAAAGGCTTCCTTGAAAAAACTCGCTATTTTGCCGCGCTTTTTGGGAGGCTTCTTTACTTCCGTCTTGGAATTCTCGTTTTTATCCACTGGAAAAACTCCTTATTATTTCGTTTCCTTATGCAGAGTATGCTTGCGGCAGAATTTGCAATACTTTTTGAGTTCGATTCTGTCGGGATCGTTCTTCTTATTCTTCATGTCGTCGTAATTTCTCTGCTTGCATTCGGTGCATGCCAATGTAATTCTCGTTCTCATAACGAATCTTCTCCTAAAAATTTCACTAAAAACGCCACCCAAAAGTGGCGCTTATATATGTTAGCACTATCGGGCAAGGCTTGTCAAGCGTTTTTTATACGTTTTTTCGAATAATCGTCTAAAAAAGTAAAGTTTTTTGCACTATCACCGAACGCTTGCCGATATATTTCACCGTGAACGTCCCCGAATTTTTCAGGTTGTCCGCCTCTTTGCTCGTGTAAAAGGGCGGCGACGTCGCCGTCACTTTTTGTCCGTCGCGTATAAACGTATACCTAACCTTGTAATATTTGTTCGACCCGAACATAGAGTGTTCGGCTTCTTCGAAAGAGCCTATCGTTTCTTCGCCCTTCTTCGATACGTAGTAAATTATGATATTGCGCACGGCATAGTAAGCCACAAGCGCGAAAGACAATCCCGCTATGACAAACATAAGATAACTCGAAACGGGTACCATTGGGTGGAAATTCTCCACATAATACAGATCGAAAGATATTATAAAATCTCCCTCTCTCATATATACCACGTCGACCTTTTGTCCCATTTCTTCGTACTCATTCAGCGAATAATGCTTGTGCGTTGTTCCGTCCGGTTGACCTTTGAGATTATTGGGAGTTTCCACAGGCAACATATATCCCCATACGAACGAACCGTTTTGAGTGTAAGTAACCGAATCGAGTTTGATCATTTGCGCCTGCGCTCTCGTCCCTTCTTCCTTCAATCTTTCCATTCTCTCATTCATGGCGTTTATGTCGCTGACGAAAAACACCCCGATGAAAATCAGGAACGCACAGATGATCGAAAACAAGATCATGCGATTGCGCCATTTCTTAATCATTTTTGAAAAACCTCTTTGCTATTATCGTACAACCTTTGTCAAGCGCGAAAGCGAATATCGTTATGACAACGGTCCAAATCACGCCGAACGCATACAATCCTACGCCCAAATCGAGGTCGCCTATCGAAACCACGTCTTTGAGTACGGTCACGAACAACACGTATATAAGACAGGCAAATGCCGCAAACATAAACGCTCTCAGCGCGACCTGCCATAGTTTACGGCAGAGCGGCGACGTCAAATACACGAGTATCGAAAGCGGCGAAAACAATAATATACTTATTATGATTTCTCCTCCGCCTATTCCGCCCACCAAAAATCCAATAAGATTGCTCGCGATTATCACTATCGTCGAACAGCCGTTGCCGCACTTCTTCGCGCAAATATAAAAGAAAAAGCAGGAAATGACAAGCGGCGATATGATATGAAGAAGCGACGACATGATTATGCATATCGACGCGAGCGCGCAAAACACGCCGCTGTATGCAAGCGTACGCGTGCTCATCCGCAACAACGGCAAAACATAGACATACAATCCATACAGCAAAGCGCCGTACAGCAATCGCTGAGGCAATTGCCCCTTGCCGCGTTCGCCCCCGCCTGCCCATCGCCGAGTTGCGAGGGCGGCGTTTGCGCGTTGCCGAGCACTTGCGACATCTTCGCAAGCGATTCCTTGTATTTTGTGTTTTGCGGAGATAATCGAACGGCTTCTTTCAAATGGGCATAACAGTCGTTGAGCCATTCGCGTTTGTAAAAGACGAGAGCCTGATAATAATGCCACTCCCCGTCATGTTCGTTGATGGCGTCGAGCCGCGCCTGGGCTTCGTCGTATTTCCCCTGCTTGACAAGTTGCTCGACCGCCGAGTAACCGACTCCGTATTTTTGCTCGTCCTCTTTTTCGCGACGAGCGTCCTCGATAATTCTCCAAGCATCTTCGAGTTCGTTAAGTTTTTTCGCGCCCGCGGCGCCTTCGTCGCCAGGCAAAAAACGCTCCTCGCCATATTCGGCTTTGAGTTCCTCGTATTTTGCCTTTAATTCTTCGTAAGAAGAACCTTCGGTCATTCCAAGCACTTCGTAAGGATTTCTCATTTATTCACCTCAGTTTTTGGGTAATGCGAGTTTATGCTTGCTCGAAAGCAATTCTTCCGCTTTTTGCCGCAGCCCTATATGCACGATTTTGCGCAGCAGGTCATAACTTTGCGTAAACGAAAGGTTGTTGAAACATTCAATGGCACGGTTTATCGTCACGTTCAATATGAACGAAAGATTTTCCATGTTGTCCTTAAAAAATTTTTCGCGCCCTTCGAACGGCAGTTCAGTCAAAAACGGATTGTATCTTTTTTTCTTATGATCTTCGTCTATGTCGTCCAATGCGTCTACTAAATAGACGAATTTACCTATGTTGTACACCAGCCGCAAACTGTCGTCACTCGCCTTGTCGCCGAGCAAGAACGCGGCTATGTCGCGCATCATCGACGCAAACGGATCTGCGACTCTGTCTATCCCGACGGTGCGCGCCTTTTCGAGCGCACGTAGTTTTTCATACCGACTTGCCACTATTTCGTCCACTTCGGGAACGAGTTTTTTAGCCGACTTGTAGGCGCCGCCGAGCGAATGTTTGATGATTCCGTACTTAACTCCCTCGCCGTCTATGACGCCGTCCTCGGCTTTGTAGTACGCAAGTATTACGTTTGTTGCGGCGACGCGGTCGAGCAAGTCGTTTTTTTGCACCACAGGTCGCTTTTTGAGCGAGCCGATGCACTTTTTGGCTTCGAACTTTACGTCCTGCGTCGCAAGATCGTGAAGCAGAATATTAAGGAAAGTTACGTCGTAGTTGGTCGTAAACCTCGCGCGCTGACCGAGCAATTTACCCGTTCGCAAACAGAGTCCGCAGTAAAACGAATCGAACAGCGCGTAGTCCTCGATGGACAATGTCTTTTTTGGGGGAACAACGTATCCGTACATCTCACAACCTTACGAAGCCGACTTTGCGCATAACCTTGGACAAGGTCTTTTGCGCCCGATTTCGCGCACCGTCCGCCCCCTTCGCCATTAATTCGGCAAGGTAAGTTTTGTCGTTTCTTATCTTGTCGTATTCGATCCTGATCTTTCCCAAAAAGTCGGCAACCGTTTCGCCGACCGCCACCTTAAAATCGGCATAACCGGACGAAGCGAATTCTTTTTCGACCTCGGTGATGCTCTTATTCGTAAACGCCGAATATATAGTAATAAGATTGCTTATTCCCGGCTTATCGTCCGAGAAAACGATTTCGGAGCCGCTGTCCGTCACCGCGCGTTTGAATTTGCGCATTATCGTGTCCTTATCGTCGAGTAGGAACACCGTTCCGTCCGGGTTTCCGTCGGTCTTGCCCATTTTCGCCGTCGGGTCGATAAGACTTTTTACCTTTGCCCCTACTTTCGGATATATCCCTTCGGGAACGACGAAGGTGGGCGAATATTTGCCGTTGAACCTTTCGGCGATCGTGCGGGCGAGTTCGAGATGCTGCTGCTGGTCTTTGCCGATGGGAACGTATTGCGCCCCGTAAAGCAAAATATCCGCAGCCATAAGCACGGGATAAGCGAACAAGCCCACGTTTACGTTTTCGGGATGTTTGGCGCTTTTGTCTTTGAATTGTGTCATACGGCGCGCTTCGCCGAACATGGTGAAGCAATTGAGTATCCATGCCAACTCGCAATGCATAGGCACTTGCGACTGCAAGAACAAAAGACACTTTTCGGGATCGAGGCCGAGCGCGATTAGCATACAAAACATATCGAGAGTGTTCTCGCGCAGTATCGCGGGAGAAATATCGACGGTTATGCTATGCAGATCTGCGACGGTATAGATACAGTCGTAACTTTTCGTAAGTTCGACCATATTCTTGACGGCCCCCAGATAGTTGCCTATCGTAAGTTTGCCCGTCGGCTTCAACGCGCTGTAAACAATATCCATTTTAGATGCAACCTTTTACGAATTTTTCGAATCTTGCCAAGCCTTTGCGAATGTCGTCCTCGCTAGTAGCGTAACTGAGTCTTACGTATTCGTCCGCGCCGAACGATTCGCAGGGAATAACGGCGGTATAAAGTTTGTCGAGCATTACGGACGCAACGTCGAACGCCGAATTGATGGCCGTCCCCTCATAAGTTTTGCCGAAAAGCGATTTTACATTCGCCATAACGTAAAATGCTCCGTTAGGCTTAATGATGGGAAGCCCGACTTTTGACATAAGTTCGACCATAAGGTCGCGTCGTTTTGCAAAAGTCTTGTTCATGTTAGCCAAAAATTCGTCGCCGCGTTTGTCGGTAAGCGCGACCGTCGAAGCGTACTGCGCTATGCTGTTGGGGTTGGACGTCGAATGGCTCTGTATGCTGCCCATAGCCTTTGCGATCTCGGTACTAGACGCGGTGTAGCCTATTCTCCAACCTGTCATGGCGTATGTTTTTGACATGGCATTGATGACTACCGTGCGTTCCTTGATCTCCTCGGAGCAAGTCGCTATGCACTTTGTTTCCATTCCGTAAATAAGTTTGTCGTAAATATCGTCGGTAAGAATATAGACGTTTTTATGATTTTCGAGTTCTTTTGCCAAAGCGTCAATTTCGCTTTTGGTGTAAACTACGCCTGTGGGATTGCTCGGATTGTTGATAATGAGCGCCTTCGTCTTGGGCGTGATATAACGTCTGAGTTGTTCGGGCGTAAGTTTGTAATCGTTTTCGGGAAGTAACTTCACGATAACGGGCACGCCGTCCGAAAGTTTAACGAGTTCGGGATAAGTGAGCCAGTACGGCGCGGGAATAATAACTTCTTCACCGGGATCGACGAGCGCTCTTATCGCGTTGGAAAGCGAATGTTTGCCTCCGTTGCTCACGACTATCTGATTGACGTCGTAAGTCAACTTGTGATCCTTGTAAAGTTTGTCGCATATCGCCTGACGAAGTTCGATCGTGCCGCTCGCAGGCGTATATCTTGTGAATCCCTTGTCGAGCGCTTCCTTTGCCGCGTCGATAATATACGACGGCGTATCGAAGTCGGGTTCGCCCGCTCCGAACGAAATTACGTCAAGACCGCTCGCCTTCATCTTTTTTGCCTTTGCCGATATCGCCAAAGTAAGTGACGGCGAAACGCCCAATGCTCTTTTGCTTAAACTCATTGTAAAAAACCTCCGCATAAGTATAATCTTATTAATTATACATTATGAAAGTGAAAATTGCAACCGTTTAAAAGTAATAATTACGTATAATCGACAATTAACTAAAAAAGATTCGTTATGTCGGGAACGGCGTCGTTGCGTATCGCGTCAACCAATTCTAGCGCCACCTGCAACATAACTTTCGCGTCGTCGGTGTAGTTGATATGCACCATCGCTTTCAGGCTGACGAGTTTCTCGTCAACAGTACGCAAGACGTTATGATTACCGAGGCAAAAAAGTGTATTCTTGTTCTTCTCCCATATCTCGACCGCCTCATCGGTAAGTGCCACCGTTTCCTCATTGAGTACGTCCTCATGCTTATCTATGCTTTCTTCCACCGCGGAAAGTCCACGGTAAATTTGCTCGTACACCGAGGACGTGTACAAAATTTCCCAAACCGCGCCACCTATCATAAGAGCGAATATAACGCTCACTATTATAAGTTTTTTCACCAGCCGTTACCTCCCGATATCCCCACTTTCGCGGTAAAATACTTTGATTTTTTGGGAGAAACGTACATCATCCCGTCCTGTCTTATGTCGGCATACAAAACATCTTTCGAACTCTTGACGCCGTGTTTGCGCAAAGCGACGTTAATTGCGGTTTCAGTCGTCCCCGCCGTTTTAAGGTTGTCGCCGTTCATCTTGCCGTCTACTATGAGTACGAGAGGCAAAAGCGCGGGCGTGGGCGCAGTCGGATCGCTCATTCTTTCCACTACACTCATCTTGCCGTTTGTTTCTATTATGGCATATTCTATTTCATTAATGTCCATATATCCGCTCGAATGTACTGTTTCGATAAGGTCGTGAACATTCATGTTCATCTTTTTCAAATTTTCGTAATTTATGCCGTTCTTGTCTATGACTATCATCGCCCGCCCGCTCATCATGCGCCGCGCCCAAAGGCTCTTGCGCGATATGAATGACAAGACCACTTCCAAAAAACACAGCGTCACTATCGGAATTATGCCGCTGTAAAAAGGAATATACGGGTCGTTTATGGGAATACACGCGACTTCGGCTATGATGAGCGTCGTCACGAGTTCGAACGGTTGCATTTCGCTGAGCGTTCTTTTGCCCATAAGACGCACGGCGATAAGCACTATAACAAATATAATAAACGTCTTAATAAAAACGATAAGCATAAATTTAGTATGCTGTTTTCTCGATTTATTATGACAATTCATTACGACAAAAAAGCGGTTTTGCGCCGCTTTCCTGTCATTTAGTACCCATATGTATGTCGTTATTCGAGATATTCGAGTATCGCTTTTACCCCGCGTTCCGCGGCTTCGACCTTGAAACGTTCGTACTGTTCTTTGTCCCCGCCGTCGCTCACTATGCGTACCACTGCGAAGTCTACGCTCGCCTGCGTGCAGATCTGCGCGACTGCGCCCGACTCCATATCGAAGCCTATCGCCCCGAAAGTTCTATTGAGAAACGCTATCTGCGCCTTGTCTTCCAAGAATTTATCCCCCGAAGCAATCGTTCCCGTAACGTCGCCGTGCAACTTCGCGTTTATCTTATTAGAACTCGGAATATGCGGACTTTGGAATCCTTCTATTCTTCCAAGTTCGTTGCCGAATGCCGTGGTGTCGAAATCGTACTGAACTACGTCCTTTGCAACTATCATGGTTCCCGCAGGCAATGTTCCGCCGCACACGCCGAGATTTATGACTCGCTTTGCCCCGAACGCGCTTATGAGAAGCGCGGTGACGGCGGCGGCGTTTGCCTTTCCTATGCCGCACAGCACGACGGCGACCTTATGTTTTTTCAGTTCGCCGACAAAAAAATCGTATCCCAAAAGCGTCGTCTTTTTTACTTTTCGCATAAGCGCCAACAAGCCGTCCGCCTCTATCTGCATTGCGCATATAATTCCGAGCATATCATTCCTCCAAAACAAATTTCATATATACGGGGTTATGATCGGAGTACGCGAATTGCGTATCTTGATTATAGACCGCCTTCACTTGTATATTGTCGCTGACTATGAATCCGTCCACTATCACCGTGTAATTTACCCCTTTTTCGTAAGGCATATCGGCACTTCTGCACGTCGGCACATTGTCTGCGTTGTCGGCTCGTGCGAACGAAAATCCTTCGGGCAGTTCGTCGCCGTTCAACTTGCCTACCCAACTCGGCTTCTTTTGCTCTGCCTTGAAAGAAACGTCATCGCATATATCGTGGTTGAAATCTCCGCCCGCTATGACGTAATTGCCTTTTTTGCCTTCGGTTGCCAAAAACTCGCAAAGAACTTTAAGTTGTTCGGCTCGAATTTTTCCGCCTTCGTCATATGCCGAAAGATGAAGATTGACAAGGACAAGTTCGCGACTGCCTGCGCTTATTCGCGCTACCGAAAAACACCTGTCGAGATCGAAATATTTGCTTATATCTGTCGCCACAGGTAGCGAACGTCGTACCGCCGTGTTTATGCCGAACCGCGAAAGAGTAAGCAGTCCCGAATTATTCTTTCCGTGCGGATCATTGAACGGGTAATACAAAAACGGCGAATGAAAATTGTTGGCAAAAGTCGAAGCATACCCCGTCATTTGCTGTTTTATATAGTCAACCTGATTTATATGGTAACTGCGATCGCCGTCCTCGTCGATCTCTTGCACAAATACGAAATCGTAATTAAGATTGCAGATGATCCCCGCCGCGCCGACAGTGTTGCGTCTTACGTCGTCTTTGCTTATGCCCTTGCCGTACTTGCCCGAAACCTTCTTTCCGTCAAGCATCTCGCCCTTGTCCATAAAGAACGAATATTCGGGGCTGTATGCGCCAAAGCCGATATTGTAAGTCAAGATCTCATATTCCTCGCCTATCTCGGCAATGTTTTCGTTATTATTTTTTACGGCGAGCGGAAGGTTGTCGCCTATGCGCGAATAACTCGCGGCGACATAAATAACATAACCGACTGCCACAAGAATGAGCGCACCGATCATCACCGCCGTCGCAATCAATATCTTCTTTACGTGCTTGTTTATCCCTTTCTTTTGCATCGAATATATTTTAGCACTTTGAATTTAACGTGTCAATCCTTTAACGCAAATCTATATAATGATCCCAAAACATTAGGGGTTGCCTATCGAATTCTTTGTGTAATAAAAAGTTTTTTCGCCGAGTTTTACAAACATTCTATTATATCGCTTGCGGTGACGGCGTTTTCGCCTTTGGCAAGCGCTGCCTTTTCGCCGCACCTGCCGAAATAATGACAGCCTTGCGTTGCCGCAACGAGCGGCGTGGTCCTGCACGCATAAGCGCCTATCACTCCGCCGAGCGCGTCGCCGCTCCCGCCCTTTGCCATTGCCGCACAACCCGACGTAACCTTGTAAGTGGTTATGCCGTCGCTCACTACCGTATAAGCGCTTTTGCAAGCAATAACCGAATTAGTAAGTAACGCCGCGCCTGATACGTCGTCGGTGCCGAGCGCGTCGCAAAGCCTACCGAATTCTCCCACGTGCGGAGTCAAAATGAGATTGCACTTGCGCGGCTTGCAAAGCGTCGACGGGTCCTTTGCAAGCGAATTTATGCCGTCGGCATCGCAAACGACCGTACCGTCGAAATTCTCGAAAAGAAATTGCAATATGGGTAGAATATTTTCGTTGTTTCCCATACCCATTCCCACAATTACGGCATTTGCCTTGGCGCAGATATTGCCGAGAACACGTTCATCAAACAACATTTTTCCCGCATCGTCGGGCATTGCGGCAAGCATTATTTCTTTTACCCGCGCTCGATATGCTTCGAGCAACGACTCACATACGCACAAAGTTGTCAGTCCCGCGCCGGCGCGTACAGCCGCCTCAGCCGTAAGAAGCGGCGCTCCGATCATAAGCGCACTGCCGCCTATGACGTACACTCTGCCATAATCGCCCTTATGAGTAAATCTGTCGCGGGGCGGCAAAACAAAATCCCCGTCTTGAACCTCTTTGCCGGGTAAAACGGGTTTAATATCCACGCGATCATACGACGCGACCGCAAACGAATAGTCGCCTTGGTGCGAAATACTTATTTGCACTTCACCGCCATAGAGATCTGCCGCTTTACCGTGTAAAACTATCCGCGGAGCGCCTTGATCGGTATGCACGACTTCGGTATCGGTCAGCGGAAAAGTCAATCCCTTTCCCGACAA
Source organism: uncultured Clostridia bacterium (assembly GCA_947589465.1). Lineage (GTDB taxonomy): Bacteria > Bacillota > Clostridia > Christensenellales > Pumilibacteraceae > CAG-552. Next base: position 7,061 of record CANQAE010000027.1, on the reverse strand, counting down.
CTTTGCCACAGCCTCTTTCGCCGCAAATATCCCCGCGAAAGTTTGGGCGGGATATGGTTTGCGAAAAGCGTAATTTCTCTCCGCCTCGGTAAATACGCGCGAGAGGAACGCTTCGCTGTTGAGCGCCTTTTCCATACGCGCTATCGATACTACGTCCGCGCCTATCATCTTTTTACGGCGTCGAACACCGCCGCCTCCACCGCCTCGACACAAGCGACTTGCAACCGTATGAGATCGACCTGTTTGTCGCCGACCGACGCACAGAATATAGTGTCGCCGTCGAGGTCGGTATGCACCGGATAAATCGTTCTCGCAAGTCCATTATGCGATACGGACGCGAGTTTGTTCGCCTGAACCTTATTAAGTTTTGCCTCTACTATGACACAGCCGATCGTGGTATTCGCGCCGTAGGAGTTCGGCACATTTCCTTTCAGCGCGGCGGTCGTATCAACGAACCCGCCCGACGGGGACTTTGCGCCCGCAACGATCTTGCCGTCTTTTCGCACATCGCCGAACGCATTGACCGCCATCACGGCAATTACGCGCACATCGTCCGCATAAGAAACGCCTATTCCGAGTCCGGACGGAAAGCAGTTCGCATAACCGAGGATCTTGCCTACCGTCGCGCCCTTGCCGACGCCCATACTGCCGCTTTTCGCTACGTTCGAAGCCTCTTTTATCGCTCTGTAACCCATCTCGTCAGTAGGATAATGATATTCCTTGTCATTGAGGTCGTATATCACGGCGGCGGGAACAATAGGCACTTTCTTGTCGAGTACCGCAACTCCCTTATTTTCTTCGCGGAGGGCGCGCATCGCCCCGCTTGCGCTCGCGAGTCCGTACGCCGAACCGCCGCAAAGCAAAACGGCGTCAACGTGTTCGTTCGCCTTGTCGGAAGCAAGCAGCGCAGTTTCTCTCGTTCCCGGAGCGCCGCCGCGAACATCGCAACCGCAAACGCACCCTTCGTCGAAAACTATCGCCGTAACTCCCGTAAAATCGTCGTTTACGTTACCCATCCTCACGCCTTTCGGCAAATCAATCTTCATTATCTCCTCCTATAAACGCTATACATTCGTTGATTTCGTCCCACTCAAACCCCCTGTACAAAAGGTATCTTATGAGTTTTTGTCTGTCTGCGTCCTTGTGCGTGCGCAAATATTTTTCGACGCAACCGCGGCACGCGTCGCCGTAATCTTCGGGCAAACATTCTCCGATTATCTCATCGTCTATGCCCGCCTTTTTGAGTTCGCTTCTCAAACGTTTCGAGCCGAGTTTATCTTTGTACGTAGCAACGTAAGCCGCTGCATACGCCTTGTCGTCAGCATATCCGTATTCGTTCAACTTTGCAAGCGCGGCTTCGGTCGCTTCCGCCGAATAACCGACTTTAAGCAAATAGTCGCGCATCTGCTTTTTGCTCACCGTCTTTTTTACGGCGTAATTCAATCCGCGATTGAACGCCGAAATATTCCCTTCTTCAAGCGCGATCGCACGTTCTTCGTCTTCATCAAGCGTTTTTCCGACCTTCAACCCGAACTTAACGGCGGTGGAATAGTCAACGCCGAACGCAAATTCGCCGTCCAAAAACACGTTTATTCTGTCGCTCTTTTTCTTTTGCGAACTCAGTCCCGTTATTTCTCTCATATCTCTATTTTACTATATGAATAAAAATTTTGCAAATGCAAATACTCAAATTATAAAAAATAATGGAGGTCACCTATTATGACAAGCAAAAATTTGCAGGAAATCAGCGAACTTCTCGACAGCGAAAACCTTGCATATCGCAAGTGTTGCAACTATGTCGCAGAATGTCAGGATCCGACGCTCAAAGAGAAGTTGGGTACTTACGCCAACAATCACCGAGTAAGATTCGAGGCGCTTTTAAGTTATTTGAACTCAAACGCATAACAAGGAGGAAAATTTTATGCCTAATACCAAAACAAAGCAAAGCGTAACACAAAAAAACAAAACCGCTATTACCAACCCCAAGACAAGAAGCCAAAACACAGGTTCGTCGTCAAGACCGAAAAACTGTTCTTGCGGCAATGAAACCGAGTTCGCGCAAGACGTGTGCAAACTTACCGACAAAGAGATAATCTCCGATGTGCTCGGTTGCCAAAAGTCGCTCATCAAACTTTACGGAACGGCTCTGTGCGAAGCATCATGCCCCAAACTCCGCAACCTCATCGACAATCAACTCAGCGAATGTGCCGAGGATCAATTCGACGCATTTCTCTATATGCAAGAGCGCGGACTTTATCCTACCGATTCGGCTCCAATGCCGAAGATCAATCAGGCAAAGAAGAAATTCTGCGCTTGCGAACAATTCATGAAAAAATAAAGTTCTTTTTAGAGCCGCCTACGGGCGGCTTTTTTTATACGTCGTTTAAGTTGTCGAGCCCCATAAATTTTCTGCAATACTCGTCGTCTGTCGTTAAGACGCTCGAAAGCGGTCCTTGCACCAAGATCTTATCTCCACGCACTACCGCCACATAGTCGGGCATAAGTCGCTCGACGTCGAGTCCATCGCACGACGAAACCAAAACATAACCGCTTCGACTCCTTATCATCTTTACGATTTCGACGCTGTTTTCCGCCCCCATATAGTGAAAAGGTTCATCGAACATCGTTATGGGCGTTTCGCGCATAGATAGTCGCGCCTCGAAAAACTTTATGAGTTTGACTTTCGACAGCGTTTTAATTTTTCCGTCGCATAGTCCGAATTCGTTCATCGCCTTTTCCGCGCTCTTGCGAGCGTCCGCCTTGCTCGCCCCGCGCAGAACCAAAGGGGTCATAAGCGCCTTGACGACTTTTCCCGTTTGCGGCAACGAATATTCGCTCACCAAAGAAATGTTGCGGTCTTTTGGGTGAAGTTCTTCGATATTCTCGCCGTCAACGACTATCTCCCCGTACTCGATTTCCTTTATTCCGCCTATCACGGCAAAGAGCGTGGACTTGAACGACCCTGCCTCGCCGAGAATAAGCGTAATTCCCCGATCAAAGGTAAAGTTCAATGTGGCGACCTCATCGCCGTAATATTCGATTTTCACTTCTTTGACTTCGAGCATACCGCCTATATAATATCATAAAAACGGCGAAAAACGCAACCATAAATAACCGAGTGGCGAAAATGTGTTTAATATAAATCGTTTTCCCAAAACGTCGTACTCAAATTTCACATTTTCCTGCCCCTTAAACAATTGCAAAAAATCAAGCAATATCATATAATGTAAGCGTATGGATTTCTCGCAAATTAAAGAAATTGACAATAAGTATTCTATCGTAACCTATCCGCGCCACAACCTTTGTTTTTCGCGCGGTGAAGGCAACTGTTTGTACGACACGAACGAACGTGCCTATCTCGATTTTGTTGCGGGACTTGGCGAAAACTGTCTTGGCTACAAGAACATCATGTTGACAGACGCCATAAAAGAACAAGCCGAAAAACTTATCGGCTGTTCGAATTTGTATTACAACGAACTTCATTCGTTGCTCGCTCAAACGCTTTGCAAAGATACGGCTTTTACGAAGGTATGCTTTTGCGGAAGTATCTTCGACACTCTGCTCATCGCGGCGACCATGATACGCAAATATTGCGTTCAAGCCAAAGATCCACGCAACACCATTTTGGTAGTCACCGAATATAAAAACGAAAAATACGACGCTATGCAAAACGACAATCTGCATATTCGCACCGTAAAACCGGACGAAGCGGCGTTCAAAAAGGCAATGACTGCCGACGTTTGCGCCGTCATCTTTACTCCGATTCAGGTCGAGCACGGACTCAAAATCAATAAGTACGAATTTTTGCTCTCCTCTTACGCCATCTGCAAGTCGCAGGGCGCTCTCATCGTCTACGACGAAACGAGCATAGGGCTTGGCAGAACGGGCACCGTGTTTGCGTTCGAACAGTACGGTATTCAGCCCGATATAGTGATGATTGCCCGCGGGATGGGTGGCGGAATCCCCATTGCGGCGGTATTGGCGCGCGGAGAAATTTCGACTGCGCTCGCACCAAACGATCGAATAAGCGCATTCAGGATCTCCTCGATCGCTTGCGCCGCGGCATATGTCGTCATTTCGAGGCTGAAATCGGGTATGCTCGAAGAAATCTCCGCAAAGGGCGATTATCTTATGAGCAAACTAAGCAAACTCAAAAAACACAACTTTATTGCGGACATACGCGGCGTGGGGCTTCTTGTCGGCATAGAACTCACTTCCAACCTCAAAGCCGTCAAAGTTATGGGACAAATGGAGGACGAAGGATTCCTTATAGATCAAACCGATCACAACACTTTGCGCATAACTCCTCCGTTCACCATTTCCGAAATAGAGATCGACAGAATGTACGAAGCGCTTGCCAATATTTTTGCGCAGACCAATCTGTAAAGTTGCGAAATACAAAAAGGCGAACCAATGAAAAATTAATGCGGGCTATTATAAAACTCTCGGATTATCTTCCGAGAGTTTTTTGTAATTCTTTTAGTCTATAAGGCCGATGGCGAATACCCATCCTCATTTTACCTTCTCTTTTCTTTTGCAAAATCGAAATATGGCGGCTTTTTCCGTCGCATAATAGTCAATGCAAAAATAAATTATATGCAAGACAATTATCATAAGGGAAATAAAAAAATATTCATGTCGATATGTCAAGCCATCTTCGCCTATCGAAACCCAAACGTTAAATGCCGACTGCACCGTCGCCGCTATAATAAATAACCCGTGTACCGCTAATTCTATCCAAAAATATGCGGTTATCTTCAAATTCGGTTCGGCTTTATAGGCTTTGAATTTGTTTTTGCATGACAAGCAAAACAAAAATAAAAGCAACGCTTCAAAGAAATAATTTACAAACAACAGATATGGTGTAAATCCCGTTATTAATATTTCTCCTTCCAAAATGCACGCAGCCATAAATGGCGCGCACAGCCATGGAAGCAACTTTTTGGGATTCTGTATTTCGATTTCCTTTTTCATGCTTGCGATCTTCGAAAAATTTATCTGTCGTCATTTTCGGTATTGTCTTTTGATTCGACGCTCGTTTGCTCTGCGCCTTGCTCATTTGCCGTTCCACCCGACTTATTTTCGCCATTATATTTACCTGAGCCCGCGACGAAATCTTTACGGAAGATGACGTTTTCTACAAGTATTCTCGTAACAATAATCACGCCTAAAACGCAAACTACTATGATAGGGCAATTTTTGATTATAAAAACTTCTCTTAGCGACTCGACGGCGAAGTAAAGAACCAACACGGTTATAGCCGCGACGGCAACTACGGCAGATATCGCCATTATGGTCACCGTGTAAATCTTTTTTGCCTTATCCGTCATTCGTTTCATTTCCGCTCTCCTCCTTTATCTCGGCAAAATTGTAGCACAAGATAATAAAAAAGTAAAGTTTTTTTAAGAACATATTAAATATAAACTCTCGTATCATTCAATATCGTCTTCTTAATGTTTTGTTCCACGTTTCGTATTTTTCGCGGCAATGACGATCATAAAAATACCGAGCGCGGCGGTGAGGGCGCAGACAACCGCTCCCGTGATCGCGTTCATAGTAGCGACGTTGACGTAATCTCCCGTTGCGCCGAACTCTCTGAACATTGCCGTCTGCAAGGCAAGGATAGACACAAAGGCGTCGGCGAGGTTGATATTTCTTGACGCTCGTACCGTCATTTCGTTCGTGCGCCTTGTTTTGACGAAATTGTAAATCGATACGATGATCTTGTAAAAGGCATAGATCGCGTATGCGTAGATCGTAATGCCCGTATGGACGAACGAATCGTTTGCCCGTACCATTTGCAAAATAGCGAAAGAAAGGGCAAACGGGAGCAAAAGCAAAAAGATCCCGCAAACTCTGTAAATGCGCGTATCTTTGAAATAAGTATCTTCTTCGGTTTGCCCCGCTTTGACGGCTTTCCTACGGATAACGTGATAACCGAGAATGATCCCGCGCAATACGATGAGAAGGATATAATACGCGGCGAGCGCGCCGAACCAAATCGAGCGTATCACTATGGCGACCGAGCCGTTGTAGACGGCGAATGCGAGATTGATCGCAAACGAGCCGATTGAAAACAAAATCGTGCGGAAGCCGTATTCGGTAAAAAGTCTGTTCCAAAACGGCTTGTTTTCAGACCATTTCAATGTCCGTTCATTCAGATCGGGAAATATCTTGATAAAGCCGTAAATGCAATACCCTACGGTCACAGCCATCACGCCGAGAAAGGAATATCCGATAATAACATACTCGGACAGGCTCTCCTGCGTAAGTAACAGCGTTCCGCCTATCGCCCCGCCGATCCCTATGACGGCGAGGACAAGTAAAAACCACAGCGGCGGCTTTTTGAAAAAGTCGAAAAGTTTTTTCATTTCTTTATTTCAAAGGCGCTTTCATCGAAGGGCGCACGCAAATGGAAATGACTTCGCAGATAAACAGGATATCGTCCTCGCAACCGCGCTTCACCCACTCCATCGTGATCGCAGTAACGCCGCTGATGAAGTAATGCGACATATATTCCACGACGCGCTTGTCGGTCACACCGTTTTTTGCATAGATCGGAACAAAGATGTTTTCAATGAGCCTTTTGTCCATTTCGCCGATCTGAAAAGCGCCCGAATTGTTGTAGACTTCATAAAGTCGTCTGTTTTTCTTGATAAACGTAAGGTACGGCACGAGATATTGCGGCGAAATAAAAATAAGTTCGTCTGCCGACATTTTAGAGAAATCTGCCGCACCGAAGGATGCCCCGAAGGACATGAAAAATTCCGATACAGCGCGCTCCTGCGTTTCTTTGAGTAGGTCGTACAAATTTTCATAGTGCGCGTAGAAGGTAGAGCGGTTGACGCCCGCCTTTTCGCATATATCCATAATGGAAATATCCTTAAAATCTTTATGTTCGAGTAGCAAGACGAGCGCGTCGTCCATCTTTACCGCAGTGTTGTGGAATTTTGCTTGGGACTTGTTCATAAAAGCCTCCTTATTTCGTATTTTACCATAAAATCGTATAAAATACAACCATAAAACGCATATAAGAAAAATTAAGGCAGATTTTTCTTTTT
>CANQAE010000026.1 GCA_947589465.1 uncultured Clostridia bacterium | reverse complement strand
CGCCATGCAAAGCAGATGGCGGCTGAGGGCGTTTCCGCGCCGCCCGCGCAAAACGAAAGCCAAGGCGGCGAAACGTCTGCCGATAAAAACGAAGAACTTTCGGACGAAAGCGGGGGCGAATAATTCAAAGGTCGTCGGCATCCTGTTCGGGCGGCGTGTCCTCGACTTCGGGCTTTCCCGACTTTTCAACATAAAATTTTCCTGTATAATTTCCGTTAGGGTCAAACGAAGCGTTTGACTTTTTTTGCTTTTTCATAGTATACTCCTTAATGGCAGTATGTGCATTGCCGCGAATTTTAATCGAGAGGAGGCGTTTTCATGTTTGACATAAAATCATTGAGCAAGACTGCGCTCCTGTGCAGATACGCCGTTTGCATAGCATTGCTTACCGTCTGCGCGTGGATTCAATTGCCGTTGCCATTTACGCCTGTGTCCGTGACGCTTTCGGTCTGCATGGTCTTTGTGATAGGCGGGCTTTTGGGACCGAGGCACGGAACGCTGTGCGTACTCGTCTATATAATCATGGGACTTGTGGGATTGCCGGTATTTGCGGGATTTAATTCAACGGCGGCGATCGCGGGACCGACGGGCGGTTACATAGTGGGATATATACCCCTGGCGGCGCTTACAGGTCTGTTCATAAGCAAATTCCGTAATGTAGCGTTGCACTACCTGGGAATGTTTCTCGGCTTGCTTGCCTGCTATCTTTGCGGAACGCTGTGGTATATGAATATATCGGGAGCGGATATGATAACCGCGCTCACGCTCACCGTTTTCCCGTTCGTCTTTGCCGACGTGTGCAAAATGGCGGTGGCGTACATATTAATTCGCAAATTAAGTAAAATCAAAATCAAACGGAACTGAAAGATGAAAGTTTTGGGAGTGGACGTCGGGTCTACGACTGTCAAGGCGGCGGTCATAGACGGCGAAAAAATTTTGTATACTTCTTATTTAAGGCACTATGCCAAGGTAAAGGAAACGGTCATAGCCGAACTTAACAAACTGAAAGAAATGTTCGGCGATGAATTTTCCGTTGCCTTTACGGGCAGCGCGGGAATGGGACTCGCTCAGCGCAGCGACGTTCCGTTCGTGCAAGAAGTTCAAGCGGCGTTCATTGCGCTCAAAAAATACTATCCGTCCGCAGACGTCGCTGTCGAACTCGGCGGAGAGGACGCGAAAATAATTTTCATTACCGGCGGAACCGAACAGCGCATGAACGGCAGTTGCGCGGGCGGCACGGGAGCGTTTATTGACCAGATGGCGAGCCTTCTCGATCTTTCCGTCGAGGAAATGGACGAGTACGCCCTTCGCGCTCAAAAAACGTATCCCATTGCCTCGCGTTGCGGCGTATTTGCCAAGTCGGACATTCAGCCGCTCATAAATCAGGGAGCGAGCAAAGAGGACATTTCCGCGTCCATATTTCAGGCAGTCGTCGATCAGACGGTAGCAGGTCTTGCGCAAGGCAGAAAAATAAAGGGTAATGTGGTGTTTTTGGGCGGACCGCTCCACTTTTTCAAGGCGCTCGGCAAGGCGTTCAGGGGCACATTGAAACTAGGCGACGAGCAGGCGATCTTTCCCGAAAACGCGCCGTGTTTTATGTCGATAGGCGCAGCCCTGTATGCCAAAACGTTGAAACCGCAAAAACTCGGCGACGTAATAAAAAGGGTGGAAAAGGCGAGAGCGGGCGACGGAATAGTAAAAGGCAAACCGCTGTTTTCGAGCAAGGAAGAATACGAGGAATTTTTGGCGCGTCACAGCGCGGCGGCGCCCGCCGAGGAGGATGCGACCTCGTACGTCGGCGACTGTTACATAGGCATAGATTCGGGTTCTACGACGAGCAAGATGGTCGCAATAACTCCCGACCGCAAATTGCTATACAAAAGTTATACCGAGAATAACGGCAAGCCGCTCGATATAGTTATCGAAAAACTCAAACATTTTTATTCGCTTTGCGGCGACAGGGTAAAGGTGCGCGGTTGCGCCGTTACCGGTTACGGCGAAGAACTCATTCGAAGCGCCGTTTGCGCCGATTTCGGCATAGTCGAAACGGTGGCGCACTTCAAGGCGGCGTTATATTTCCGTCCCGACGTCGATTTCATAATAGATATCGGCGGACAGGATATCAAATGTTTCAAAATAAAAAACGGTGCGATAGACAGCATAATGCTCAACGAAGCGTGTTCGTCGGGTTGCGGCTCGTTTATACAGACTTTCGCCAAGGCGATGGGAATGAAGATCGACGAGTTCGCCAAACTCGGCTTGTTCGCGGCTTCCCCCGTCGAACTCGGTTCGCGCTGTACAGTGTTTATGAACAGTTCGGTAAAGCAGGCGCAAAAAGAGGGAATGAGCCGCGAGGATATTTCGGCGGGGCTGTCCTCGTCGATAGTGAAAAACGCTATTTACAAGGTCATCCGCGCGAAGTCGCCCGACGAACTCGGCAACAATATCGTGGTGCAGGGTGGCACTTTTTTGAATGACGCCGTGCTTAGAGCGTTTGAGATCGAAACGGGGAAACAGGTAATCAGGCCGAGCATAGCGGGACTTATGGGCGCGTTCGGCGCGGCTCTCTATGCGCTCGACAACGCCAAAGAAAAGAGTTCGATGATAGATCGAAAGTCGCTCGAAGAATTTTCGTATACTTCGAAGTCGGCTGTGTGCAACGGCTGTACTTCGCATTGCAATATCAATATCGTATCGTTCAACAACAGCCGAAAGTACATTTCGGGCAACAAATGCGAACGCGGCGCGGGAATGAAACCGAGCGACAACGATTTGAATATCTATGCGTACAAGCAAAAGCGGCTTTTGGAATGTATTCGCGGCGGCGGAACGCGAGGCAAGGTGGGGCTTCCGATGCAACTTCTTATGTACGAGCAATTGCCGCTTTGGGCGGGTTTTTTCGAGAGCCTCGGCTTCGAGGTGCTTACCGTCCGTTCGTCGCGCGAGTTGTACTTCAAAGGTCAGCATACCGTCGCGTCGGACACCGTTTGCTATCCCGCCAAACTCATTCACGGACACGTGGAAAGTTTGCTCGACCTCGGCGCGGACTTCATATTTTTGCCGTGCGAAAGTTACAATCTCGACGAAAAAGCCTCGACCAACCATTACAATTGCCCAGTTGTTGCGTACTATCCCGAACTTTTGAAGGCGAACAACGACAGGCTCGGCGACAATTTCGTTAAGCCGTACATAGACCTCAACCATAGGGCAAACGCAGTCAAGGTGCTTTTTGGCGCGCTGAAAAAGTTCGGCGTAAAAGAACATGAGATCAAAAAGGCGCTGGGACGCGGCTTCGAAATGCTCGAAAAATACCACGCAGACGTAAAAGCCAAGGCGATCGAAATTTCGGAACGCGCCGAAAAGGAAAACAAGCGCATTATCGTGCTTGCGGGCAGACCGTATCACCTCGACCCCGAAATAAATCACGGCATAGACAAACTGCTCACCTCGCTCGGAGTGGCGGTGCTTTCCGAGGACGCCGTCTATGACAGAAGCGATCCCGTCAAGGTCAACGTCCTCAATCAGTGGACGTACCATTCTCGGCTGTACCGCGCCGCCGATTTCGTGAGCAGACACAAAAACATAGATCTCGTACAACTCGTTTCGTTCGGTTGCGGACTCGACGCAATAACGGCGGATGAAGTTCGAAGCATACTCGAAAAGAACGGCAAACTTTACACGCAGATAAAGATAGACGAAATAAACAACCTCGGAGTGGTAAAAATTCGCTTGCGAAGTATGCTCGCCGCGTTGGAGGAAAGCAGATGAAGAAGTTTTGCGATTATACCGACAAATATCCCGTTTGGAAAAAGGGGATGAAAAAGACGTACAAGATCCTCGTGCCGAATATGCTTCCGCATCACTTCGATCTGCTCGAAACGGCGCTCCGCAAACAGGGTTACGACATAGAAATTCTTTCCAATGATTCGCGCCGCGTCATCGACGAGGGATTGAAACACGTGCACAACGATACGTGTTATCCATGCCTTTGCGTAGTGGGTCAGTACATAGACGCGCTCAAAAGCGGGAAGTACGACGTTTCGAAAACGGCGCTCCTCATCACACAGACGGGGGGCGGGTGCAGAGCGTCCAACTATCTTTCGCTGGTGCGAAAGGCGCTTGCCGTCGAATTTCCGCAAGTACCCATTCTGTCACTGAATTTTTCGGGACTCGAAAAGCACAATTCGTTACCCATGCCTATGAAACTGTTCGTTTTGCTCGCTTACTGTATTCTGTACGGCGACACGATAATGTGGTGCTATAATCAGGTCAAGCCGTACGAGGCAACAGAGGGCGAAGCGGACAGAACGAGGGAGAAAATGCTCGAATACGTTCGCCGCGCCATAAACGAAAACAAGTACAAGCGGTATGAAGAAATAAACGAAAATATAATCAAGTCGTTTGCCCTCGTAAAGCGCACGGGCGAAAAGAAGATCAAGGTCGGCATAGTCGGCGAGATCTACGTCAAATATTCGACGCTCGGCAACAACAATCTCGAAAAAATGCTCCTTTCGGAAGGTTGCGAACCCGTCGTTCCCACCCTTATGGACTTCATTTTGTACACCGTTCTCGGCAAGGTGAACGACGCGCGTATGTACGGCACGGGCAAGGCAACAGGATTTGTGTACAAGGTCGTGTACGACAAGATACGCAAAATGCAGAAAGTCATAGCCGAGTTGCTTTCGAAATACGGCTTTAATCCCATTCACGATATGGAACACCTGCGCGCTTGCGCCGACAAGGTAATAAATCAAGGGGTCAAGATGGGCGAGGGCTGGCTCATTCCCGCCGAAATGGCGGCTCTATATGAATGCGGCGTGCCGAATATCGTTTGCGCGCAACCGTTCGGGTGCTTGCCTAACCACATAGTCGGCAAGGGAACGATACGAACTTTGAAGAAGATGCACGAGGACATTAATATCGTCGCGATAGATTACGACCCGTCGTCGTCCGGCGTAAATCAGGAGAACAGAATAAAACTCATGCTGTCGGCGGCGCGGCTTAACGATAGGCTGGGAAGCGCGAGTTGATAATTTACGAGAAAACGTCCTCTTTAGAATAAAAATTGCGACGTTTTTTTGATCTAAACGCCGTTTATTTATTGACAACCAAAAGTCAAAATACTATAATAATGTTATAGTAGGCGGTCGCTTTCGTTTCGATGTGCCGAGTCGGCAATAGGGCGAGATCGTTTCCGCCGCGAATGTTATCGGCATTATGCCGTGATGGAGGAATTTAACTATGAAAATGGATGCGCTCGTAAAGAGATATCCTGCCGAAGGGCTGTGGCTCGAACAAGCCGAAGTGCCGACGCTCAAAGACGGCGAGGCGCTGGTCAAAATTCACAAGTCCGCAATTTGCGGAACCGACGTACATATTTACAACTGGAATCAGTGGGCTCAGGAGACTATCAAAACTCCTATGATCATCGGTCACGAATTCGTGGGCGAGATCGTCGAGATCAAGGGACACACCCCGACGTTCAAAGTGGGCGACCTCGTAAGCGCCGAGGGACACGTGGTTTGCGGTCATTGCCGCAACTGTATGCAGGGGCTAAAACACCTTTGCCCCAACGCGCAGGGAATAGGCGTTAATCGCAACGGCATATTCGCCGAATACGCCGCAATTCCGCTCACCAATCTCTGGAAGTGCGAAAAGGATATTCCCGAAGAAATGTATGCCATATTCGATCCGTTCGGCAATGCGACGCACACCGCTCTCGCGTTCCCGATGATAGGCGAGGACGTGCTTATTACGGGCGCAGGTCCGATAGGCATTATGGCGGCTGCCATCTGTAAGCACGTGGGCGCAAGGCACGTCGTCATAACCAACCGTTCCGATTGGCGACTCGAATTCGCAAAGCAGGTAGTTCCGGGCGTAATTACCGTCAACACCAAGACAACCGATCTCAAAGAAGTTCAGCGCGATCTCGGCATGACCGAAGGCTTCGACGTCGGTCTCGAAATGAGCGGCAATGCGGGCGCATTCAATCAAATGATAGACAATATGATCTACGGCGGCAAGATCGCCCTGCTTGGGTTAGGAATCGAGGGCGGCATACCGTGGGATAAATTTATTTTCAAAGGACTTACCGTTCAGGGCATTTACGGCAGAAAGGTATTCGAAACCTGGCGCAAAATGACGACCATGCTTCAAAGCGGACTCGACATAAGCAAGATCATCACTCATCGTTTGCCGTACACCGAGTTCAAACAGGGCTTCGACCTTATGAACAGCAAAAAGAGCGGTAAAATAATTCTCGATTGGACAAAATAAGGAGGTCTTTATGTACAATACCACCAAAAAAATCATAAAATCCACCCTTGACGAGATCAAGGAGCAAGGGCTTTGGAAGGATGAGCGTATCATCACCACCCAACAATCAAACGTCATAGATACGACGGCTGCCAAAAACGTTATCAATTTTTGCGCCAACAACTATCTCGGACTTGCAAACAACAAGGAAGTTATCGAAGCGGCAAAGGCAAGTTACGATAAGTACGGCTACGGTTTGGGCAGTGTTCGCTTTATTTGCGGCACCCAGACTATCCACAAGGAACTTGAACGTAAAGTCAGCGAGTTTTTGTCCACCGAGGACACGATCTTGTACAGCAGTTGCTTCGACGCAAACGGCGGTCTGTTCGAAACGATAACGACGGCTGACGACGCCATAATTTCGGATGAACTCAATCACGCCAGCATAATAGACGGCGTAAGACTCAGCAAGGCAAAGAGATACAGGTATAAGAACAACGATATGGGTGACCTCGAAGCCCAACTCAAAGCCGCAGACAAGGACGGCGCGCGACAAAAGGTAATAGTTACCGACGGCGTGTTCTCCATGGACGGCATCATAGCCGATTTGAAAGGCATATGCGACCTTGCCGACAAGTACGACGCGCTCGTTGTCGTTGACGACAGCCATGCAACCGGCTTTGTGGGCAAGACGGGACGAGGCAGCGCGGAGCATTGTGGCGTTCAGGGCAGAGTGGATATTATTACGGGCACGTTCGGCAAAGCGCTCGGCGGCGCGTCGGGCGGATTCACTTCTGGTCGCAAAGAGATAATCGATCTTCTTCGTCAACGAAGCAGGCCGTATCTTTTCTCCAACACGCTCGCTCCCACTATGTGCGCGGCTACCATAAAGGTACTCGATATGCTTACGGCAAGCACGGCGCTTCGCGATAAGGTAATGGAGAACGCAAGATATTTCCGCGAGCAGATGGCAAAGAACAACTTCGACCTCGCGGGCGCAGGGCACGCAATAGTCCCCGTCATGCTTTACGACGCAGTCCGCGCTCAAAAGTATGCCGTAAAGATGCTCGAAAAGGGCATTTACGTGACCGGCTTCTTCTATCCCGTCGTGCCGAAGGGCAAGGCGCGTATTCGCACGCAGATGTCGGCGGCTCACACCAAGGAAGATATCGACAAGTGCGTAAAAGCGTTTGTCGAAACGCGTGACGAACTCGGATTCTGAAAATGCGCTGTATTCTTGTCGAGGCGGATGGACTGAATCCGTACGTTAATCAAGCCGTGGAAGCGACTCTGCTTACTATGGCGGCGGACGATACCGAAATATTGTACCTATGGCGCAACGACAAGACCGTCGTTATCGGCAAGAATCAGAATGCATATACCGAATGTAAAGTTCCCGTCATCGAGGCGGACGGCGGATTTATCGCCAGACGCATTTCGGGCGGCGGCGCAGTCTATCACGACAAGGGCAATTTGAATTTTACGTTTTTGTCGTCGCGAAAAAATTATTCGACGAGCAAAAACTTCGAAATTTTCATTCGCGCAATTAAAGCGCTCGGCTTGAATGCGACGATAGACGGCAGAAACGACGTTACGATAGACGGCAGAAAGTTTTCGGGCAACGCGTTCTATCGCGGCAATACGTGTTTTCATCACGGGACGGTGATGATAAGCGCGGACAGAAATAAACTCGCCGATTACCTCAACGTTCCCAAAGTCAAACTTACGGCAAAAGGGGTGCAGAGCGTCGCGAGCAGGGTAGTCAATCTATCCGAACTCGACTCGTCTATCACCGCCGAAAAGGTTGCCGACACCCTCGGCAGAGAGTTTTTCGGTTACTACGGGGGGACGGCGGAGCGGCTTTGCCCGCAAGATCTCGATCAAAAGGCGTTCGAAAAAAACATAGCGTTCTTTTCGGACGAAAAGTGGCGCATGGGTGACGATATACGTTACGACGCATCTGTTGTGGCAAGATTCGATTGGGGAACGGCAGACATAAGGTTCAAAATGCGCGGCTCGGTCATAGAAAAGGCGAGGATATACACCGACAGCCTCGATCCGAGCGTTGCCGAACAGAAAGAAAAGTTGCTTGCAGGCGTCGATATTTACAAAGGGAAAGTCGGCGTCAACGATATAATAGACTTAATCAAGGAGCAAAAAAATGGATTTTGATTTGATAGTTCTCGGCGGCGGTCCGGGCGGTTATACGGGCGCGATACGTGCCGCTAAACTCGGCAAAAAGGTCGCTTTGGTCGAAAAAGACGAAGTGGGCGGCACCTGCCTCAACAGGGGTTGTATCCCCACGAAAGCGCTCTTACATTCCGCCGAAGCGTTTGCCGGCTCGAAGGAGTGGGCTGAACTCGGTATAAACGCCCAAAACGTTACTCTGGACGAAACCAAGATCTACGAACGCAAACAGAAAACGGTGACACAACTGCGCGAAGGCGTCAAATCGCTCCTTAAAGCAAACGGGATCGAACTTTTTGCAGGCGAGGGCAGACTTTGCGATGAGCATACCGTCGAAGTCGGCGACAGAAAACTGACGGCGGACTATATTCTGCTTGCCACAGGCTCGGTGCCGTCGGCGGGCAGCAAGGAAAGACCGCTTGTCGGAGTCGAATATACCCTCAATTCCGACGACGTACTCAATGCGCCGGTAAACGGAAATACGATTACGATAATCGGCGCGGGCGTTATTGCAGTGGAATTCGCCACATATTATGCCGAAATAGGCAAAACGGTGAATTTGCTTGCGCCCGGCGAACGCATAATAAAGATAATGAGCAAGGACGCGAGCGTTCAACTTTCGGCTGTGCTCAAAAGGCAGGGCGTAAAGATAATTACGGGCGCTAAAATCAAGAGAGTGGACAGCGACCATAACGTATTTTATGAAACCGAAAAGGGAGAGGCGAGCGTAGCGGCTGACGCTGTAATAACCGCGATAGGTCGTAAAGCCGTACTCGACATAGGGCTCGAAAACGTAGGCATAAAAGCCGAAAAATTCATCGAAGTAGACGACAATATGTACACGGGCAAGGCGGGGATCTACGCGTGCGGAGATATTATAGGCAAGGTTCAACTTGCTCATTATGCCGCCGCGAGCGCCATTACCGCCGTCGAAAGCATGTTCGGGTTTGCGCACAGTATGGATCTGTCTGTCTGCCCGTCTTGCATTTACACCACGCCCGAACTTGCGTCGGTCGGCAAAAAGGAAACAGACATCGAGGGAGCAAAAATAGGCAAATTCCTCATGGGTGCAAACGGAAAATCGCTCATCGAGGGAGTCAATCGCGGATACGTCAAGGTCATTGCGGATCAAAACGACGTTGTCGTGGGAGCAGAAGTTTTCGCCGTTCGCGGTACCGATATTCTCGGCGAGTTGTCGCTTGCCGTATCCAAAAAGATGACGGTACACGAGGTTGCGAGCGTCATTCACCCGCACCCCACGGTAATGGAAGCAGTTGGCGAGAGCCTCGAAGACGTATACGGTTTGGCGACCCATATGGCACCTAAAACTCGCTGAGCGCGTTATTAAACAAAAAAATTCAAGTAATTTCAAGGAGATATAATTATGGCAAAAAGAACACCTTTATACGATATGCACGTCAAATACGGCGGACAGATCGTTGACTTTGCAGGATATGACCTTCCCGTTCAGTACGAGGGGCTTGGAGTGCTCAAAGAGCATACTGCGGTAAGAACGAACGCGGGACTTTTCGATGTTTCGCACATGGGCGAACTTGTCATTTCGGGCGACGGAGCGGAGGCTGCTCTCAACAATTTGCTCACCAATGACATTCGCGGAATGTACGACGGACAGGTAAGATATTCGGTTCTGCCCAACGAGAAGGGCGGCGCCGTCGATGACGTGCTTGTTTACAGAATAAACGGGAATACGTTTCTTCTTGTCGTAAACGCGTCCAACGCCGAAAAAGATGCGCGCTGGATAAGCGGCAGATTGCCGAGCGACGTTACGTTCTCGAACATTTCGGACGCAGTCAGCCAGATCGCTTTGCAAGGGCCCAAAGCCGAGTTGATTTTGAGAAAACTCGTCAAAGAAGAATATGTTCCCAAGAAGTATTATTCGTTTGTCAAGAACGCGGCGATAAACGGTATGCGTTGTCTTATTTCGCGTACGGGGTACACCGGCGAGAGCGGTTTCGAGATCTATTGCGGCAATATGGACGCTTGCGCCATCTACGAAACGGTAATGCAGGCGGGCAAAGAGGACGGATTGCTTCCCGCGGGACTCGGCGCGCGCGACACGCTCAGATTCGAAGCGGCTATGCCTTTGTACGGGCATGAACTCGGCGAGGATATTCCCATCGACGAAGTGGGACTCGGCTTTGCCATCAAGATGGGCAAAGAGAATTTCGTCGGCAAGGACGCATTGCTCCGTCACGAACCTCAATACGAGAGAGTGGGCGCAAAACTCGTCGATCGCGGTATCGCTCGCGAACACTGCCCCGTATATCTCGGCGACGAGCAGGTGGGCGTTGTGACGAGCGGCACACATTCGCCGACGCTCGGCTATCCCATAGCAATGCTCAGAATAAGAAAAGGCTTGACGGGACAACTCACGGTAGATGTTCGCGGCAAGAGATTAAGGCTCGAAATAGTTCCGTTGCCGTTCTATAAGAAGGCATAAGGATATAAATATAAAAATTATTGGAGGATTCATAAAATGAGTAAATTAATGTTCACACGCACACACGAATGGGTTAAGATCGACGGATCTACCGCAACGATAGGTCTTTCGGATCATGCACAGCACGAACTCGGAGATTTGGTATTCATCAATCTTCCCGCAGAAGGCGACGCCATCACGGCAGGAGAGTCGTTTTGCGACGTTGAATCGGTAAAAGCGGTTTCCGATGTTATGGCTCCCGTTTCGGGCAAGGTCGTTAAAGTAAATGAGGAACTCGAAAGCGCGCCCGAATCGATCAACAACGATCCTATGGGTTCGTGGATCTGCGAAGTCGAAGTATCTTCCGTACCCGACGACCTTATGGACGAGGCTCAATATGCGGAGTTTATAAAATAATTCCCCTATAATCAGGAGAACGAACAATGTCAAATTATTTATCTATTACGCAAAAGGAAACGGAGGAAATGTTCGACGCGATAGGGATCTCCAAATGCGCAGATCTTTACGCAGACATACCCCTGTCTATCAAAAACAAGCCGCCTTTCAATATCGAAAAGGGCAAGTCGCATCAGCAGGTTATGGACGAAATGGCGGCTTATGCCGAAGAAAACACCGTTTTCAAAACGATAATGCGCGGCGCGGGCGCATACGACCATTATATTCCCTCGGTCGTCAAATATCTTTCGTCACGCAGTGAATTTCTTACGGCATATACGCCGTATCAAGCCGAACTCAGTCAGGGAATTTTGCAAAGCATTTTCGAATTCCAGACTATGATCTGTTCGCTAACGGGCATGGAAGTTGCCAACGCTTCGGTTTACGACGGTTCTTCGGCGGCTGCCGAGGCGGCGTTTATGTGCGTCGAAAAGGACCGCAGGGTCATACTCGTACCGAGCAACGTTAAGCCGCAGGTCGTTCAGACGATCAACACCTATCTCCGCCGTCGCAACATTACCGTAAAGGTACTCGGCGAAGAAGAAGGGTTTGTAAAAAACGGCAAAGTGGATATTGCGGCTCTCGAACGCGCGCTTAACGACGAAACGGCTTGCGTTTACTTCGAACAGCCCAACTACTTCGGGCTAATCGAGGACGCCGAACACATTTGCGAGGCGGTTCACAGCAAAGGCTGTAAGGTGATAATGGGTTGCAATCCCATGACCCTTGCGCTTTTGAAATCGCCGGGAGAATGTGGAGCGGACATAGCCGTCGGTGACGCTCAACCGTTCGGACTCAATATAGCGTTCGGCGGACCGTATCTCGGCTTTATGGCGACCCATACGGACAAAGAAACGATGCGTCGTATGCCGGGCAGAATAGTGGGCGAAACGAAAGACGACAAGGGCAGAAGATGCTTTGTGCTTACTTTACAAGGACGCGAACAGCATATCCGCCGCGAAAAGGCGCTCAGCAACATATGCTCCAACCAAGCGCATTGCGCGCTCGTTGCTTCGATGTATCTTGCTGCTATGGGTAAGCAAGGACTCAGGGACGTTGCGCTTTCGTGTACCTCGCTTGCGCATTATGCGGCTCAGGAATTTACCAAAAAAGGCAAGACGACGCTCAAATTCAATGGCGAATATTTCCATGAATTCGTTACCGTTTCGCCGTTGAAAGCGACCAAAATAGTGGAAAAATGCGCTAAAATGGGCATTTTGGCAGGTTTGCCGATAGGCAAGAACGAAATTCTCTGGTGCTTTACCGAAAAGGTTCGCAAAGAGGATATCGACCGCGTTGCGGCTTTGTTCAATTAGGAGGACGTAAATTATGAAACTTATATTCGAAAGATCGCGAGAAGGTTTGAGATGTGCGACCATACGTCCTTTGGAAGTATCGCCGTACGAGTTCGAAAAGAGTTATGTGCGCAAAGATCTCGATCTGCCCGAAGTGGCGGAAGTGGATCTTGCGCGTCATTATACCGAACTCAGCCATAATGCGTTCGGCGTCGACAGCGGCTTCTATCCGCTCGGCTCGTGCACTATGAAATACAACCCCAAACTCAACGAAGAAATAGCGGCTTTGCCGGGCTTTGCCAAGGTTCATCCTTTGCAAGAACCGTCTACCGTCCAAGGCAATATGCACCTTATGTACGATCTTGCCGTAAGTCTTATGGAACTTACGGGAATGGACGGTATGACCTTGCAGCCTTGCGCGGGCGCTCACGGTGAATTTACGGGGCTTTTGCTCATTGCCGCCTATCTCGAAGCGAGAGATGGAAAAAAGTGCAAACGCAACAAAGTTCTCGTTCCCGATACGGCGCACGGCACCAACCCCGCAAGCGCGGTCATGGCAGGTTTCGAAGTTATCAACGTCAAGTCCAATGCGGAAAAGGGCGTAGACCTCGACGATCTCCGCGCCAAAGTCGGCCCCGATACGGCGGCTTTGATGCTCACCAATCCCACGACGCTCGGCTTGTTCGAAAAGAACATTCTCGAAATAGAGAAGATAGTTCACGACGCAGGCGGCTTGCTCTACTATGACGGAGCAAATCTTAATGCCATAATGGGTGTTGTTCGCCCCGGCGATATGGGCTTCGACGTTGTACACCTTAACTTGCACAAGACGTTTTCCACCCCGCACGGCGGCGGCGGACCGGGCAGCGGTCCCGTCGGTTGCAAACAGCAACTCGTTGAATTTTTGCCCGACCCAAGCATCATAGCGGACAAGAAAGGCAGATTCCATTTTGTGCGACCCAAGCACAGCATAGGCAAAGTTTCCACATTCTACGGCAACTTCTCGGTTATGGTCAAAGCGCTTGCTTACATCAAAACTTTGGGACGCGACGGCTTGAAGGAAAGCGCCGAACACGCAGTGCTCAACGCTAACTATATGAAGGCAAGACTCCAAGATATTTACACCGCCGAAACCAATCGTTTGTGTATGCATGAGTTCGTTATCGACCTGCAAAAACTCAAAAACGAAACGGGCGTTTCCGCAAAGGACGTCGCAAAGGCTATGATAGATCGCGGAATGCATCCGCCTACGATGTATTTCCCGCACATTCCGGGAGTTATCGACGAGGCGCTTATGATCGAGCCTACCGAAACAGAAAACAAGCAGACGCTCGATGAGGCAATAGCCGTCTTGCGCGAATTGCACGACATGGCATACAGCGATCCTCAATACCTCAAAGACGCTCCGCACAATATGCCCATAAGTAGACCCGACGAAGTTCTCGCGGCACGTCAGCCGATCGTTAAGTATAAAGCATAATGATTATGTCGAGTGTTAAGTAATGCTTCGTTGATTCGTCAAGCATAAAGCGTAATACTACGGCGATTGTTTAAGAATAAGGCATAATGCCTCGGTCGATCTTCGTGACGACGCGCCAATAATTCGCGTCCTACGACGAAAGAAACAAAAATAAACTTTTGAAAAGCAAGGGAGTTTTTCCCTTGCTTTTTATGCGTCGAAAAGTACGATTTTCGCTTCTTTGTCTACAATGTAGCCTTATTCTCGGCTTCCCCTTAAATGGCAAAGCCATACCTCTCCGTGCCTGCCCCTTTTCCAAAGGGGCAGGTGTCACGAAGTGACGGAAGGAAATAGACAAAATTCACTTTACATCAATTTTCCGAGCAGAGTGAGAAAGTTGCCGACTTCCGCTTCGTCGAGTTTGCCGATATATTCGTTAAGTTTGACAAGTCCCGACTTTTGACTGCCGTCGCTTATCTGTTTTGTATACGGGTTGTAATGTTTGATACCTTGCGCGGACAATTCGTTCATCATGGCTGTCACCTTGTTTTTGTGATGAGCGACCATGCTTCGGTACTTGTTTTGCAACCTGAGCGCCTCTTTCGGCGAACTCGTCATTGACGCTATCGTGCCGCGCACGCTCACGCCCTCGGCTTTTCCGATAAGGATCTTGCGCATAAGGTCGTCTATTTCGTCCTCCTTAAACAGTTCGAAGTGTTCGCGGACGCTTTTTACGACAGTAACGCCGAGGTCTGCGGCGAGGGTGGGGACAAGTTCGAACATTTTGAGTTGGCTGTAATAATAGTTACGCACGCTGTTGACAGATCTGCCGCATCGAGCGGACATGGTTTCGAACGCCGATTTTAGTCCTTTGCCCTCCGAAACGGCATTGCTTACAAGCGAAAAAAGTTCCTTTGTTTGATTTATAGTCCAATTGTTATCCATAAAAATACCTCCTTTTGGATACCATAATACTTCCCATATTTCTATAATCTATACATATTGATTATAAATCGGGCATAAAAATATTTGTATGGATATAAATATTATGCTTGCGCCCGAATGTGAGTGCGTCTATTTGATGGGCGGCAAATTTTTCGAAGGGGACAGATTCACGATATCGCATGACACTGTGGTATATTTGACCGTCTTGCCTCTCGACGCCTGCTACTCGCCTTACACCGTCAAACTTGTGGGGGGCGAGGTACACTCCAACCGAACTTCGGCGTTGTCGTGCAAGATAGCCGAGCGCGACTATGTAATTAAGTTGTGCAAACGATACAGTTTGATTTATTTCGACGGACACAAAAACGAACCCGACGATATGGGTCTGCGCTTCTTTTATTTTGTCAAAGGTCGGCATTATGGCGCGGCGGCGGGATTATTGTCGCCTTCGCTCGCGTCGGGTCTGGGCGAAAAGGATATGGACGAATTTTTCGGCGAATTTACGGACCTATTAAAGGTGCGCGGCAATTATTTTGCGGTGGACGTGAACGGTAAGGGACATAAGTGCGAATTTTCGTTGCGGGAGGGCAAGATAGACAATATCGCCATTGAATAAGCGTCGCCCGATTACGCATAATATTTCCGGAGGTGTCTATGAAAAAGAAATTTGATAAAGCCGCCGAAATGAAAAAGGTCGCCGATATGGAAGGCGGTATAAAGACTGCCGATAATCCCGATCTGCTTCGTGCGGTCGAGATGCAGGCGGGCGAACTTTACGAAGGAGTAACCGACGACGCGGAAGTGGACGACGAGGCGGAATACCGCATGATCACGAAATCGGACGATACCGTCAATTCGCAAGGGTCCTGAAATTAATCCGCTGTCCTCTGTAAAATACTTGTAAATATTTGGCAAAAGCAAATTTTTGTGCTATAATAAGGTAGACGGAGGACGAAAACTTTTTGTCGGCGGCGACGCTATGCGCTGCCGTCAGTAATCAAGGGTGAGGTTTTCCGTCGCCCTTTTTTTCGCGCCTTACCTAATTTGGCGATATGGGGGCGAAAAAAATGACGTTCCGCAAAGGGAACGACAAAAAAATAAGGACGGAGGTTTTTTGTATGTTGGAAAGTGTGTTGAAACGTTATGACTTGAAGGTCCGCATTTCGATAAAGAGCGCGATCTCTGCGCTTTTAGTCGTACTTGCGGTCGCTTTGCCGCAAATTACCCACGCTATCGGTGGAGTAAGTGCCGGCTCTGTGTTTATGCCTATGTATGCTCCCGCGTTGCTTGCGGGCTGTTTGCTCGGCTGGCAATGGGGTTTGGGCGTCGGAATATTATCGCCCGTGATAAGTTTGGGCTTTACGAGTCTCGCGCTCGGCACGGCTATGCCGTCGCTCGAAAGACTTCCGTATATGATATTGGAACTTGCGGCGTTCGGCGGCATAAGCGGACTGTTTTCGAAGAAGATAGAAAGCACCCCTTATTTTGCTTTCCCCGCCGTTGCGATCGCGCAAATTTCGGGCAGAGCAGTGTACATGATCTACAACCTTATAGCGGGCAGAGAGTTCGCCGCGCTTGCAAATTCCGTTGTAGACGGTCTGGTCGGCATATATTTGCAACTCATCATGGTGCCTTTTGCGGTCATAGGACTTTCGCTGCTTCTTAAACGCGACAGAAAATAAAGTTAAAAGTTGATATGACAAAAAAAATACCACGCGCTTATACGTGTGGTATTTTTTTTGTTACGCGCGCCTACTTCGCTCGAATGGCGGCATATGTATCGCGTAAACGCGCATATTCGGACAAAAAAGAAATTTGTGCGCGGTTTAACGCATTTGTCGTATGGCGCATATAAATATGGGTAATATTTTGGAGGGAAGAATGAAAAAGTTCAGGGCGTTTTACTTTTCGGGAACTGGCAATACAAAATTCGTCGCGACATACCTTGTGCGGAAGTTATCCGTTTTTTTCGACGTCGATTTGTTCGACATTACGCAAAAGGCAGATTTCGCCTCGGAAATTTCGGGCGCGGACATAGTTCTTGTGGCGTTCCCGATATACGGGTCGTCGCCGCCCATTCCCATGCGCAACTTCGTGCATAGGTATGGAAAGGAGTTTTCCGGCAAGACGGTGGCAATAGCCGAAACTCAGTACTTTTTTTCGGGCGACGGTTCGGCGAGCCTCGGCAGGACGTTGCGAAAAAAAGGCGCAATCGTAAAGTATGCCGAACATTTCAATATGCCGAATAACATTGCGGACGGGTCGGTTTTCAAAGTGCGGAACGGCGATGAACTGAGCGGGATCGTGCATAACGCCGTTCGGCGGCTCGACGCTTTTTCGCAAAAGATAGCCTTCGACAAAAAGTTTTTGCGCGGATTCGATCCCGTGTCGCACGCCGTCGGTTATTTTTGCCAGCGCAAATGGTGGCGAAAAGGCGAGAAGGGCAAGCGGTCGGCCATCAAAGTTGACAGGCAAAAGTGCGTCGGGTGCGGGATCTGTATCAAAAGTTGTCCCGTCGGCAACCTGAAATTCGAGAACGGGCAAGTTGTCCCAAGCGGCAATTGCGTATTTTGCTATCGTTGCGTCAACTTGTGCCCGAAGCGGGCGATCACGTTGTTCGGCTCGGAAGTAAAAAACAGTTACGGCGGCTTGCCTGTCGGCGAATTTTTGCCACCGTACGAAAAGCACGGAAAGTAAACCGCTTTCGGCAAAAAAGGGAAGTGTACGCTTTCGACAGAAAAGGGAAGTATACCGCTTTCGGCAGAAAAGGGAAGTAAAACGCTTTCGGGTATAGTAAAACAAAGGTCTATCGAGGAAATCTCTATATTTACGCAAGAATTCTCAATATACGCTTTACGGCACAAAAAAAAGACTTATGAAAAATAAGTCTTTTTTGGTGGGAGCTATAGGGTTCGAACCTATGACCCTCTGCTTGTAGGGCAGATGCTCTCCCAACTGAGCTAAGCTCCCGTTTGGTGACTCCAGCGGGAATCGAACCCGCGTTACCGCCGTGAAAGGGCGATGTCTTAACCGCTTGACCATGGAGCCGTGGTTGGTAGCGGCAGTGGGATTCGAACCTACGACCAATCGGGTATGAACCGAGTACTCTAGCCAACTGAGCTATGCCGCCATAAACAGGCTAAAATATTATATCAAAAAAACTTACGGAAATCAAATGATTTTACGGCATTTTGAAAATAAATTTTTTATTTAATTTTTGGTAGTCATAGCGGTCTGTCGCCCGAAAAAAACTATTGACTTTTCGGTCGCCGATATTATATACTAATGAAAACGAGAACGAAAAGGAAAATTTTTATGGACAGGCAATTTATTTTGCAAAGGTGCGATCATACTTTGCTTGCGAAGGACGCGACCTATCATGATATCGAAACGCTCATAGACGAAGGCGTGCGATTTGGGACTGCGTCGGTGTGTATACCGCCTTGTTACGTTGCGCGGGCGAAGAAATACGCCGACGGCAGAATACCCATATGCACGGTAATAGGATTCCCGAACGGCTACAACGCCGTTTCGATCAAAGTAGCCGAAACAGAACGCGCGATTTTAGACGGCGCGGACGAAATAGATGCGGTGATAAATGTGGGCGAGTTGCTCGACGGCAATTACGATTACGTTCGCGACGAAATAGCCGCGATCAAAAAGGCGACAAAAGGCAAGATACTCAAAATAATTATTTGCGCCGCATTGCTTAACGAGAAAAGCAAAATAAAGGCGTGTGAACTCGTTGCCGAGGGCGGCGCCGATTTCATAAAGACGTCCACCGGCTTCGAGGGTGGCGCGACGATAGAGGACGTGAAACTTTTGAGGAAATTTTCGCCGCCGAGCGTCAAGGTCAAAGCGGCGGGCGGTATAAAGACGGCGGCGGACGCAGAGAAATTTTTGGAGGCGGGAGCCGACCGAATAGGTGCAAGTTCGGTAGTCAAAGATATAATAAGGGAACAGGGAGGCAATTAATGCAGGATATTAAAGTTCCGACTCCGCATATAGGAGCGAAAAAGGGCGACTTCGCGACGACGGTCATTATGCCAGGCGATCCGCAAAGAGCGGAATTTATAGCCCAAAAATTTTTGGATAAAGCCGTCCTCATAAGCGACATAAGAGGTATGAAAGGGTTCACGGGATATTACGAAGGTAAACGCGTTTCGGTAATGGCTTCGGGCATGGGACAGCCTTCCATGGGCATATACTCCTATGAACTTTTTAACTTTTACGATGTGGAAAACATCATACGTGTAGGCACTTGCGGCAGTCTTGACGGCGATCTGCACCTTCGCGACGTTATCATAGCGATGGGGGCTTGCACCAACAGTAATTATGCGCGTCAATACGAACTTCCCGGTACGTTTTGTCCGATCGCCGATTACGCGCTCGTCAAAGCCGCCGAAGAAGAATGTAATAGGCGCGGCATAAATTACAAGGTTGGCAACGTCTTGTCGTCCGACACGTTCTACGACGACTCGGCGTCCGCGTCCAAATGGCGCAAAATGAATGTTCTCGGCGTCGAAATGGAGTCGGCGGCGCTTTATTGCAACGCGGCGCGTGCGAATAAGCACGCTGTTTGCATATGCACGGTGAGCGATTCGTTCGTTCATCCCGAAGAATACGCGACGGCGGAAGAAAGGCGCGAGTCCTTTACCGCAATGATGGAGGTTGCGCTCAAAATAGCCAAATGAAAGGAAAGAGAGTTTTTGTAATTGTAATGGACAGTTTCGGGGTAGGAGCGGCGCCCGACGCCGAAGCGTTCGGCGACGAAGGCAGCAATACATTGGGAGCAATACGAGATTACCGTGATTTTTCCGCACCCCATCTTGCCGAACTCGGTCTATTCAACATAGACGGCGTGGGCGGCGGAGTAAAAGATCCGCTTGCAAGTTTTTGCAAGTTGCGCGAATATTCGTGCGGAAAGGACACCACGACGGGGCATTGGGAACTCGCGGGACTCATATCCACAAAGCCGATGCCGACGTTTGCGGACGGATTTCCGCCCGAAATAATAGACAAGTTCCGTCAAGCAATAGGCAGGGACGTTCTGTGCAACAAGCCGTATTCGGGGACCGAAGTTATCAAGGATTACGGAGCCGAACATATGCGGACGGGTTTTCCTATCGTGTACACTTCCGCCGATTCGGTATTTCAGATAGCGGCGCACGAGGACGTGATAAGTCTTGACGAATTGTATTCGTATTGCCGTGCCGCGCGTAAAATTCTCGACCCATACGGGGTGGGGAGAGAATTTTACGCGCGGCACG